>NZSO01000043.1 GCA_002696885.1 Verrucomicrobiales bacterium | reverse complement strand
TCATGACGGGATTTGAACCCGTGACCTCTTCCTTACCAAGGAAGTGCTCTACCCCTGAGCTACATGAGCGTAACAGTTACTAATAATTTTATGAGCATTATTCTCGTTTATTTATTAGAAAAGAAACACTCACGCAGTCCACAGAAGCTAATAAGTAAATCAACCAAGCACATTATAATCTAATGATGTTAACAGCTAAAAAACTCATCCACCCCTGCGAAAAAGTGGAGCGAAATCTATCAAATTGGCCGTTGGTGTCAAAAAAATTTTGAGATTTTTAAGCCTTTCATAATTATTATTTTTTAACTCATTGATTATTAATATGTTACAAATAAAAATTTTACTTTTGTTAAATACATTAGCGCTAAAGCCCTAAAAATAGAGCATTCTACTCTGAAATCACTGAGATTCTCTCAAGATCGACCGCTTTTCCAGTCGTCGAATCTATATCAACCATTAGACCACATATTTCCACAGGACCTTTAGCGACAGGCATTGTTTGAGGCATTGCAGTTTTCATCCTATAAAGAATGGGCTCGATTCGCCTTCCGAGAATAGATTCTTTAGGACCACACATACCTGCATCACAAAGGAATGCGGTACCCTCGGGAAATATTTGCTCATCTGCAGTTTGAACGTGTGTATGGGTACCGACAACGGCTGAAACCCTTCCGTCCAAATACCTAGCTGTGGCAATTTTTTCACTTGTAGCTTCTGCATGAAAATCCAAAAAAATCATTTTTAGATCTAATTGTTCTTTCAATTTTTTTAATTCCTCATCGATAGCAATCAGAGGGTTCTCCAGAGGAGGGTTCATGAAAGTCCGACCCTGGGCATTAATCACAGCCACCGGACCTTTATCAGTTTCCAATACAATACTTCCATGCCCTGGTGTATTGTCCGGATAATTTAATGGTCTCAGTAAACGAGGCTCAGTCGGCAAAAAATCAACAATTTCTCTTTGATCCCAGATGTGATCTCCAGTCGTTATCACCGTTGCACCAGCTCTCAAGAGTGCGATCGCTATTTTTGGTGTTATACCTCGCCCCCCTGCTGAATTCTCTCCATTGACAACGATAAAATCAAGACCCCGCTCTTCACGAAACTTTGGAATAAATGTTGCTACAGCTTTTCGACCAGGTTCACCTACGATATCTCCAAGGAAGAGCAATCGTAAGTTTTTATTATGTGGTAATTTTTCCAAAAGAAATACCTAGTTGGATTTTAAGTGATACACTTCATACTGTGATAATATTTTAATCAATGTAAAATATTATTCATAAGTAATGTCTTCTAAATTATGGCTTAAAAAGAAATTCATTCTAGGAATTTTTTTTCTAATAACCCTAATTGTTTTTCTCTCATATTTTTTAAAACCAATATTCACAAAAAGTGAAATTGCTGATTATCAACTTAAAGTCCGTCCAAACATCAGTACTTTAGCGATTAATCCAGATTGGAAGGAGTTAAAGAAGTATCAAAGTACAATAACCAAAAGAAAATTTCTCCATCAAATACAATCAGTATATTCAGAGGGACAGTCATGGAAACTGGGTGCGAAAGTTGGTGATTCTTTTGTGGACATAAAAACTCGTGGCAACAATTTTATAAGAGTCTTTTTTTCCGATGAAAAAACTGACTTAAAGTCAAAAAGGTTTTGGAAAAAAGCAAATGAGCTTCCCAAGTTAATTAATGTCAAAAAAAGACCTCTCAAAAATCTAAAGATCGCTATTGATCCAGGTCACATTGGTGGAGAGTGGGCAAAGATGGAGGGTAGATGGTACCAAATAAATAATTCAGGCATCGAAATTAAAGAGGGTGAACTAACTTTGGGAGTTGCAAAAAAAATAAAACAGAAACTAGATAAGCTAGGCGCTAATGTAGTGTTAGTGAGATCTGACATACGCCCGGTAAATCAATTGAGCCCCTCGAAATTTACTGACATGGCAAAAGAACTTCTTAAATCTCGAGGAATGGTAGTTAATGAAACAACTGTAAAACGAGAGTCTGAGCTTTTGTTTTACAGAAGGCACGAGATTCGTAGAAGAGCACATATTATTAATCACAAAATCAAGCCTGATCTTGTGATCTGCGTTCATTTTAACGCCGAGTCTTGGGGAAATCCGTACAAACCAACACTCACAAATAAAAATCACCTACATCTTTTGATAAATGGTAACTACAGCCAGTCCGAATTCCGATTAGAGGACAACCGTTTTCATCTCTTTACGCGTTTATTTCAAGACATTCATACTGAAGAGTTTCGTCTAAGTAAGGCAGTTGCTAACTCAATGGCAATGGAAACAAAACTACCTCCCTACAAGTACAACACATCTAACGCAAAGCTCCTCCAATCCGATGAACCGTATATTTACGCGAGAAATCTTCTCGCAAATCGTATCTATCATTGTCCTGTTTTATTTCTAGAACCTTATGTAATGAACAACAAAGAATTCTACGACAGGGTAGCATTGGGGGAATATGAAGGTTTAAAAAGAATTAACGGGATTAAACGAAAAAGTCTCCTCAATGAGTATTCAGATGGTGTAGTTGAAGGATTAAAAAAATACTATCTTGAAAATCGGAATTAAATTCATTTTCGCTGATATGGATCACAAAAAAATATCTACTCTTTCACGAAGCAGAAGTTTTTTAATTAAATCGGCCGTCTCTATAGGTTTATTTGCTGTATTGTTAGGCTTCATTATTGATAGCACAAAAATTCCCGCATCTTTAAAAATCCAAAATAGCCTTCAGAGCGCCTGCCCATGGTTGAACGAATCAGAAATACTGAGCGTAGTTAATAAAAGCAACCAGTATGAATTAATTAATTTCTTAAAGAGCAAAAAAGGAGACACTTTCACAAATGTAGAAATTGCCGATCTCGCCCGAAACGGAGACCTTGAAAAAGCATTAATTCTGAAAATACCGCAAAACTTACTCTCTAAAGAAGAGCAAGAGGCTCTGGTGCTCTTTAATCAATCAATTCTTGAAAAAAATAATCCAGCACACCTATCCAAATTAAAAACTTACGCGCTTAGAAAAGAACCTATCCGATTTGCATCAGAGCTAGTGGCAGATGCATTGAGCGCCAAAGGGGAGAAAGAAAAAGCCAACCAGTTTTACAAATTAGAACTAAAGAATTTTCCCCAATCATATCACTCAAAATCGAAAATCATCATTTCCCATATAGAGAGCGGCGACCTAAAGGAGGCCAAAGAGTTATTCAATGATCAAGAACTAAGAGAATCATTAGACTTTAAAACATTCAAAATCATAGCCATTAAACTCAATGAGTGGACTGCCCTTACCATAAAAAGTTACTATTTAGCATTCAGTGAATTGTCACTGCCATGGATAATGGTGACACTTTTCACTGCTTTAATTTGGTTTTTAATCGTTACCAACCTTGGCCAACTCTCTGGTGATACATTCATTCGCCTTACTCTTTATGGCTCAGCATTCATTTCAGGCTTCCTTTCAACTTTTATAGTCCTAGGTTTGGTATATTGGCAGGAAAATAAATTTGGACTCCAAATCAACGGCGAAACGGTTAATGATATTATCTATTGTATTTGCGGTATCGGTCTCAGAGAAGAACTAATAAAAGTCGTTTTCTTTTCCCCATTTTTATTGATCCTCAGAAAAAGGCGCATCCCTATGGAAGCTCTAGCATGTGCCGCGTGCGTAGGTCTCGGATTCGCATGCTCAGAGAACATTCTATATTTTGGCTCAGGGTTTGAAAGTGCGGTTTTTCCAAGATTCTTAACTGCAAACTTTCTTCATACCTCGCTCACAGCAATAGTCGGACTCAGTATGTATCACTGGATAATCAATCCTCTAAGAGGTTGGGATAACTTTCTAAAAGATTTCGTAATTGTTGTTACAGCTCATGGAGCATACGACGCATTAGTGGGGATCGTGCCAAAGCTTGCAAATAGTATGGGCATACTTTCCATCGTTATTTTTGCCGTTATCGCAAACTCTTATTTAAATGTCGCGAAAAAAATTAGAAGTGGCCCACCTTCAAAGATTTCACCCCTAGGAATATTTATTATTGGGTCAAGCCTTCTCATTGGAGTTTCATGGAACCTAGCATGTTATTTATACAATTTCAGGGAGGTCATTTTATTAATCGGCCAGAGCACTCTATCCTTAGGTGCTTTGGGTTTTATATTCATTAATCAATTTAGAAATGAATAGCTCAGTCATAAACAATTTAATTATCAAATGATTGAATATCGGATTGCATTGTAACTATTATTTTGCGATATCTAAGAAATACCAAATATAATAAAATTGGCCTGATTAAGATGAACGTTTTGAAAATTTGCCTAATCCTATTTGTTCTTAGCCTCTGCTCTTGTACAGGCATCAAAACTCTTAACATTCCAATCTTAAGTAAATCTCAACCAGTCAACTTGGCTGAGAATGAACAACCGATTGTTAAACCTCAAAAAGAAATCACAAAACCTTCTAAACCAAATAATCAACCTAAGGTTATTGATAACACTAAAAAAGAGAGCTCCGATAAACAAGAGCAACAAGCGCCTGAAAATAAAGTTGAAGAAAAACCTAAGAACTCAGAGGTGACGGAGAAGCCTGATGAGCCAGCACCTTCCGTAAATCCACCTGCCAATGTCAACGACACTGATAATAAGAATTCAATTCTGAAACCTAAACTCCCTGCAAGAGAAGGGGTACTACCACCAAAATGATTTCTCCAATGAGAGTATTTTCAAAATTAAATCATATTGGAGATGTAACGTATCTTGGCCTTTCTTTTCATATAATTAATTAAAGCTTTTATAGCATCATAACGTTTTTCAGCCTCTATAGCCGCTGCTAGCTCCTTTTTAACTATATGAAGGGGTAATTTATTTGAAACTTTTCTGTCTACTAAGCGAACAATATGCCAACCAATTTTGGTTTCAAAGGGTTGGCTAATTTCACCAATATTTAAATTTTGTATTTGATCATAAAAAGATTGTTCAACTCTTTCCTTTGTTAACCAATTTAAATGTCCTTTGTTAGATTTTGACTGAGGGTCTTCAGAGTACGAGCCGACCATCAATTCAAAACCTGATCCAGATTCTAGCTCTTCAAAGACATCACTGACTTTTTTTCTTAGATCAATAGGATTCTTGTTCAAGCTTGCAAAGAATATTTGTTGAACTTTAAACCGTTCAGGATTTTCTCTAGCCCCTTTGTCGGCTTCATACCTTTTCAAAATCTCCTCATCACTAACTTGAATATATTTGCTGATCACTCTTTCAATCCATTGCCTCTGCATAAATTGATTTTCAACATATGCATCAAGACGACTAATAGAAAAACCTTGGGACTTAAGACCTTCATTAAATTCTTCAGAATTTTCAAAACCTTTCCTGAAATCAATTAATGCCTCATTGACTTGTTCAGCACTTAATTGAACAGGAGTATGATATGAATGAAACCAAACTAACTTATCAATTATGAGATTATTAAGGCATAAAGACTTTATAGAATCAGTTCTTTTTTTTGATATGATTTTTTGGTCAATTCCATTTTTAAGACAGTAATCATTAAAGCTTCTTACTACTTCCTGTTCATATACTGGGTGAGCATTTACAGTCGCAACCACACCCTCGTTTCTTGCGATTTCTATTAAACTTTGTTGATCTTTACTGACAATTCTCTTTATCCCTGATCTGAAAGGTCCGGAGAAAACATAAAAATCTAATACCAAGTAAATTATTACTATGAGATAAAAAATATACTTTTTTGGTACAGGTTTGTTAACTCTCGTAGCTTTTTTTCTTTCTTTATTAACACTCAACGTATTTAAGCACAAATGACATACGTATTATGTTACTGTGATTGCGTTTAATCAATTAATCTTCCTTAGCCCATACGGATGCTTGAGCAATGCTAAATTGATATTTTCTGTGATGTTCTAATATCACAAAAGGCATGTCTTTGACTTCCTTAAGTAAAAGTTTTGAGGAGAGATTATTTTTCAACCATTCTAATGTTGACCCTTTGGGCCAATTATCTGGTTCGGTAAATTCACCGAGCCAGGTACAGGGAGTGGTAATAACGAGAAGCCCCCCGTCATTTAGCAATTCTGGTAGATTCTTTAATAGCTTCACAGGCTCGGGCAATCTACAGATAAGATTCGCAGCATGAATCACGTCAAAGCGACCAATATCATTGGGCAAATTCATAGCGTCGCCAACCTCAAAGCAAATATTCTCAGGTCTAGATGCATCTGGAATCCGTGCCACTGTTTCAAGGACCTTGCCTCCCTCGACATTGATTTCGTATTTTAAACTATGATCAACCCTCAACTTTTCTGCGGCTTGAATAAATGCTTTGGAATAATCTATTCCTAACACTTCTTCACAAAAACTTGATAACTCGAAGGCTGATCTACCAACTGAACAACCAAGATCTAAAGCCCTACTAAANGTTTTCGAACAATCAATGTTTTCNAGGACCGTTCTTTGAGGAAAGTTCAGGTANGATTCCTGAATAACATCAAATGGATTTAATTCTGTATGGGTACCATAATGAAAGAGCANATACTCATTCAATATTTTTTGTGTCTCATACAAGTTCAAAAGANNATCGTGATTAAGTTAACTCTGAAGNGCATCGATAAGATATTGACTCGGCTTAAAATGCTCAATCAATATTTCTGATTGGTNAGCTCTTTTCATTCGNACTTGGCTGATATCGAAATTTGGTGTCTTGTGAGGAGCNAAAAGAATNTCATCGTGAGTCGAGTTGCGATGCGTTTTAAACATATCAGGGGTNATNTCGCCCCCNAAATGATCNTCTCTACCAGTAGCCAAGTGGCAAGTNCCCANGACTTTTTCGTCTTGTATGTCAGCACCAGAAACCGGGAGAACTTGTGTGCCAAAACCAAGCTCNCCTAANGTTCCAGTNACTGGGTCACTAAGGAGCTTATTGTTGTGCTCATCAATCGTTGATTGATTNCCCTCGATTAANGAACTTTGGTAAATATTTCGATCTTTGACATCTAAAAGCCCCAACGTCCCATCATGGTATTTCATGGGAAATTGGCCAACAGCATCGACGGGAACGAAGTAGACTTCGCCAGCAGGTAAATTGGCTATGTCAGGAGATGTTCCTCTACACAACCCATGAGATTTTTGAGCCTCTTGACCATTGAGCATTAATTTTGCCGTCAGGACTCGACCACCATCAATGGTAAAATCAATCTCAATCTCGTCTGCACCCGTCATCGCCAGTCTTAATTTTTCAGCATCTGATGAAACCTGCTCATAATCGACAGCCAATCCTGTGCTCAATATAACATCATTCACCCCGTGCATTGTAGCTCCTCTGAAATTAAATTCTTTGCATTTAGCCGTCAAAGGAGCAGTGGCGCTCCAATCAGAAATACATAAAATAATGTCGTAGTTTGAATAAATGTCTTTGTCTAAGGACAATTGATTACCCTGGACATCGTAACACTCNTCATTCATATCAAGATTCGATCCACCAGTTGAGTGATAAGCAAACATTTCNCCACCAGATACCCCAAGCTCATCCATAACAGAATCCCTCAACACNGAAAAAAATTCATGGTAGGCTTTGTACTGAACNGGATATTTTTTTGCATCCTCCAAAAATTTATAATTGAATATCTCTGTCTTGGGATCTTCAAAGTCTGTGAGGATACAGATTTTTGATCCAGCAATTGGATCAAAAACTGTATTCANAAGTCTNCTTAGACTAAATTGCGGAAANACGCGATCCTCGGGAGAAAGAATGATATTAGATGATAATGATTCAATAGCGCTCATATTAATTATTACGTTCGAGAGATACGACCTGTAATGAATTGATGCAACTTTTCGGAAATGAAACAATTAAATAAATGAGCAACATTAAAAACTCACAAAAAACCCAAAAAATAGCAGTAATTTCAGGTTCAACTAGCGGACTTGGAAAAGAAATGTCCATTGAGTTTGCAAAGCGGGGTTGGTTAGTTGCTGGAATAGGAAAAACAAAGGCAAAAGTTGAAGAGATGGCTTCAACNATGGGNGAAAAACACCATATCGTGCAATGNGACGTATCTTGTGANANTGCCGTAANATCATTTTCCAANGATATTATAGAGAAAATTGGCGCTCCTGATCTTCTTATNAACAATGCGGCTATAATGAATTTCCCAAATCCCCTTTGGGAAATACCACCTNATGAGTTTGACGACCTTACAAAAGTTAATATCAACGGTGTCGCTAATATGATAAGGCATTTTGTACCTAGCATGCTAAAACAACAAAATGGGCTAATTATTAATCTTAGCTCAGGTTGGGGCCGTTCTACATCCCCCGACGTTGCCCCATATTGTGCAACGAAGTGGGCGATNGAGGGTATGAGCGCGGCACTTGCTCAAGAACTTCCTCATGGAATGGGGTGTATCGCTTTGAATCCAGGNGTGATAGATACAGATATGCTTAGAAAATGTTGGGGAAACGGTGCCGAATCCTATCAAAAGCCGCAAGCTTGGGCAAAATCAGCCGTTCCTTTTATTGAACAGCTGTCTTACAAGGATAACGGCAAACAAATGACTGCTCCGTAGAAGCTTTTATTTGGGATTATCTCTCCTCTTCATTGACTACACAATGAAGAATGGCTTCTCTGAGTTGTTTTCTTTCAAACATGGAAGCAGCCGATTTACCCCTCCTCCTCTCGGAAAATTTTGCATTGTTTAGTCGCCTGGTTGGCCTTCCCTCTCTGAGTATTTCTGAAATATCCTTTAATTCAGGGTTGTCAGTATTTTTCTTTTTAAAAAATGGCCAAGGAATTCGACTCAAAAATGACATATCTTAATTAAATAATTATTTAAATTGATTATCAATATTTCTTAAATAAAAAGCAAGATTAATATCATTTAATATAANTAAAAGCAGATTGAGTGATTGCTTTTAGTTCGCTGAAAACGACTATATAAATATCGTCTCTTGAATCAGACGTTATTATTTCGATATGAAATCTTACCATTTATTTCTAGCAATCACCGGTTTCNCTCTTTTAAACACTCTTGCCGAAGAGATCAAACGCCCCTCGGATGAAAAAAATCATTCCCGGTACGAAGCTGTCGTTAGAATAGAAAATTCTTCTCTCAATCCAGATTATAAAACTCCTTGGAATAGCGGCAGGGATTCGGGAGGTAACGGAACAGGCTGGTTAGTTGACGACAACAAATTTCTTACTAACGCNCATGTCGTCAGTAATAGTAGAATCGTTTACATTAAAAAAGTTGGTGATGCCAAACCTTACAGAGCCAAAATTATACACATTGCTCATGATTGCGATCTGGCAATGCTGGAGCTAGAAGATCCCTCAGCTTTTGAAGGGGTTGAACCATTTGAAGTTGGGGAATTACCTCAACTTGATACCACTGTTAAGGTTGTGGGTTATCCCATTGGAGGTGAGCGAATTTCAATCACATCAGGGGTGGTCTCAAGAATTGACTTCCTAAGCTATTCACACACCAACGTAGATTATCATCTCACNGTACAGATTGACGCAGCTATTAATCCCGGAAACTCTGGGGGGCCAGTCATTCAGGATGGTAAAATTGTGGGTGTTGCCTTCCAAGGTTATTCGGGAAACATCGCTCAAAACACGGGTTATATGATTCCCCCACCTGTGATCAAAAGATTCTTAAAGGATGTCGAAGATGGAAATTATGACCATTATGTCGANCTAAGCATGAGCGANTTTCCTTTGCTGAACCCCTCACAAAGGGTTGCCCTTGGATTACCAAACAATGGAATTGGAATAATGGTGGCTAATGTTGAAGAGGATGGATCCGCAGGAGGAATTCTCGAGACAGGTGATGTGCTTNTGGAAATAGATGGCCTTCCTGTAAAATCAAATGGTTTAATCAACTACGAAGGGGAAGACGTNAATATGAATGAGATTGTGGAAAGAAAATTTGCTGGTGATGTTATTGATTTNAAAATTTGGCGAGACAAAAAGCCATTNAATACNAAAGTCACACTCAAGAGATTTTTGCCNTATCTGATTGCTGCACGCAAGTACGATGAAAAACCAAGGTATGTGATGTTTGCGGGTCTGGTTTTTCAACCACTCGACAGAAACTTAATGGCAGCACACAATATGAAGAGTTTACAAGTGCGGTATCATTTTGATTCATATGTTTCCTCAGACATTTATAAAGAACGCCCAGAAGTGATTGTATTAACTTCAATACTCCCTGATTCAATTAACTCCTATTTTTCTAAATTCACACAAAGCATCGTTGATGAAGTCAATGGAGTTAAAGTCAAAAATTTGACCGATGTTCACTCCGCATTGTCCAACAATGATAATGACTATATCATCATCAATTTATTGGGAAGTGGCAGACCAATCGTGATAGAAAAATCCAAGGTCGAAGAGGCTCAACAAAGGATTCAAACAAAATANAATGTCATTAGGGATCACTACCTAGGTGAAAAAAAATAGCCCATNNAANATATTCAATTTCTTAAAATTTATACATCAAAAATAAATCAAAAATGAAAGATTATTTAAATATTCTCATTTTCTCTTTTTGCCTGTTGCTCAGCAACACAGTTTCGACATTAGGAGCCAGTGCCGAAAAATCTGTTATTCGTGTAAACACCACAATGCAGGCATTTAATCTGATTCAGCCATGGGAAAAAGGTGCCGCAACTTCGCGTTTAGGATTAGGTGCAGTTTTGCCTGANAACAAAGTGCTCGTNACTGCACAAATGGTAACCGATGCNACATATATTGANTTGGAAAAACCTGACTCATCAGAAAAAACTCCTNCAAAGGTTATTACAGTNGATTACNAGGCTAATTTGGCAGTTCTTGAGCCTACCAACAATGATGCTTTTTTGGCAGACAGAGAACCCTTTCAAATCGACGAGAAAATATCTCCGTCCGATCAACTTGAGGCGTGGCAATTTGAAAGTAACGGAACACCTGTCACGACTAAGATTACAGTATCAAAAGCAGAAGTACGGCAATCTTTTCTGGATACATCAAAATTTCTCCAAATTCAAGCCAATGGACCTGTGCAATACCGCGCAGGCAGCTTTACTCTACCAGTCGCTAAAGACAACAAACTCGCTGGATTGCTAGTAAGCTACTCTAGTAAGGATCAGATCTCTAGCATTTTACCAGCCTCAATCATCAAACACTTTCTTAGTGACATCGAAGATGGTGATTACAAAGGATTCCCAAATTTAGGAATCATGTATTCCCAAACATTAGACGAACAATTTCGAGATTATTTGAAGCTACCCAAAAATGAAGGTGGAGTATTTGTAAGCAAAGTGGTGGAAGGGGCCTCTGCAGAGGGAAATTTAAAAGTCGGAGATGTCATTTTAGAAATTAACAAAAACAAGATTGATTCCCGAGGAAACTACAATGATGCAGTTTGGGGCAAGCTAAGTTTCAGCCATCTAGTCAGGGGAGTTTCTTTCACAGGCGACTCAATACAAATGCTGATAATAAGAGAGGGCAAAGAGATGGATTTAAATTTTAAACTTATTCGAAGACCAACCGCTGATTACCTTATAGACCCTTACATGTTTGATAGAGGTCCGAAATTTTCTATAATTGGCGGCCTCGTTTTCCAAGAACTTTCTGTTCCTTTTCTCAAGCTGTTTGGTAATGATTGGCGCAATCGGGCTCCAATAAAGCTTCTTATGGCTCATGCTAATCCTGAAATGTATGAAAAGAAGGGAAACAAGAAACTTGTCATTATGACTAGGACCATTCCAACTCCTGCCACTCTTGGATACGAACGTTTAAGCACTTTAATAGTTACCAAAATCAATGGTATCCCAATAAGGGATATACAGGACGTTAACAATGCTTCAAAAAAACCAATAGACGGACAGCACCGAATAGAATTTGAATCCTATCCAAAATTGATCTTTGTAGATGCTGCGTTGTCATCAAGAGTAAACACAGCTCTCGAAAACAGAATAGGAATGACACAGCGGCTAGATTAAATTTAATAAATATTCAAAAATGATCAATCGCTCGTTGGGAGTTATTTTTGATTGGGATGGCGTTATCATTGATTCTCATGATCAACACGAACAAAGCTGGAAAAAATTAGCTGATGAAAACAACAAAGAATTACCCAATAATTTCTTTAAAGAAACCTTTGGGATGCGAAATGAATTTATTATTCCAAATTATTTTGCAGATTGGATAGGCGATGAAGGTGAAGACAAAATTAAAAATTTAGCTGACAGAAAAGAGGAAATTTACAGACGAATTATCATCGATTCAGGAATCAACCCCTTACCAGGTGTTAATAAATTATTGGAATCACTGAAGGATAAAAACATTCCATGCTCTATTGGATCTTCCACCCCTAAAAAAAATATTGAAACAGTCATAGAACTGATTGGGTTATCTAACCACTTCAATGCGATCACCGCAGCTGAGGACGTGAGTAAGGGTAAACCAGACCCAGAGGTTTTTTTAAAGGCAGCTGAAAAAATTAATATTGATCCTGATAATTGTATTGTTATTGAAGATGCTCACGTTGGAATAGATGCTGGGCTGGCCGCAAATATGAATGTCGTAGCCGTTGCCACCACACACCAAATAGATCAACTGAATAAGGCACATTTAGCTGTGGAAAGCCTTGAACAAATAGATATCGAGGACCTTTATAATCTGATCAGTTAATTTTATTTTTTACCTAGACCTAGTTTGTTCCGACAATAGCTAATACTCTTTGAAATTTCACTCCTCTGGTAATCCTTATCGGCTTGTGATTTTTCTACGTTTGAAGGAGGACTCCAAGCCTTTCGAGGTTTTCCTTTTTTAGCCAATTGAATGAATTTATCATATCCCTTCGGCTTGCCATTAGGCCATGCTTTCCAGAAAGACTCATCATTTATTTTAAGTTCACGATTGAATCCTGAGATGGTTTCAATGTTAACTGCAGTCTTGGGACATAATTTCTGAAACAAATCAAAATAGGCCACTAGATCCACACTGCCTTGCCCCATTGCAGTCCATTGAGCAGTTACACCATTTTCACTCTCCCAAATGGCTGTATCTCTAAGACTCGTGGTAATCGCGTATTGACCAAGATTTCTTAAATTTTCTATAGGATCTTCGAGTGTCCATACTGCATTGCCAGAATCCATATTGGCACCAACAAAATCACTACCAGCCTCCTCAATTAATCCCACAAGTTCAGTCGAATGCATATCACCTGCGTGGTTTTCCATGGCTATTTTTATTCCATGATCAACACAGTATGTTTTGTTTCTTTTTAAGACTTTTACCGTATCCTCTATTCTTGCTTGAATACCACCTTCACTTAACCGGTCTCCCCCATCGCCAAGAATGACTCTAAAAGCGGGTGATCCAAGAGCTTTGGCCATTCTGACTCCCAATCTTAGGTGTTCGTCTGCGGTACCCCAATCCTTTTTAAACCTCCGTGCGGTTGGACAAATTGACCAGGACCCAAGAAGAATCTTAACCCCCTTGTCGTTTGCTGATTGAGATAATTTCTTTAAATATTTTTCGTCATCTAGTTTTTCAAATGGTCCAAAATCGGTAATGAATAAAGTATCGCACTTCAATTTTGCAGCGTAATCTATAAGCTGTGAGGCATTCCATCCCATTGCACGCACTGCAAAGTTATCATATCCAAGTGATATCTGCCTCTTCGCAACTTTAGCAAATAAGTCATTTTTTGTTGCGTTAAAACAGGTAGAAGCACTGCCTGCCATTAAAGCAGATTTAACGAAATCTCGACGGGTATTTTTTTGCATCCCGAAATTAAAAACTGCAAACAGCTATTTAGCAATACTCTTCCTAAAATAATCAGGCCCAATTATACTGAGGAGCTAAAGTCTTTGCTTCTGTAATCGAAATCTTTTCCAACAAAAACCTTCTACTATAATTTCCTCTATTATGGGTTTGGCAACATGGGTAGCATGCCGATTCTCTAGTGAGTTTTTTTACCCTCGGCACTATTACACCACAATATCTACAGCGATATGCTAGTTTTCTTTTAACTTCTGTGGTCGCCAAAGGTAGATCATGACATCTCTTTTCACCCGGAATACCAAGTTCTGAACATGCTCTCTGCCATTCAATTCCATGCGGCTGAATTCGAGAGCCGGAGGCTCTATGATTTGCAATTAAATGCGCAAGTTCATGCAGCAAGGTTCTATTAGGCTCCTCAGGATAAAACCTTTGCAATCTCGTGTTCAAATCAATACGAATACTGTCATGATAAGCAAGCCCTGCAGTGGACTTTAATCGAAGGTTCCAAAAAACATTTACACCAGAAGCTAGAGAAAAAAGTTTCATACTCTCCAATTTTTCTCTGCAAGTATGAGTCAACTCAGGGTCATATTTTAAACCCTTTCCTCTTGCGACCCTTTTACGTTTTGAAGGTTTTGTAATTTCAAATAAGTCCAAAAGAGTCCTTGAAGATTGCGCGCCTCTTTGTGAATGATTTAAGTTTTTGGATTTCTTGTATATGCCCCCGAAAAGCGATCCGTTAAGACTAAGGTTTAGTTGCTGATATTTAGGATCCTTCATGATCTAAAGTCTCCTTATGAATGCGTTTATCTTTTATCTCATGTTCAACATCTGAAAGAGCGACAAGAGAATCTTCATCAATACTATTCATTATGAATGCATTGGCTCCGATTGTGCTTCGCGCACCAATAACCGTCTCACCCCCTAGAATAGTGGCTCCAGGATAAACGACGACATAGTCCTCAACATTTGGATGCCTCTTAATACCTTTAATTGGATTGCCTGCATTATCTTTTTGAAAACTGCGGGCACCGAGTGTGACTCCATGATAGAGCTTCACGTGACTTCCTATTTCACAGGTTTCTCCAATAACAACTCCAGTTCCATGATCGATAAAAAAATGTGAACCTATAGTTGCTCCAGGATGAATATCTATCCCAGTCTTCGAATGAACCCACTCTGTCATCATTCTAGGAATTAAAGGAATTCCGAAATTGTATAGAACGTGCGCCATCCTCTGAACCGCGATAGCTTCAAGAGATGGGTATGCTAAAATTATCTCCTCAAAACTTTGAGCTGCCGGATCACCCTCATAGGCAGCTTCAACGTCAGTTCTAAGAAGGCTTCTAATTTTCGGTAACTCCGAGAGAAAATTGGAGGCTAGTTCGATAGAGTCTTTGGATTGTGATTCTTCATCACCAAGAAGCCGTAAGCTTCTATTGATCTCTTTGTTCAGTGCGAAAAAGATTGTTTCAAGAAGTTCAGAAGTATCCTTATCTAAATTTTCAGACTCAATGGCCTCAGTTTCTAGAAAACCAGGAAAAAGAATCTGTAATAAATCCTCACAAATAGAAGCAATCCCGGGTCTGGAAGGCAGATTAGCACTATCTATACGATTAATTCCCCCCACCTCTTGGTAGGAAAGGAGTAAATCATCAACTATTTTCCTCTCTACATTTTCCATATTAGTAAATAGAAGCGCAAATAAATTCAGTTTAATAATACTGAATAGCAACTAATATAAATAATAAAGTAAAGTTAACTAATTGTCTTGTTTTTCTTTGATCAAAAAAACAACGGGCTGATAATTAATATTGAAAATACAATGAAGATGATCCTCAAAAGTACCTACCTACATTTTAAGTGTCTCATTTTCATGGTCCCAGCTTTACTAACCAGCTGCCAGTCCACCGACAAGAAAGCCTCGATTATCAATTCCAAATACTTTTTCTTGGACGCCGAAGAGCAAATGGCTTCAGAAGATCCTATGGTAGGATTTGAAAAAAAACACCTGCTACATGGAGCAATTTCGCAAGAAGAGAAAAATCAAAGGTCTGGTCATTATTATGTTTTCGATTGGATCGACCCTAATTGGAGTCATTTTAAAAACTCCTCGACCTTAGTACGATTTGAATATCGACAGAAAAAAACTGGATCCAAGATTCATAGAAAAGATTTTTACCCTCAAAGTCAAATCACCTATAGGAATAAAACCAAAATCAAAATTACAGGTAAAGACTATCAAGTGAATGGAAAGGTAACTGCTTGGAGGTTTTCAATTATTAGAGAAGGAACAATTATAACAAGCGACCAGTCATACCTTTGGTAAAAAACTGTAATTCGTTAATGATTCTACTTGCCTAAATTACAGCAGGTGTTTCCTTTTAGGCACTTCTCTTTCTTATAGTGAATCCCGTTGCACCTATCTATGTTGGACAGCTCCAAAATGGAGTCATTTGGATTCGTGTCGAGGGCAAAGGTTCTTTTAAAAACAGTGCCGAACTAAAGGAATTTGCTTCAGTCGCCATAAACAAAGGCGCTAAGGAATTAGTTATCGATCTTGAAAATTGTCCAGTCATGGATTCAACCTTCATGGGTACACTTGTTGGCATAACTCGAAACCTTGACAAAATTGATAATACCAGCATCGACGTTATCAATGCAAATTCCAGAAATGAACAACTCCTAGTCAGTCTTGGAATTGATAAATTGCTAAATCTAGATTTAGAAAATAGAACACATCAAGAATTTAGAAATGATATTTCTGAATACATTCATAATGGTCATTATTTGGAGCATGAAGAATTAGACACAATTAAGGGTGCAGTCCATGCGCTTGAGGCTCATCAAGAGTTAACGAAGGCCGATAAAAGTAATGTTCCTAGGTTCAAGGATGTTATTCATTATCTTGAAGAAGAATTAAAAGACAAAAAACAGTCTTAGACCTACAATATATGCAATCCACGATCATAGTGCTTTTACTGCTTTTGATCGTTCTATGTTTGTTTTATTTATCCAAGTATCGAAAGATCACAAAAAATTTAGAGCAACAAAGACTTGAGATTGAAACCGAAGAATTGCGGATGTTTGATTTTCTGCATACTCTTGGTGAAACTCTGACAGAAGAAGGGGGAACCAATCCAAGGACTTTATATAGAACGATCGTTAGGGGTGCGGCAATGGTCGTGGAAGCTCATGGTGCAGCACTGTATTTGATTGATAAGACAGAAGATAGGCTTGTCTCTGAGTATCAGAGCGAAGCTTGTCCGATTTTGATTCCAGTGCCAGATCACATAGCACAACAGGCTAAAAAAAATACCAACACCATTAATAGCTATATTAGACTAACGAGTGTTGGTAAAAATTGGGGACCATTCGGCGAAGCTTTATCTAAAAAGAAAACAATTAGAATTAATGATTTGGGTAAAAATCCCCATTTTGAAAATGCTGATAAGAAAACACATGAAGGGGTGTCGGCGGTTATTGCGCCGTTAATATACGGTGGCAAGGAATTAGGAGTATTGGCAATCGCCAACAATTCTGAATCAGATAACTTTAGTGATAATGATTATGAGGTTTTTCAGTCTATGGCTGAACAATCATCATTTGCTCTCGGAAATTCAATCATTCATCGCGAGGCAATGGAAAAAAAACATCTCGAAAATGAACTTAACACTGCCAGTGAAGTTCAACGAATATTACTTCCATCTAAGCCACCAACCTTAGAGGGTTATACAATCAGTGGCCTGAATATTCCGGCAAAAATTGTCAGTGGAGATTACTATGATTATTTTAAAATTAATAATGATAGGCTGGGCGTGGTAATTGCTGATGTCTCTGGAAAAGGTGTACCAGCATCTTTGATTACTGCTATGTGTCGCAGTGTTGTGAGGGCTAATGCGATCAACAATGACTGCCCTGCAGATGTTCTTAAAAAAGTAAATCGTCAACTTTTCCCAGATATTCGAG
>NZSO01000042.1 GCA_002696885.1 Verrucomicrobiales bacterium | reverse complement strand
CATAACTCGGGCCATCCAAATAATTCTGCGTTATTAAGGTATGCTCCCCAGCTGACATGATTCCCTGACCAGTCTTAATAAATTCATTATTCCGGATAATGCAGTGATTAGAACCGTGTTCAATACGGAGTGCGGCCAGTCTGGTCATGATAATCATTCCCGATACGTGCTCCCCAGGGGTATCATGAAAATGCAGATTTTCTACAATGATGTAGTCGCCACCAAGAATAATAGCATTACCGCTGGCATCTCGGGTAGTGGGATTTGTAAATTTGGGTAGCTTGCCCTTACCGTAGGAAGTCAATCTTATCGGTTTAGCCGCTGTACCAGATTCACTGATCCGAATACTGCCAGAAAAAGCAGATCCTTTCTTGAAGTGAACTACATCTCCCGGCGCCAGCGAGACCGACTCTGCTTTCAGATGTGACTTCCAAGGCGTTCGTATCGTGAGACCGTCATTCTTGTCTGATCCGTTCACTGAATCAACGTAATAGTCAGCACCAATACAATGTCTCAGAAGGATGAAAAGAAATAAGCAAATGAGGGATTTGAGTTTCATGTTTGAAAGCGTTTGCTATGACCAAAAACTTTCATTCAAAGAGACTTAGATAATAGCTTTAGGCTTCCAACCCTCTCTGTAATTACCTCCAACATGAAGGTCCGCTTTAACATTATTTGTAATCTTTAATTTATCTGCATCCCAATCCAATTTTTCACCTGGAAACAATGTAGCAAGACAACCCAGTAAAACTGTCTCGGTTAATGGTCCTGAATAATCTTCAAAGTTAGCCGATGGCTTTTCCCCGCTCGCACCTCTAGCGGATTCAACAAACTCTAAATAATGGTCTCTAGGCTCTAACTTTGGATATTTTAAACCATCAAATTTTTCTTTAGGGTAAAGAGTTGGTGTAGACATATGTGGAGCTAATAACACCCCATCAGTTCCGATGATAATACTTCCTTGGCCTGGAACCTTTCCTCCTACAAGGTCTGCAACTTCCTTGGGAGGTCTTTCATCACCATCATACCATGATACAGATACGTTACCTTTTTTAGTGAACTTTGTAGATGGAAAAACATAATCAATTCTTGCGTTAATTGCCCAGTTATGTTCGTTGGATGCAGGCCCGTGAGACACTACCGATATCGGTGAAGTCAACCCTAAAGACCGATACCATCCACTAAAAATATGGCATCCCATATCACCAAAAGTTCCAGTACCAAAATCTCGCCTTTTACGCCAATTGCCCGGGTGATAATAACCAGATATGTATGGCCTTTCTTTTGCTACACCTAGCCACAAATCCCAGTCCAACCCATCTGGCACTTTATCTTCTCTTTGAGGAACTGGTCCCATATCGCCCCATTTTTTTCCGGAGAAAGAATGAACTTTTGTAATCTTTCCAATTGTTCCCTGTTGAACCAAACTTACAACTAACCTTTCAGTAAAAGCTGATGAAATTTGAATACCCATTTGTGTCATCAGATTTTTATTTTTTGCTATATTTGCCATGGCCCTACACTCTTTGATATTATGGGCTAATGGCTTTTGCCCATAACAATGCATTCCATAATCCATAGCCGCCAAACCTATAGGTCCATGCATATGGTCTGGAGTGGATACATTTACAGAATCAATATTTTTATTCTCTTTATCCAATAACTCCCTCCAATCTTGATAAAATTTTGCTTTGGGAAATCTTTTTCTCAAACCCTCAGCTCTCTTCAAGTCAACATCAGCAACCGCAACCAAATCGAAATGCTTGCTACGTGCCAAAGAACCAATATCAGCACCTGCCATTCCGTTAGCCCCAAAACTTGCATGTCTCAATCGTTCACTTGGTGGATTGGACCTAAGACCAGAGGAGATAAATGGAAAAGAAATTGCAGAAAGCGTTGCTGAGCGAACAAATTTTCGGCGAGAGATTTTGCTAGAGCTATTTATTGGCATAGAACAGTATTCACCATGAGACTCAATATTTCAAGATTGATCTAAGTGCCTCTAATATATTATAACTTAAATATGAAACGAAGATTATTAATAATCGCTTTGTCATTGAATACTCTTTCAGCGATAGCCCTCAACGACTCTATTGAAAAAATATTATCAGTCGGCCCTGAGGGACAAGGTAACATAAAAGCGGCAGAAGCATGGAAAGAAATCACCTCTAAGCCGAGCCAGGAAACCCTAATGATGATTTTCGAAGCAATGAATGATGCTGACCCGATTGCATCAAACTGGCTTCGGTCAGCAGCTGAGGTCATTTTCAACAGCATGAACCATGAGCAAAATGGCTCCAACAATACTCTTGGTGAATATTTTTTAAACGAGAACAACCCTCCGAGAGCTAGACGGTTTGCTTTTGATTTAATCAAAAAAAACGATCCTGAAGCAGCATCTGAAATCGTCCCCGGTTTACTTAACGATCCAAGCCCTGAACTCAGAAGGGATGCTATTGAATTACTAATAAAGAAAGGAAAATCCCTAGAAGAAGAAGGAAAGAAAAACTCAGCCATCCTTGTCTATAGACAAGCCCTAAATTCGGCTGTTGAAGCAAATCAGATAAAGCCATTATCTGAATCATTAAAAAAACTTGGCACAAATGTTGACCTTCCAAAGCATTTTGGATTCCTAATGAGATGGCAAGCAATCGGACCTTTTGATAACACTAATAGAGCGGGGTTCGATACCATTTTTCCTCCAGAAAAAGAAATAAAACTTGATTCTCAGTATAAAGGCAAAGGGGTGACAGCTAAGTGGCAACCCATAGAAAGCTATGACCCATTTGGCAAGATTGACTTCAATAAACCTTTTGGTCTTTTGAAAGAAAGCGTCGCTTATGCTTACACTGAATTCGAATCAAACATCTCAAGAACTGCAGAACTGAGGTTAGGTTGTAAGAATGCTTGGAAAGTCTGGCTAAACGGTGAATTCATATTTGGTCGCGATGAATATCATAGGGGACAAAAAATTGATCAATACAAGATGCAAGTTGATTTAAAAAAAGGAAAAAACACTATTCTTGTGAAAGCATGCCAAAATGAACAAACTGAGGAATGGACCGTTCAATGGGAATTTCAGCTGAGAGTTTGCAACCAAAGTGGCGTTGCTATTCTTGCCTCCAACCGAATGCCCACCCCTATTCAAAAACAAACTGACCGCCGGCCGAGACGACCAAAAAAATCATGACCTTAAATTACATAGCAATTTACTTCACCTCTATTCTAACATTCTCAATAATAGCTCAGGCTGAGGACTGGCTTCAATTCAGAGGCAATCACCATCAAGGTTTAGCCTTAAATTCATCCCCACCCACTAATATTGATTCAGAAAAACATATAGCATGGAAAAGCGCCTTACCAGGCCGTGGTTTATCAAGCCCAATAATTATTGGAAACCGTGTATTTTTAACCGCTGCATCTACTGCCGATCAGACTAGACTGCATGTCATTTCTTTGGACTCAACAAATGGAAAAATTATATGGAACCGAGAATTTTGGGCAACTGGCAGGACTATTTGTCATGATAAAACATGTGTTGCTGCACCTACACCTGTCAGTGACGGAACACACATATACGCCTTATACTCATCAAATGACCTTCTCTGTTTAGATTTGGATGGGAATTTAAAATGGATCCGAGGCTTGATGCAGGACTATCCTAATGCCAGCAATAGTCTTGGCCTAGCCAGCTCCCCAATAATTGTAAATGAAACATTAATTGTTCAAATAGAAAATGACAGTGACTCATTCGTTGCTGGTATTAACTTAAAAGATGGATCTAACATCTGGAAATTTCCAAGAACCAAAAAGGCCAATTGGACTACCCCTATCAAAATCAACCAAGAAGATATTGCAATACAAGGCAGTGAAGGCATAACTTGCGTAAGAGCCAAGACAGGAGAAATTCAATGGAGTTACTCAGAAGGAGCATCAACAATACCATCTAGTGTAACATCTAAAAATGGATCAGTAGTATATGTTCCCTCAAATGGAATGACTGCGCTCAAACCACGACAAGACAATAACACTCCAGAAATCATTTGGCAGGAGGCACAATTAAGACCCGGCACTTCGAGCCCAATAGTAATTGGTGACAACATTTACATCATCAATAGAGCTGGTGTCCTCAATGCGGCTAACAAAAATACTGGAGAAAGACTCTGGAGACTAAGATTGGAAGGACCTTTTAGTGGATCTCCAGTTGCCTCTAAAACACACATGTATATTGCCTCAGAAAGAAAAGGACTTCTTCAGTCAATTAATCTTCAAGGAGCAGAAGGAACGATTAGTGGAACAATTGAGTTAGGCGAAACCATTTTAGGCACGCCCGCTATTGCTAACGATTCAATATACATTCGAAGCGACGGGCATTTATGGAAAATTTCTAATACCAAATGATAATATTAATATTTTCTTATCTCATAAAATGCTCATAGGAATCTCCCCGATAATTAGCCCTGATCTTTTAAGAATGCTATCTCTCATGGGGCATGGTGATGAAATTGTTTTAGCCGATGCTCATTTTCCCTCAGAAAGCCTAGGCCCAACTTGCCTAAGAGCTGATGGATTAAAGATAAATGATCTACTTGATGCTATTCTACCACTTTTTGCATTGGATCATTTTGTCGATAAGCCTATTTCCATGATGTCCCCCGTCAAAGGGGATAAAACCAATCCGAATGTAGAAAAAAATTATCTTGAAACTATCAATAAACACTCAAGGCAAGGCATAATAATCGATAAACTGGAGCGCTTTGATTTTTACAGCAAAAGCAAATCTGCGTTCGCTATTGTGGCGACTGGTGACACTGAAAAATATGCAAACATTATTCTAAAAAAGGGAGTAACTCCAAGTTAATCTATTTTCCAATACAAAAAGAACCGAAAATTTCACCAAGCAAATCTTCCACATCAACTTGGCCAACAATTTCCCCAATTGAGTTCAGAGCTGATCTAACATCTAAAGCTACGTATTCAGGCTCCAGTCCATTAATCAACCCTTCTTTCGCGCCAATTAAACCTTTACGGGACAATTCGAGACAAGATTGGTGCCTCGAATTGACTGCAATTAAATCATTTCCATAAGCTTCCTTACCTGTCATACAATAATTAGCAATTGCCTCGGACAAATGATCAATCCCTAATTCATCGATACAAGAGATCCGTATTCCATCAATTGATTGATAAGATTCATGAACACCCAAATCATTTTTGTTGATTACTACAATATGATTTAAATCATCAGGTAATTCACTTTTAAATTTATCTATATCTATAATTTCTTTCGATCCATCAACCACCAACAAAACTAAGTCGGCACTTTTGATAACATTTTTAGCACGTTCAACACCTTCTCCTTCAATGGCATCATCTACTTTTCTGAGGCCTGCCGTATCGATTAATCGGATTGGAACTCCTCTAATGTTGGCAGTTTCCTCAATAGTATCACGAGTAGTGCCTGCAACATTGCTTACAATTGCTCTCTCATAGCCCAAAAGTTTATTCATTAGACTTGATTTTCCTGCATTTGGTGGGCCAGCTATTGCGAGGAGTAGCCCTTCTCTTAGAATTCTACCCTGCTCAGATGTATCAATAAGAATGCCCACAGAAACTATCAACTCATCCAACTTAATGATAATTTGATCGACTGTCTCGGGAGCGATATCCTCTTCTGGAAAATCAATATAAGCTTCAATATGAGCTAAAATATTTAGTGTAGATTCTTTTAAATCATTAACACAATCACCTAATTTTCCATCCAGCTGTGAATTAGCCGCTCTCATCGCTAATGAAGTCTTAGCCGTAATAAGGTCCATAACAGCCTCAGCCTGTGTCAGATCCATTTTACCGTTCAAAAATGATCTTTTAGAAAACTCTCCAGGCTCAGCAGGCCTCGCCCCCGCTTCGATTAATGTATCAAGAACGTATTTAGTTATAAGCATACCTCCATGGCATGATATTTCGATAGTATCCTCACCAGTATAGCTATTGGGCTTCTTGAAAAAAGTTGCTAAAACACTATCAACCTTTTCCCCTTTGTTATTAAGTATTTCACCAAAACACTGAGTTCTTGGTTTTAATAAGCTATCTGGATTAATCCCTCTAAATACTTTACTTGCTATCGTTGATGAATCTTTACCCGAAATTCGAATCAAAGATACCGCCCCTTGTCCAGGCGGACTAGCTACAGCAACAATGGTATCTTCCACAACGGTGGTTAGAATTATTAATTAATAATTGATTTCAAAAGCTCAAGAAACCTCAAATTTTCGGCATTAGTCCCAACAGAGACCCTTATCCACTCCGGCAACTTATAACTCCTCATCGCCCTTACAATGACCCCTTTATTTAACATTTGTTTAAACACGGCATCGCCATCACCAACTTTGAGCAGAACAAAGTTGGCATGACTTCTAACGAATTCTAATCCCATTGCTTTAAACTCATTGTGAAACAACTCCCTACCCTGATCAGTAATTTCTTTAGTTCTCTGTTGATGATCTTCATCGGCAAGGGCAGCTAACGCAGCTTCTTGTGCAAGTAAGTTTGCATTAAATGGTTGTCTTGTTTTTTGTAAAATTGAGGCCAGATTCGGAGTAGTGATACCATAGCCAATTCTCAAACCAGCAAGCCCCTGTATCTTTGAAAACGTCCTCATTACTATAACGTTTCTACCTTCTCTAACATATTTTAGAGTATCAGGAGGAGTTTCTAAAAATTCATAGTAGGCTTCATCAAAAATAACAATCACATTATCAGGAACGTTATTCATGAAATTATCAATCTTCTCTTGGGCAACTAATGTACCGGTAGGGTTATTTGGATTAGCAATAAATATTTGCTTGGTTTTATCATTGATAGAGGCAGCCATAGCATCAAGGTCATGAATGAAATCCGGATCCTTGACTTCGACAGTCTCTGCCCCAAATAAAGTCGCCATTAATTTATAAACAACAAAAGCATGTTCTGCGACAATGACTTGATCTCCAGGTTTTAAAAAGGAGTGACCAACAAACTCAATAATTTCATTTGAACCATTTCCAAGAACAATATTCTCCATCGTGAGAGAAAACTTTTCGGCAATTGCATTCCTCAATTTCCAGCCTCCACCATCAGGATACACATGAACATCAGAAGCAAATGATCTCATCGCCTCAATTGCTTTAGGGGATGGCCCTAAAGGATTCTCATTCGAGGCTAACTTAATTACATTATCAGGATCAAGACCAAGCTCTCTTGCTACATCCTCTATAGGTTTTCCAGGCTCATAGGGAATCAAGTCTCTAAGCTGAGAGTTAGCAAATTCACAAGGGTCAATCATGGTTAAACAATTCAACGCTTCATAGGTTTGGTCAAGTCTCTAACCTGCCGCTGTGACAAGTTATGTAAAAACCGAAATAAATATTTTAAGCACACTAATTTTTGTATCTATGCGCTATAGGAATTCTGCGACCCACCCCAAAAGCTTTTGATGTCACCCTCAAGCCTGGAGCGGACTGCCACCTTTTCCACTCATTCATTTCGACTCTACTAGCAATCCATTTTACTAAATCCTTGTCATACCCCTTAGCAATTATAGAGCTAACACTAATAGATTGATCAACATATAGTTCTAGGATTTGATCAAGTATTTCATAATCGGGTAGAGTATCCTGATCTTTTTGGTTTGGCTTAAGTTCAGCACTTGGCGCCTTTTCAATAGTTTCCCATGGGATAATTTCTTTTTTTCTGTTGATCCATTTTGCAAGCTTATAAACCAACGTTTTGGGTAAATCGCTTATAACAGCAAGGCCTCCACACATATCGCCATATATGGTGCAATACCCTACTGCCAGCTCACTCTTATTTCCAGTTGTCAAAAGTAGGTGCCCTTTCTTATTCGAAATTGACATTAAAAAGAGCCCTCTAATTCTAGCCTGCATATTCTCCTCTGTAATATCCTCTTCATAATTTTGAAACACCTCACTCAACTCTGCCTTAAGAGTCGCAAAAGAATTTTTAATTGGCACCTCCTCAAATCCAATACCTAAATTTTCGGCAAGACTTAATGAATCATTGACGCTGCCACTTGAGCTAAATTCACTTGGCATAGTTACTCCATAAACATTATCAGCCCCTAGCGCCCTCTCTGCAATAACTGCAGTCAAAGCTGAGTCAATACCTCCGCTCAAGCCAATAAGGGCACTTCTAAAACCACATTTAGTGACATAATCCCTTAGGCCTAAAACCAATGCATTATAAATTTCTTCCAACTGGTTATCTTCTCTAACCGAAATTTTAGTGGATTCTGTATCCACTAAAATGGACTGACTTTCAAAAGAAGCTCCTTGAGAAATCAGCTCACCATCGGCAGAAAAAGCAAGAGAATTGCCATCAAAAATCAGCTCATCGTTTCCTCCTACACTATTACAATAAACAACTGGCGCATGAATTCTGCGAGCTAAAAAAGATAGCATAGCATGCCTATCTTTTGGTTTTCCCATATGATAAGGAGAAGCGCTTAAATTAACAAGGCAATCAATACCTTTCTTTGCAAGTTCTCCTGCAGGGTCTTTCACGTAAAGCTTCGATGGAAGAAAATCTTCACTCCATATATCTTCACAAATAGTGATCCCAATTTTCATACCTGATAGCACTTGGACCTGTACTTCTTTTGATGGCTCAAAATACCTCGTTTCATCAAAAACATCATAACTCGGCAATAAGCATTTTGTCACCTTACCGACTATTTCATGATCCTTAATAACGACAGCTGCATTTTCAAATGGGTTGCCTGTATTCTGAGTATTATAATCTATACAACCAACAACGATTGGCACGTTTCCAACCTTCTCTGCGATCTTTTCAATGACCTTAAGGTTATCATCAATAAATTTTGACCTGAAAATTAAATCTCTTGGTGGATAACCAGTAACTGAAAGTTCTGGAGTGATCACCAAATCTGCCCCTGATGAAACTAAATCTTGATATCTAGATATAATTTCATCAGCGTTAAAGCTTAAATCTCCAACAATGGAGTTCATTTGAGCAATTCCAATTTTCATTTACCAATAGCCAAAATTTTCTGTCTTTAAAACATAGCACCCAAGTAAAAAATTTGCTACTGCATGCATGATAATACAGGCACATAAACTCTTTGTTTTGACTGCAACAAAATACGTTATACTTCCATAGATATACGCCCCAAAATAATCTGAAGGTGAATGTATCAACATAAACAAAAGTGTAACAATCAAATAACTTTTAATGGAGAAACGCCCAAAAGGCTGATTCCAATAATTCCCATCTCTGTCGAGGATATATCTCATTAAAAAACCTCTCCAGAAAATTTCCTCAACAATAGCTACAACTACTACCATGCGAACAAATCGCATCAAAACTGCAAACCAATATAAATTATCATTTTGTCCCATAAAATCTGATGGGTTAAACCCATCAGATCTTTCTGTGAAACCTAAAAATTTCCACCACCCGGCACCCATATTCATTGCATTATAAAGGTGACCCGGTAACACCCATATGGTGATACCAATAACCCCCATCAGTATTGCAAAATTCAAATTCCGAATGGAGCCAACGTCAAAATGTATCCAATATCTCTTTATCAGAATCAAGCAAACAATGGTCTGAAGCGGATACAACCATTGCTCTGGTGCATACATATACCACGGATAAGCATCGCGATTGTTCATGGCTAATCCAAAAAATTCCAGCACAGGAATAACTAACATAAAACCCATAAAAACCGAAATGGGAAGAATGTGGGCGAATGCCTTACGAGAAATTTGATCCTCAGTAAGGACTAAAGGATCATAACCGTTCATCACTTTATCGATTCTACGAATCGCACAAACCCATTCATAGCGGACTTAATTAAATCAATATCCGTTGCATAACAGCATCTTAAAAAACCCTCACCACTCACACCAAAAGCATCGCCTGGCACTGCCGCAACATTTTCTGAATTCAATAAACCAGTTGCGAAATCTTTACTAGATAGCCCGGTTTCCCTTATGTCGGGAAAAGCATAAAATGCACCTCCAGGCAAATGACAAGACAATCCCATCTCATTAAATTGATTGACCATATAATCACGTCTTGACATATACTCCAGTCTCATTTTCTCGACAGCCTTAGAACCATTTTCAAGAGCCTCAATGGCAGCAACTTGACTAGTAATTGGCGCACATAACATGGAGTACTGATGGATTTTCATCATCGCTTCAGTGATTTCGGGTGGTGCACACGAATATCCTAATCTGAATCCAGTCATTGCATAAGCTTTTGAAAAACCATGAAGTAAAATACTTCTAGATTTCATTTCGGGCAACGAAGCTATAGAAACGTGTTTGTAATCATCCTCGTAGACCAATTCACTGTATATTTCGTCTGTAATAACGATTAAATCTCTTGATATACACAAATCAGCAATGTCATGGAGCTCTTTCTTAGTCATCACTGCTCCAGTGGGGTTAGTTGGAAAATTAAGAATTAAAATTTTGGATTTTGAATTTAATTTCTTTTCAATTTCCTCTGCCTTAACTTCAAAATTATCCTCAGGACGAGTTGAAACTGCAACTGGCACTCCATGCGCAAGAGCAATACTTGGGTCATAAGAAACATAGCAAGGTTCGTGATAGACAACCTCATCACCCGGATTCAATAAAGCTCTACAGGCAAGATCAAGCGCCTCTGATACACCGACAGTTACCAAAACTTCTTTTAGTGGATCATAATCTACTTCAAATTGTTCTCTAACATATAAGGAAATCGATTTTCGCAATTTTTCGAGTCCCAAGTTAGATGTGTAGCTTGTTTCCCCTTTTTCCAATGAATAAATTGCAGCTTCCCTGATATGCCACGGACTAGCAAAATCAGGTTCTCCAACACCAAGCGAAATAACATCATCACGCCCCAAAACCAACTCAAAGAAGTCCCTGATTCCAGATCTTGGAATTCTCTTAACTTGTTCGGCTATTTTGTCATCAAAAGACATGATAATTTTAAACCACTAACTCTCTAAGGGGTCACAGCCAATCTGTCACCCGAACTTTCTGATTCTGAGAGAAACCCGTTAGATTTATATGATTTAAGTTGGAAATGAGTAGCTGTAGAGATAACTCCATCAAGTGTACTTAATTTTTCCGCAACGAAGGTTGCCACACTGTGAAGCGAACTTCCGCTGATTACTACACAAAGGTCATAAGCTCCACTCATTAACATACAACTTTCTACTTCATCGAATTTTGCAATCCTGCGAGCAAGTCTGTCAAACCCTCCTCCTCTCTCGGGGGTTAGCTTCACTTCAATTAAAGCTGAAACAGTATTTGAGCCCTCAAGTTTGCTAATATCTGTAATAGCAGTAAACCCAAGAATTGTTCCTGAGTCGATTAAAGTAGATAAACTCTCTGCCACTTCTTCTTGGCTCTGGCCTACAGCTATAGCTAATTCTTCGATGCTGTATCTGGCATTTTCTTTTAGAAGTTGAATAAGACGATCCATAAATATGAAATGTTATAATAATGCGGTATTACAAATTGTTCTAGTTTTTAACTGTACTTAGAAATTCATCATTACCGAGAACTTGCCTACCCTGTCTATTCCATGCATCAAACTTTTGCCATCCTCTTAATAAAAGAGACCTTGAAGCATCGAACCTCTGCTGAGCACCTAAAACTACTGCAATGAGTCTCCTCGGAATGACTTGTTTTTTTCCATCTGCAATTTCATTAACCAAAGGCTGTTTCTCGGAAGTAACCGCCAAACACGGACCTGCTTTAGAGGTTTGACCCGTTTTAATTCCATCAATTCCATCGATTCCTAATATTTTATTTGTATTTTTCACTAGAAACTTTTTCTTACCTTCTCTCTTGAAAACGGACACTTCTCTACTCTTTTGGGAACAAATAAAAGCAAATGGGGCCATATTCATCGCATAGATTGAAAGCCTGGCGATATCACTAGCGCATGAAAAGGGCGGCTTTCCCTGATGATCCATACCATGAGAATTTTTAAATCTGGTATTTTTCGCTCCATTGTTAAGGGCTAGGGCGTTCATGTTCTTCACAAATTCTTTGATGGGGTCACCTCCTTTTCCCTCTCGAAGTAGCAAGTCTTTTCCTACATGAACAGCTAGGGCCTCAGCAGTCCAGTTATTAGAGCCTAGAATTGCACAATATAGAGCGTCCCTAATACTCATTAAGTCACCTGGCACAAGTCCAAGCTGGTTAGGCCCACCAATTAAAGCTGCAGACTGAGGTATAATTAAGTTAGAACTAAGGTCAGCGTTTACTGCCTGGGCCCAATCCAAAACCACCGCAGCCGTTGCAATCTTAGTTAGACTAGCAACCGGCATCTTTTTATCAATATCTCGGGCGGAGAGGATTTTTTTTGAATGAAAATCAACCACTATATATGAATTCACGACAAACCCTTGTCTTCCTTGGGAGTTACCTGATTCAATCAAGAAACCACCAATAATTATCAATAATATGATACTAATATACTTGAATAAGGACATTTCTAAAACTTTACTTAACTTAACTATCATAAAGATCAGTGCAACAAGTGGTTATATAAGTTTTTTCGATTCTCGATGAATATGTATCAACAATTTTCTGGATATAAAAAGTGAGCATTTACCAGTTTTTGCGGGCATTACTGAGTTATTATCAACTTGAGAAGAGGAACAAGATCAAAAGGTGTTGATGGAATACCTACAATGAATATCTTGAATTCAGGAAAAGTTTCTCAATCTTAAATGTTCCAATCAGTAGACTCAAATAATTGAGCTGTTTAATCAAGCATTGGAAGATATCATTAAAAAATTAGGAAACTTCATAAAACTGCAGAAGTATAAATTAAAGACACGCCATTAATGATTTCATAAATTTGAGTATTTTATAGATTTATGAATTCGAAAACTTCTGCCTAACAAAATAAACATCCACCCAAAGAAGAGAATATGAAAGATTCATCACCTTCTGGCCAACGAAAAGGCAGAAACCGCAATTACAATAATAAAAACAGAAATAAGAACCGCAGGCACGTAAAACAAAAAGTTCCAAGAAGAGCGAAAAAGAAGTCCATAATCCAAAAGGTTCTAGAATTATTTGGAATCGGAAAACCAAAGAAAAAACCTACAAGAAAAAAACCAACCTCAAATAAAAATTCGAGACCTCAAAGAAAGAAAGTAACGAGACCGAAAAGAGAACATAAAGCTCCAGAGAAAATCCCAATCACTACAGGCAGACTTTATGTTGGTAACTTGCCTTACAAAACAACTGATGAAGAACTAAAAGAATTATTCAATCAGGCAGGAGAGACTCTAAGTGCTGAGGTTGTCAGACACAGAAGAAATAATCGTTCTAAAGGTTATGCCTTTGTTGAAATGGCTGATGCAGAGACGGCTCAAAAAGCGGCTTCTCAAATGAATGAGTATATATATTTAGAGAGAAAGCTCATTGTTAATGGTGCAAAAAGCGCCGGGCGCGAGGAAAATTAAAATTTCTCTGGTACCTTATATTATAAGATGAGGGCACTTTACATCGTTGGCCCTACCGGTTCTGGAAAAAGCTCATTAGCGTCCCTCATTGCTAAGAGCCTAAATGCAGAAATTGTAAATGCCGATGCTTTTCAATTGTATAAAAGGATCGACGTTATTACAGCTGCACCTAATAGCAATGAATTGAGTAGAGCTCCTCATCATCTATATGGTGTTTTAGATTTGGATCAAGAATCTAATGCCGGTAAGTATTCATCACTGGCCAAAGATAAAATCAAAGAAATCCAAAATAATAAAAAACTACCGATAGTTACTGGTGGAAGTGGTTTATACATAAAAAGCTTAACTCATGGACTATTAGATTTACCACCTGTCGATGAAACGCTTAGGCAAGACTTAGAGAAATTATCAATAGAAGAATTGGTTCAAAAGTTAATTAAGATTGACCCAGAGGGTGCCCTGAACATGAATTTAAAAAACAAGAGATATGTGATAAGAGCACTCGAAATATCCATCCAATGTGGACAGCCTATGTCACAAATAAAAAATGCTTGGAAACAAAAAACAACATCATTCAATGGATTAATTATAGAAAGGCCTAGAGAAGAACTTTATCAGAGAATAGATTCAAGAGTAATTGAGATGTTTAACTGCGGTGCAGTTGAAGAAATAAAAGCATTACCAAAAAACTTATCTGAAACTGCTAAAAAGGCTATAGGAATAGGAGAAATCCAAAAATATCTAAATGGAGAAATCAGTCTCGAGGAATCAATTTCAACCATCCAAAAACATTCAAGAAATTATGCAAAGAGACAAATAACATGGTTTAAGAGAGAAAGTGGATTTCAAAAAATTTGCCTTAATGCCAATGACGATCCAAGTTCATCAACCGAAAAAATAATGACTAAAATTAATTCAATGCAAAATGTCATTTAATCAAAATTCAGTAAAAGTTGAACTTAAGGATAATTACTATGAGGTAATTGTTAGAAAAGGAATTCTAAAAGATTGCGGTCAATTAATCTCTCAATTAAATGTCGGTAAAAAGTGCGCATTAATTAGTGACTCAAATGTGGCTCCCCTTTATGCTTCACAGGTCACTGAGTCTCTTAAAAAAAATGAAATAGATACAGAGCTAATCGAGGTCGAGGCAGGCGAAGCCTCTAAGTCATTGGAGTCTGTTGAAAATATTTGTCGGAAAATGATTAAGGCAGGCCATGACCGTCATGCATTTGTTATTGCTTTAGGTGGCGGAGTAATAGGCGATCTAGCAGGCTTAGTTTCATCAGTATTTTATAGAGGTATACCATTAATCCAAATTCCAACGACTATCGTTTCGCAAGTAGACAGCGCTGTAGGAGGAAAAACCGGAGTGAATACACCAGAAGGCAAAAATCTTATTGGTTCATTCTATCATCCAAGACTAGTAATTACTGACACACTCACACTCGGCTCATTACCTGATAGAGAATTTAACGAAGGCTTTGCGGAAGTTATCAAACATGCAGCCATACGCGACGAATCAATGTTTGAAAAAATAATGAATATTGATGGAAGAGAAAATCTTGATGAGTTGATTATTCAAAACGTAAAAATCAAGGCCAGGATAGTTGAAGAGGACGAAAAAGAATTAAGTGGACTAAGAGCCCTTTTAAATTATGGCCATACCATTGGTCATGCCATTGAGGCTGCCGGTGGCTATGGTAAATATTTACATGGTGAAGCAATTAGCCTGGGGTTGATTGCCGCCAACAAAATATCATCTGAAACTTCTCACTTATCAGATTCTGAAAATCGAGTAATTATCAACGCTCTCAAAAAATTTAATCTTCCCACAAAGCTAGAGGATTCAATTTCTAACGAAGATCTTTTAAATGTTATGAGATCAGATAAGAAGTTTAAAAACGGTAAAATACGATTTGTTGTTTTGAACAAACTTGGTGAAGCCGAACTCAGTGAAGATGTTACTGAGCATGACATTAATTCGGCTATAAATTTCATACGAAAATAATTACAGGCTAAATAGCTCCTTTCTCATAGTTTGCGTTTGTTTAACGATTCATATCTAATGATTGAATCATTAATCTTATAAAAATTGTGTGAATTTTCCGGAATTTTTGTCATTTTTCATAAACGCATTTGCTTAATTCATAAAATGCATTCTAGGTTCAAATTCCAAAAATGTCTAAAATCCTTATAATAGCTGAGAAACCAAGTGTTGCGACAGACCTATCCAAAGTACTGTCCAAAGAGCTGGGTAAATTTGAAAAAAAAGGTAAAGATCGCAATACATACTTTGAGTCTGAGGAGGCAATAATAGCATCTGCAGTAGGCCATTTAGTTGAGCTTAAAATGCCCTCAGGGCCTAATGGAAAGAAATTACCATGGGGAATTAAACACCTTCCAGTTATTCCAGAAAAATTTGAAATTCAGCCAATAGCAAAGAGTGAAAGCAGGCTCAATCTATTAAAAAGACTAATTAAACGTAAGGAGGTTGAAACCATTATTAATGCTTGTGACGCAGGAAGAGAAGGAGAATTAATATTCCGCTACGTCATTCAAATTGCCGGAGTTGAAAAAACTCTTAAAAGGATGTGGATGCAGTCCATGACCAACAACTCCATTATTAACGCTTACCATTCGCTTCGAGATGACGATGAAATGGTTCCGTTGGCGCAGGCTGCTCTATGCAGATCAGAAAGTGATTGGCTGGTGGGCCTTAATGGCACGCGAGCACTCACAGCTTTTAACTCAAGACATGGAGGTTTTAATGTTACGACTGCAGGAAGAGTACAAACTCCAACTCTGGTCATTTTAAGTGAAAGAGAAAGAGAGATTAGAAATTTTTCTCCTCAAGATTATTGGGAAATACATACTAACTTTGAGACAGAAAATGGCTCCTACAGCGGGAAGTGGTTTAGAGAAACTTTTGAAAAAGATGCCACGAACGATCAACTGAAAGCTGAAAGAATATGGACTGAGAAAGAGGCTAATGAAATTCATGATAGATGTATTGGGAAAACTGGAATCATTGAAGAAAATAAAAAACCAGCAAAACAAGCTCCACCTCAGCTGTTCGATTTAACAACTCTACAGCGTGAGGCTTCGAGTAAGTTTGGTTTTAGTGCTAGGAACACGCTAGCTATTGCTCAATCTCTATACGAAAGACACAAATTACTGACTTACCCAAGAACAGATTCAAAGTGTCTCCCCGAAGATTATATTGATACTATAAAGTCTAATATCAATGATTTCTCTAATTCAATTTCAAGCACTTCGCTGCATCAGCAGGTCATTGATAGCGCATCAAAAGTTATCAAAAACAATTGGATAAAGCCGAACAAAAGAATTTTTAATGACTCCAAGATCAGTGATCACTTTGCCATTATTCCGACAGGTAAAATACCCACTGCAAACCTCAAGGAACAAGAGCAAAAGATATATGACCTAGTTACAAGAAGATTGATTGCTATCTTTTACCCATCAGCGGAATTTGAAACAACCAGAAGGATTACAAGGATACAAAATGATTCATTCTTAACGACTGGTAAAATCCTAGTAACCCCAGGATTTTTAGAGGTTTATGGGCGTAAACCTGGTGTTGCCACTGAAAAAAACGAGCTAATTCCCGCAGAAACTGGTGACCAAGCAAACGCCTCAGAAATAGAAATAAAATCCGAGGTCACAAAACCCCCAGCTCGATATAATGAAGCAACCTTACTGGGTGCAATGGAAACGGCTGGCAAAAGGATTGATGATGATGAGTTGAAAGAAGCTATGAAAGAGCGTGGACTTGGAACTCCTGCGACAAGGGCTGCTATTATTGAGGGCCTGATTGCACACAAGTATCTTTTCAGGCACGAACAGCAAAAAAGAGACCTTGTAGTTTCAAATAAAGGGTTAGCTCTCATTGATCTATTAAATGACATTGGAATCGATGCGTTGAGATCCCCAGAGCTGACTGGTGAATGGGAGTATAAACTAAAGCAAATGGAAAGCGGAAACCTTAGCAGGGAAATCTTTATGGAAGAGATAAAAACTCTTACTGAAGAAATAGTAAACCGTACCTCATTGAAAATAGATGAATTAGCGAATAGGGTTTTTGATGACTTGGTTGCAACCTGCCCTGACTGCCAAGAAGGATCATTCAAACAAACTGATGGAAGTTATGAGTGTAAATCTCAAGAGTGTAAATTTAAGCTGAATAAATATATTGCGAGTCACGAAATTACACCAGATCAAGCTAAGGATCTTCTGGAGAAAGGTCGTATTGGTCCTTTCGAAACATTCAAAAACCGTTTTGGACAACCCTTCACAGCTGAACTTCAAATGACACAGGGAGCTAAAGGTGGGTGGAAACCAGAGTTCATATTTGAAGGCGATGAAGAAAGAGAAGAGGAAGCTAAAAATCTTAGCGATGACCAGCTTCTTACAAGTACCCTTCTGGAAGATGGAACCACTGTAAAAGTTTATGAGACTGATAGAGCTTACATTTGTCCTGAGATGGCTCCTGATAAACAAAAAGGTGGAACTAGAATCTCCAAGGAAATCCTGAAAAAGGAACTTCCTAAAGAACAAGTAGTGAAATTATTTGAAGAAGGAAAAACCGAAGTAATTGATGGATTCATATCCAAAAAAGGCAGACCTTTCAACGCTCATTTACTTTTAGATAAATCAACTGGTAAATTGGGATGGGAGTTTCCACCTCGCGCAAAAAAGAAAGTAGCTTCAAAAAAAGAAGACTAATTTTAATCAAAAATTATTCAATCCATGGAAAAAGTTAAATATGGAATAGTGGGTTTAGGCAATATGGGCAGAGCCCATAGAGAAAATATTATAAAAGGAAATGTTACTGGAGTTGACCTAACTGCTATCTGTGACGTTTCAGGATCCTTACCTGAGAAAAGAGAGGGTGAACAACAATTCACCGATGTTGACGAAATGATTAATTCTGGTCTCATCGATGCCATCCATATTTGTACCCCCCACCCCTCGCATAAAGAAATCGGCATCAAGTCATTGGAGGCAAATCTACACGTTCTGATGGAAAAACCTTTAGCAGTCGATAAAAGTGACTGCGAGGCACTTATAAATGCCTACGAAGGCACTGGAAAAAACAAGGTCTTTGCTGCTATGTTCAATCAGAGAACTGATCCACATTACAAGACCCTTAAAAGGTTGATTGATTCAGACGACTTGGGAGAAATGAAAAGAATTCATTGGTCAGTTACCGATTGGTTTAGGACAGAATATTATTACGCCATGGGTGGCTGGAGAGCTACCTGGAAGGGTGAAGGTGGCGGAGTTTTGCTAAATCAGTGTCCTCATAATTTAGATCTTTTTCAATGGTTATTTGGAATGCCTGAGGAGGTTACAGGATTTTTAGGTTTTGGTCGCTATCACCAAATTGAGGTCGAAGATGACGCTACACTTTACTTTAAGTATAAGGATGGAAAAAACGCCACATTCATCACTTCAACGGGCGAAAGCCCTGGCGTCAATAGGCTAGAAGTAATCTCCGACAGAGGTGTTCTTACAGTCGAAGACGGAATCATTAAATGGGATCGAAACGAGACTCAAACGTCAAAATTTAGTTTGGAATCTATGTCGGGTTTTTCTAAGCCTGACACATGGAAAGTAGAAATACCAATTCATGGAAGAGGAGGACAGCATGTTGAAATCATGCAAAACTTCATCAACTCTATTTCCGATGGAGAAGAATTAATCTCTCCTGCAGTTGAGGGAATTCATAGTGTCGAATTGGCAAACGCAGCCTTATTATCTGCTTGGGAAGGTAAAACCATTCAACTGCCAATAGACGCGGAAAAATACTCAGCGATTCTAAAAGACAAAGGAGACAGCTCCACTTTTCAAAAAAAGAAAATCGATGCCAATGCAACAGCCTCAGCTGACGACTTTGCAAAATCAAATAAGACATAATTAGATAGATTTCTAAAACCAAAGAAATAATACAATGATACTAACTGGCATTGCCGACGAAGCTGGTGACGGCATAGACTCACAAATAGCTGCAACAAAGGCTCTTGGATGGAAGCATATTGAGGCCCGATTTCTAAGCGTTGGCGAACATGAAAAAGGAAGCATACATGAAATTCCTGAAGAAGCCTTTAGCTTGGCTGTACAAGCATTAGATGAGGCCGGCATCAAGGTATGTGGAATTGGTTCGACAATTGGTAACTGGGCTCACCCTATCACAGATCCCTACGAAATAACTATTGGTGAGGTGAATAGATGCATAGACAGAATGAAGAGGCTTGATTCATCAATCGTACGTATCATGAGTTACTCAATTATTGAGGATGAAAATGAGAATGATCACGAAGATCAGCTATTCGAAGAAAGGGTCAAAAGGTTAAAAGATATCAAAAACAGATTTGAGGATAATGGCATTACACCGGTTCATGAAAACTGCATGAATTTCGGTGGCATGAGCGTTTCACATGCATTGAAATTACAAAATGAAATTCCAGACTTGAAATGGGTATTTGACACTGGTAACCCAGTTTTTAATGCTGACAGATCAGCTTCAAAACCGTATCCTCGTCAAGATGCATGGAGTTTTTATCAGGAACTAAAGGAGCAGATCGTCCATGTACATATAAAGGATGGCACTTGGGATAAGGATAAGAATGAGTGCACATTTACAATGCCTGGTGAGGGTGAGGGCAAGGTAAGAGAAATTCTAAATGATCTAAAAAAATCTGACTACAGGGAATTTATCTCAATTGAACCGCATATTGCATCTGTGTTTCATGAAGAGGAAGATGAGGATATCGACCCTATAGAGAAAGCAAAAAAACAACTCGAAACCTATGTCGAGTATGGAAGAAGACTCGAAAAAATCATTTCTGAAATTACTGTTTAATTATTTAATTCAGGCAGAAACTTCTCAGAATTTTTCTCCCACCAATTAATTAAAGAATGAACGTCTAATAGATCATCATTTCTAAACCCTGTCATTTCACTAAAGGTCATAGCCGCTTCTCTGACCACATCTAAATTTTCATCATTGGCAACAACATTAACAAGGGCTGTTGCAGCCTTTTCATTTCTTTTATCAGCAAGAAGATAAGCTGCCCTCACCCGGTGCTCATCTCTAGCTTCAAGGTCATCTAACAAGCTAATCAATTGTTCGGTATTAAGATCAACTTCATCATCGACATCATACTCTGGGAATAATTGACCTATGGGTATTGATTGGCTCCCTCTTCTCAAACCATTCATATAGGCCAATTTGACTCTTAAGATTTCAGATGCCGCACCAGATTGTAATCGAGAATCTGTATTTTTATCTCTAATAGATATAAGCTTATCCAATGATTTCCTATCTGCGTTATGGATTGCTAAATCCCCCAAAGAAATCAATTCATTTCTTTGTCTTAAGTAATCAAGTTCTTGATACACATCGGCCGCAGATGAATTAGATAGACTTGAAATCTGGTCAAGACTTTTAGAAAGCACATCGAGCCTAGAATTAACATCACCTAACTTATCTATAATTCCATCATTGAGTGATTCTTTTTCTGAAATTGAGGCCTCTTTGATTGCAGCAAATTCTTTATTAATAATATTTTTTGCATGGGGCCAAATAATTATGCCCGTTACAATCAAAACCGAGAAAACAATAATAGGCACAAAAATGAAAAGGCCTAATTTTGAAAAATAACCTTTTTTAACAGAAACTGAATTCACCTGATTCGGATTTTGAACTACTTCGTTAATTTTCTCTTCCGAAGGTATTTTTTTAAAACTTTTATCATCTACCGAGTCATTGGTTTCATCAGCAAGCTCTTTGATAGGTTTCACTAAAGATGCCATCCTATTACCTTCTCTCTGGGCGACTGATCTCTCTAGCCTCTCTAGAGCATCAGCCAAAGGATTGCCTTTGGAGCTTCCTTTAGACGATTGTTGGTGATCAGTTTTTGATTTTTCAGGCATCAAGCAAGATTTAAGCTATGAGTATAATTATTTTCTTTTAGTCTTTGCTAAGATTAAATTTAGTTCCAATTTTAATGATTATTATTTGTAGGATATACATCCTTTTTATGATCTAAAATAGGAATCAAAATCAATGATAATCGACATTCGAGCCATTAACGAAAGTGAATCTTTATTCATAAGCGGGACAATTAATGAGGATATATGGGAATTACAGGATTCAGATCTAGTTCAACCTAAAGGCCAGTTAAAATATTCTGGTGATGCCTCAATTGTTAGTGGCGAATTGTTGGTAACTGGTGATTTTTCCGCAAAATTNACCTTTCAGTGCACACATTGCTTAGTTTTATTCGAAAAAACGATATCTCTCAATAATCACTCACTTCTTGCCCCTATCGAGGGTAAATCAACGATAGACTTGACGAATGCCCTTAGGGAAGATATCCTCCTCGCCCTCCCAGATTTTACCAAATGTGACCAGGGTGATGATGAAAACAGGACTTGCCCAGCATCTGGTGATTATATTGAGAGCTTAAATGCTCGAAATAATGGTGAGGACACAACAAATAGCCCACCATCAAAACAATGGGAGGCACTAGACAATTTTAATATCGATTAAGCAATTTTCTATCATGGCAGTTCCAAAGAGTAGAACATCACTAAGTAAGTCTCGTAAAAGAAGAGGAGCAAATCGCTGGCGTGCTCCTAAACTCAACTTATGCAATAATTGTGGTGCAGCCACACTCTCTCATATCGCTTGCCCCTCATGTGGCTACTACCGTGACCGATCTGTACTCGGAGTGGATACTCTGTGATTTGATTTTAATATCATCTCCGGTTTAAAACTGGTTTATTTTTGTATTCTGAAATATATTCTTTGTAGGAATCTGATAACTTCCCTACAAAATGAAAATAGCAATTGACGCCATGGGAGGTGATAACGGTCACCAAGTGAACGTTGCGGGAGCATGTTTAGCTATCAATGAGTTTCCAATATTAGAAAAATTATATCTTGTTGGAGATAAGGAGCAAATAATTCAATCTCTGGACAGTCAAAAGACAGATACAAAAAAAATTGAAATCGTTCATTCCTCTGAAGTTATAGAAATGAATGAATCTCCAGCGATGGCGATTCGCAGGAAAAAAAAATCCTCAATAAGTATTGCAACGGACCTAGTCAAAGAAGGAACTTGCCAAGCAATTGTAAGTGCGGGTAACACTGGCGCTGCAGTGGCCGCAGCTACATTAAAACTTCGCAATCTCAAAGGCATCGAGCGAGCTGGAATCGCGAGCCCAATGCCAAATGAATTTGGAACATGTTATTTAGTAGATGCCGGTGCGAATACTGAAGCTAAAGCATCTCACCTTGTCCAGTATGCCATTATGGGGTCAGTCTATTCCAAAGAAGTGAATGGAAAAACAAATCCAAAAGTCGGACTCATGTCCAATGGGTCGGAGGACGAAAAAGGGTCAGCTTTTACCAAAGAAGTCTTCTCATTACTCAAAAAAAGCTCTGTCAATTTTGTTGGCAATGTAGAAGGCCATGATTTATTTGCACGTGAATTAGATGTTGTGGTATGTGATGGTTTTACGGGCAACATTCTCCTCAAGGCATGTGAAGCCACTGCAAAGGCTGTCGCCAAATGGGTAAAAGAGGAGATGCTAAAAACTAATCTTAGAAAAATTGGAGCTCAGCTTGTAAAACCTGCATTTAAGGCTGCCATGGCACGTGGTAGTTATGAAGAATATGGAGGAAGCTTATTACTTGGCGTCAATGGAGTATGCATTATTGCTCATGGAGGAAGTTCCTCTCTAGCTATAAAAAACGCAATAAGAGTTGCCAAAGAGTCTGTGGCCCAACAATTAAACCCTCACATAGAGGCTGAGATTCAAAATCAAAGCTTTCAATCATTAGACAATTAATTACATTATCCCAAAGGATGGCTATTAATGTTAAAATTTCAGGAACTGGCAGTTATTTACCTGACAAGATTCTTTCAAATGAAGATCTTGAAAAAATTGTAGACACTTCCGATGAGTGGATAACCACAAGAACTGGTATCAAAGAACGAAGAATTGCATCAGAAACTCAATCAACAAGCGATCTGGCGAGTGAAGCGGCACGAGATGCCATGAGAGATGCAGGGATCAAAAGTGAAGAAGTTGATCTGATCATCGTAGCAACGATATCTCCGGATGCTTTTTTCCCTTCAACTGCATGCTATGTTCAGAAAAATATTGGAGCTGTTAATGCTCTATGTTTTGATGTTTCTGCTGCATGCTCAGGCTTCCTTTATGCAATGCAGATCGCTGAGAACTTCATAAGTAGTGGCCAAAGAAAAAACGCCCTGATAATAGGTGCAGAGAAGCTCAGCAGTATGGTAGATTGGGAGGATAGAAATACTTGTGTTCTTTTTGGTGATGGCGCTGGCGCTGCGATTCTTAGTGCTGATGAAGAAAAAGAAAATCGCAGGCAAATACTTTCTTCCGTTTTAGGCAGCGATGGAAAGCAAACTGATATCCTTCATGTACCTGGAGGAGGTTCAGCTTGCCCAATAACTCCAGAAAATGCCGACCAAAAATTGAATGCCATAAGAATGCAAGGTAGAGAGGTGTATAAATATGCGGTTAATGCAATGCGGAAAGCGGCTGAAAATGTTCTAGAAAAAAGCGGAATGAGTGTTGAGGATGTAAACCAGTTGATTCCCCATCAAGCAAACTTAAGAATCATTGAAGCGATCACCGATAGAATGGGGATTCCAAGCGAAAAAACTTTTGTTAATTTAGATAAGTATGGAAATACATCTGCAGCTGCTGTAGCGATTGCACTGGATGAGGCAAATAAGACACAAGCTATAAAGGATGGTGACATCGTTCTTTTAGTGGCCTTTGGAGCAGGACTAACTTGGGCAAGCTGCCTAATTAAGTGGTAGTCATTTTAAATTACATTTCTGCCTAGAATGATAATAGACTCTCACTGTCATCTAGCATCAAATCAGTTTAAAGGTGATTTAGAAGAGGTTTTAGAGCGTGCAAAGCTTAACAAAATATCAAAGCTGATATCAATTGGTACTGACCTAGAGGATTCAAAAAAATGTGTTAATATTTCTAACAAATACCATAATGTATTCGCTACGGTAGGTGTTCACCCTTGTTCAGTTACAGATATAAGTGACACCGATTGGCTCCAAAAAATTTCTGAGTTATCTAATTCGTTGAATGTCGTGGCCATAGGTGAAATAGGTCTCGATTTTTTTCATTCTGCACCTAATGGATGGGATGAGAAATCATATAGAAACAAGCAAAAGGAATTCTTTATCAAGCAGCTTGAACTTGCATCAGCTTTAAACCTTAATGTGGTTGTTCATCAAAGGGATAAAGGCGAGCAATGTTGGAAAGAAATCAAGGAAATCATAGCTCCATTTAAAGGTAAGTTAAGAGCCGTATTCCATTGTTTCACCCATAGCTGGGAGGCAGCTAAGCCCCTTATTGATGACGGTCATTTGATATCTTTTACTGGAGTAGTAACTTTTAAAAACGCCACATTGATTCAGGAATGTGTAACTCAATGTCCCCTAGATAGCTTCATGGTTGAAACAGATTCTCCATACTTGGCACCAATCCCATTTAGAGGTAAAAGGTGTGAACCCATGCATGTAAGGAGTACAACTGAGTTTATTGCCAATTTGAGAGATTCTAGTATCGAAGAAATCTCTGAACATACTAGCAAGAATGCAGATTCTTTTTTCAAATTCGAAAGGATTAAACTTTAAGCTCTTCTCCTTCAGTGGATGCAATAATCACAGCACCGCATGAATCACTATAAACATTCACACTAGTGCGAAACATATCTAGAATTCTATCCACTGCATATATTGCCCCAATGGCCGCAAAGGCGCCCTCCATCCTTGAATCTTGCACAACAACATTTTGAAGAATAATAACAATCGCAACCAAGCTTGCTGAGGGTACACCAGCAACACCGATGCTTGTCAAAAGGGCTAAGACTACAATTGTAAATTGAGCTGAAAATTCGAGAGGAATTCCCATAACTTGAGCAATAAAAAGAACGGCAATACATTCGTAAAGAGCTGTCCCATCCATGTTTACAGTCGCTCCAAGTGGTAAGACAAAACTTGAAATCCTTTTAGAAACTCCTGCATTTTCTTGTAAGCACTTTAGAGTGACTGGTAAAGTTGCTGAAGAAGAGGCCGTGGAGAAAGATGTTAACAAGGCCTCTTTCATTGCAAATAAGTGTTTTAACGGGTTAACTTTACCTACTAGATAAAGAAGCAATGGGAGAACAATGAAAAAATGAAGTGACAAAGCAACGACGACTGTCACGACGTATTTACCCATTGAAAGCAAAAATGCCGGTCCTGTTTGAGCAATTGTCCACCCCATCAGTCCAAAAACTCCAATAGGGGCTAGCTTCATAATGAACCCGGTAATCTTTATCATCAATTCATTGAGAGCTATAACCAAACCCACTAATTGATCTTTTCCAGCCCCCTCAAGAGCCAATAAACCAAAAGCCATTACCAAACTGATAAATATCAATGCAAGCATTGATCCATTATCAGAAGCAGCATCAACTACATTATTCGGAATCATCCTCTCAATTAAAGAACCAACCACACTAAAAATGTTTTGGTCATTTTCAAGAGTGTCTG
>NZSO01000041.1 GCA_002696885.1 Verrucomicrobiales bacterium | reverse complement strand
TTATTAAAATATTTTTCAGACTGGGCGAAGTGGCTTTCAAGCCGCGTGATCTCCTCGGTAATATCACATCGTTCTGCAAAAATCCCTATTTCTTTGATCACACGTTCATCGCTGATATCTAAATCAAGACCAGAAGCTGATAATCTTTTGAAAAGACTCTCTCTGTGATTTTCAACAACCTTTGAAGAGAGTTCTGCAATCTTGCTTAGATTCTTTCGCATGACATCTAATCTCGATTCGAGATCACTCTTCAAATAGGCCCCCTCATTCAACCTCATTTCTACCAAATTTCTAACCGCTTCAGACAACGGCCCTTCAATTAGAGCCCATGCGTCTTCGGGTTCGGGTAAATTGACTCCAAAAGTAATGACTCCATTTGCGCGCAAAGGATCGAAATTGTTGCTAAAGTTTGTATGGTCAAGTTTAGATTCCAGCTCCTTAAGCACAGAAAAATATTGTTCGGCCAACTCCGTATTAACATTAAGAGTGCCACCCTCTGCTTTTGATGCCTTAATATGAATGTTAACATTGACTCTACCTCTTGAAATCGATTCTTTAACAACTTTTCTGATCCGTGGCTCAAGTGAGGCCAGCTCACGTGGTAAATTGATAACAATGTCTGTTTGCTTTCGGTTAACCGAGGAAATTTCAACACGATAAATCAAGTCATCCTTGAGGAGTTCACCATTTCCAAATCCAGTCATACTTTTCATATCTTTATAAGAAAAGAGCGAAGAGGGCCGAATGACAAACTCAAACTAAAGAATTAGAATAAATTCTACAAACTGATGGCTTTTTATGCCTTATCGTTTGTATAACCATTATTACTTTTTTCTAGAGTAACTTTAATTTTATCTTCTCATTGGGAGGATTGACTTCGTAAATCCAAGCCTTATGTTGTAAACCGTCCAATTTATGAATTCGCTAACAAGAAACTTTAAAGTAATGATAGAGGTTATCTTAACCTTATCAGCATTATCACTGTTTCTTAGCAAATAGATTAAAACCCTTGTAATTAGTTAAAAGAACATGGGTGATCTTTCTCCCGAATCTAAATGAAACCTTCAAGCCTCAATAAATATAGCTCCTTTAAAACGGTTGAGCTAAAGAATCGAACATGGCCTGACAAAGAGATATCATCTGCGCCTATCTGGTGCAGTGTGGACCTGAGAGATGGAAATCAAGCTCTGGCAATTCCAATGAACATCTCGCAAAAACTTGAACTTTTTGAGCTGCTCGTTGAGATAGGGTTTAAAGAGATCGAAATAGGATTTCCATCAGCATCAGAAACTGAATTCAACTTTGTTAGAAAATTAGTTGATGAGAATCTAATACCCGAAGGAGTGAAATTACAGTGCCTTGTACAAGCCAGAGAACACTTAATAAGGAGAACTTTTGAGGCCATTGAGGGTGTTCCAAATGCAATCGTTCATATTTACAATTCCACTTCACCTCTTCAGAGAGATATTACTTTTGGAGGAGCAACTAAAGATGAGATAAAAAGCATTGCAGTAGAGGGAACCAAACTCATCAAAGAGCTTGTTAGCACTGTTCCAGAAACGCAAATTGACCTGGAATATTCTCCAGAAAGTTTTTCTGACACTGAACTTGAATTTGCTCTTGATGTTTGCGAGGGCGTAATGGAGGTCTGGGAACCGTCTCCATCCAAACCTATTATTTTAAACTTACCGGCAACAGTTGAATGGACCACACCAAACGTTCATGCCGACCAAATTGAATGGTTTTGTAACAATCTTAACAACAGAGATTCAGCTATCATAAGCTTACATACTCACAATGACAGAGGGACTGGTACTGCTGCCACTGAACTCGGTCTCATGGCAGGAGCCAACAGAGTTGAGGGGACCCTTTTTGGTAACGGTGAAAGAACAGGAAACCTTGATATAGCCACGGTGGCACTCAATATGAATAGCCATGGCATTGAAACGGGTCTGGATTTTTCAGATATTCCAAAGGCAAGAGAAGTTTACGAACGATGCACACAAATGAAGGTGCCTGATAGGCATCCATATGCCGGTGATTTGGTATTCACTGCTTTTTCAGGCAGTCATCAAGACGCTATAAAAAAGGGCATGGACAAAATTCATTCGTCTGATAGCTCATGGGCTGTACCATATTTAACCATTGATCCAACCGATATCGGTAGAACATATGAAGCCATTATTCGTATAAACAGTCAGTCTGGCAAGGGTGGTATCGCATACATACTGGATCGTGAATATGGTTTTGATATTCCGAAGGCTATGCAACCAGTGGTTGGGACGACAATTTATCAACTGGCTGATAAGAAAGGAAAAGAATTGTCTAATCATGAAATATTTGAAGCTTTTCAGGCAGAGTTTGTGAATGTAGTAAATCATTTATCACTCGAAGAGTACGAACTTTTACATAATGACATCAAAGATGGGAACGTTTGTTGCGAAGCTAAGCTGATAAAAAATGGAGACCAATATGATATTAAAGGAAATGGTAATGGTCCCATTAATGCTTTTGTTAATGCCTTAGAAAAGTTGGGCCAAAAAGACTTTAATCTTAAAGATTACCGTTCTCACGCAATCAAAGGTGGTTCTGATGCTGACTCTGCTGCCTATATTCTACTTGAAAGTTTTGACGGAAAAGAGGCATGGGGCTGCGGGGTAGACCCTTCAATTGAAATTGCGGGAGTCAAAGCTCTTATCAGTGCATTAAATCTCCTCAAATAGCATTTGCAGAATTAATACACTACCTTCTCGAGATACAAGCCGTCTGGCTTTGCACAGTACTGGCATTTGGATTTTCCTGGATTTTGGAGCATCTCTCGTATCCAATCAACGTCTTCTTTGTCCTCAGCAACGCGTACTGCAGCTCCAACCAAAAGCCTGACCATTTTGTAAAGAAACCCATTACCACTAAATGACATAATCAATGTATCTTCTTGATCGGAATTAACTTCGACAGAAAAAATAGTTCTCTCTGTTTTTATATCTTTACCATCGCCACGGTTAACAGCAAATGAGGCAAAATCATGTGTCCCTTCATAAAGTGAACAGGCCTCCTTAAGTTTTGAAATATTGATTTTTTTTGGATGATGCCAAGTTCTTAAAAATTTATGAGGCCCTAAAATTAATGAGGTATCCATTACATATTTATAAGTTTTTGATTTTGCAGAAAATCTTGCATGAAAATCCTTTTTGACCGTTTCAGATGAAAGAACGCGTATTGTTGGTGGCAGATTGACATTCAATGCTCTGTGCCAATCATCAGCACTCATTTTAGACCCCAAGGGAGCATCAAAATGAGCGACCTGACCCAATGCATGAACTCCGGAATCAGTCCTTCCTGAGCCATGAACTTTTATTTTTTTACCCGCAATTTTTTCAATCGCTGATTCCAATGAATCCTGAACCGTTTTTTCACCAGGTTGAATTTGCCAACCCTTGAAGCAGCTTCCATCATAGGCAATAACAGTTTTTATTTTATCCATTGTTAAAACCTTCTCTCCATTCGGCTGGTAATCTTAGAGGTTTTCCACCAGGCATTTTTACGAGTGCAAGCTGTTGCTTACAGCTGACTAACTTTGATTGATCCTCGGTTCTAATGATTTCAAAGGCACACCAGAATCGCACTTTGCCAATTTCCGCCAGCCAGCCCCTAACCATGATTTCATCCCCTAAAAGGGCTGGACTCTTGTAATCAATCTCGGTCCTAATTACGGCCCCGTAGGTCTGTTCTTTGGACATTTCTTTGTAATCAAGTCCCAGTTCCACACCTAATAGAGTTCTGTTTTTTTCAATGTATCTTAAATAAGCAATATTATGAACGACACCCGCTGCATCCGAATCGTAAAACATCACCTGATGATTTGTTTCTACTATAGGGCTTTTAGGCATACTAGGATCTATTTGGTTTAATTGATTTCATTTAAAAAAGGGCATTAGTAAACTCATATCTAGGAAAAAAACATCTACATGCATGCTAAATCAATATAATGCTTGCAAGCATGGCGTTAAGTGAATTAAGGCATTAATAACTTATGTTTGAAGTTCGAGAAAAACCTCAACTCGTTGAGAGAGCTTTATTGGTTGGAGTCTTTTTGGATAAGTCCAAAGAAAAGGAAGCTTCAAGCCTACTGGAGGAATTAAATGAGCTCGTTCAAACTCTTGGCATAGGAATTATGGATAGCATTCTTGTTCGAGTACGTGAAAATTTTCCATCTCACCTGATGGGTAAAGGAAAGATGGCTGAGATCATTGAAAAATCAAAAGAGCTCAACTGTGACTGTATTATTTTTGATAATGAGCTCTCTCCTAATCAGCAAAGGAATTGGGAAAATGATTCCGAAATTCTTGTCATTGATCGTCAAGAAGTGATCCTTGACATTTTTTCTCTTAGAGCTCGTACCAAAGAAGCAAGGTTACAGGTGCAACTTGCAAAAATGCAATACACCTTACCAAGAATGGCTCGAATGTGGAGCCACTTAGACCGCCAAGGCGGTGGATCGGGTGGCGGCAAGGGCGGTGGTGGTGCTGCCAGAGGTGAGGGTGAAAAACAAATTGAGGTTGATCGGCGCCTTGCTCGAAAAAAAATTGATAGAGTCAAAGCCGAACTTGAAAAAGTTCGTCAACAACGAAAAACTCAACGCAAAGAGAGGAACCGCGCCGACCTGCCTCATGCAGCAATCGTGGGCTACACAAACGCTGGTAAATCTTCTTTGCTAAACGGCTTAACTGAAAGCACCGTTTTGGCAGAAGATAAACTATTTGCAACCCTAGATACAACTACCAGAAAATTAGATTTAGACGATGGTCATACTATTCTTCTGACTGATACCGTTGGGTTTGTTAGAAGATTACCGCATGGATTAGTTGAAAGTTTTAAGGCAACCCTTGAGGAGGCAGTGTTGGCTGATTTTTTAATTCACGTCATTGATGGAAGCTCTGAAAATGTTGAAGAACATTTCCAAACGACTCTGGATGTCCTCAAAGAGCTTGGTGCGGATGAAAAAAGAATCATACCTGCCATTAACAAAATCGATGTAATCAGCACCGAAAGGCTGGAAGAACTAAAAATTATTTTTCCAGACGCAGTTTTAATTTCTGTGAAAAATGGGCATGGAATTGAGGATCTTTTAAGCAAAATCAATGAGATGCTATTAAGCAAAATTGTGCGAAAAACCCTTAAAATACCGCAATCTCGGCAAGATTTGGTGGCACTTTTACATCGCGAAGGGAAGATTTTGAGTCAGGAATACGAACAAAACGACATAATAATAAATGCAATTTATTCAAAACGTTTTCTTGCGAAGTTTGCGGAATTCGTTATGGCTGAAAATGTAGAGAGTCCCGCTACGGGTGAATAAACAACTAACCACTAAATTTTATGAAGAAGATTTGGTCCCGTCTCGAAGGTGAACTAACATCGAAAGCAAGTGAAATATTAGAGTCATTGAATCTAGGAGCCGACGAATCTGAAGTCGAAGCTCTTGAGGAATACATTGGTCAGGAACTTCCCACTGATTACAGGGACTTCCTTATCATGCACAACGGTCAGAGCCAAGAAAGCAATCCTGGTTTCTTTGATATGTTTAGCCTCATGCCACTGGATCTCGTACAGGAGTCTTGGGATGAACTAGAAGGACTAAGGGATGATGCAGGAGAAGATGACATCTGCCCGGGTGATTGGCTACCTTTTGCGGAAGATGGTTCAGGCGATATGCTTTGCGTTGAGCTTGAAACAGGGGGCATTAGTAAATATGTCAGTAGTGACGAAAATGAGGAACTCGCTGATTCGTTCGAAGGCTGGCTTGCTGACATTCATGCCATCCTAAAAAACGGTGAGTTCAATTTTGATCCTGCAAGTGGTTTTGGTATTGAACCCAGAGGGCCAGAAGAAAATGAGGACGATGAAGAAGATTCTGTAGACGATGAAGATGATGTCGTTATGGACAGCGATGATGATGATGATGAAACTTCATTAACTTACAAGTTCACGGCCAAGATGATTGAGATTTATGAAGGCGAGGAAAAGGTTGGCACGGTTCCTTGGGGTGACATTGTCGGAGTGAAGGTTTCCTCTTATGCAGGTGATCCCCTTATTTCTATCAACCTTCCAGACGGAAGTGATCCTGAGGAACTCGAGATACCAGCCAATGTGGCTAGTTCAGATAAATTATTTAAATATCTAGGCAAACTCAAAGGCTGGGATCAAGAAGCATTCGACGAGGCTCTGAGTAACGCCGATAAAGATGAAGAGATCCAAGTTTGGGGCTAGAAACTATGGGGTTGCTAATGCAGCAGCCTTAGAATCATCATAAGCCTTTTTGGCGGCATCATAATCTTTCTGAGCACGCTCTGAAATCTGAGCAGCATTGGCTTTTGCGTCTCGCTTCTCAGAGGCTAGGTCTGAAATCTCCTTGAGATATATTTGTGCATTTGAAAGAACCGGAACAGCCTTTGGGTGTATCTTACCCTGAATGTCTTTCATTTTGTCGGCAAGATCTCTCACGTATTTGCGCATTTCTCTATCGTTAAACTTATCTAAAGCGTTTCCGCGTGCGGCAATAATTTGTTGATCTAAATGAGCTAAACATTTATCCAAAGAATAGGTCTTAGATACTTTTCTTGTTTTCATTCTAGCATAAGCAAATGCGGTTTTATTTTTTGGAGTGGCCCTTCCTGCGGCAACGACTCTGCTCCATACTTGGGCATTGGAGAGCATCCGCACGGAACGTTCACGCATTACTTTTTGGGCAGCACTCAAATCATTGAGCGATTTGCCAAAACCATCGCCTTGAGCAATATCACGAGCAAAGTTAACTGCTTCGTCAAGATTAAGACATGAAATAACTTGAGTCGAATTGATAGACATCATGTCATTATCGAGAATCAAATCATCCAAAATAGAATCTGAAACTTCCCCAGTAATGAAGTAAAAAGAATCTTTTGCCAAAGGCGCTTTTTTGCCAAGCGCACTTGGGGTAGAAAATTGTGGTTTTGGCTTTCCCTCATCAGGATCCACACCCTGGGCTTGGGCAGCTTGAGCAGTAAGCTTGATGGCCTCTCCCAGCGTACCCGGAGATCTTTTTGAATCTATTTTATAGTTAATTTTGCCTGCTCCATCCATTCCACCAAAAATGACTAAATTATCTGGCACCTGAATACCTCTCATAATACATTCAATCAAAAAAGCAGCTGCGAAATTAGGCGGTGCACTGTCAGCCTGAATCTCGTCGATAACAAAATGCACGTTCTGGTTAACGGGCCAGCCTTGAGCAAAATGCTTTCTTGGAAGATAGGTCATTACCGAAACCATCGGTTTTGTATTAAGCTTAGGTTTTGACTCAAATGTTGCCTGCATAGGACCACTCTCTTCTGACTCGATAAGCTCTGCCCTGACTTCACTTATAACCATCTTGGGCACTTCTGTGGCGTGCATACCCAGAACAACCTTAACACTCGCTTCAGTGACAACAGGATTGAATTCTCTAGTTCCTGGTTTAATTGGAAGAATTGCTCCTGGTGATACTGGTTCATAAGTTTGTTTACCTTCTTTACCGGGATTATTAGTTTTGGGGTTTGCAGCAATAACGTCTGATTTGTTTTCACCCCATTGTTTGGGATCCTTGAGCTCGATCTGGGTAAAGCCTCCATTTTTAACTATTTTTCCTCGAACAAATACATCTTTGCCAATTGACTCATCAATCCTCCAATTCTCTTTAGAATCAAAAACATCCGATTTGATAAAAAGCCTGAATAGGCTGTCAGAAAACCAAATTCTTATGTCCGCTGTCTGAGGGGAACTATCAGAGCTCCTCACTTTGCCTTTGATCATGACGCTTTTACCCACTGCAGCTTCAATGGCTTTCTCGTCTGTCACATCAATTGGATCTGACAACTTTTCATCCTTCTCTTGGGCAATTAAACAAAAGCCTGAGACAGCTAAAATCCATAGATTTATTAATTGAAGCTTCATAAGTTTTTAGAAGTTAAGAGTGTTTAAATTTGATCTAACCAAAAACGTCTTCTCCAAAAATTGCTTTGGCTGCTTGAGCCACGTCTTTGTCGCCACGGCCGGAGCAATTACATATAATTAAGCCATCCTTGCCAAGTTTAGGGGCTAATTTTCTGACACCTGCAAGACCATGGGCAGTTTCCAATGCCGGTATAATTCCTTCTACTTTAGATACTTCCTGAAACGCCTCCAAAGCCTCATCGTCTGTGGCAAAAGTGTATTCAGCCCGACCTACGTCCTTTAGATTTGCATGTTCGGGGCCTACTGCTGCGTAATCAAGACCTGCAGACACAGAATGAGTAAGTTCAATCTGACCATCATCATCTGACAAAAGCCATGTCTTTGTCCCTTGTAATACACCGAGTTTTCCTCCCTGAAATCTTGCTGCATGTTCCCCGCGATTAATTCCGCGCCCACCCGCTTCAACACCTAACAACTTGACTGATTCGTCAGCCAAGAATGGGTGAAAAAGTCCCATCGCATTACTACCTCCACCGACACAGGCCACCAAGTAGTCTGGAAGCCTTTCTTCTCTTTCAAGAATCTGCTTTCTTGCTTCTTCCCCGATGACACGATGAAAATCGCGTACCATCATTGGATATGGGTGTGAACCAAGTGCTGATCCTAATATGTAATGAGTCGATCTTACGTTCGTAACCCAATCACGCATCGCCTCATTAACAGCCTCTTTGAGGGTTCTTTGGCCAGCAGTTACTCCACGAACTTCAGCTCCCAAGAATCTCATTCTCGCAACATTTAAGGCCTGTCTTTCCATGTCGACCTCACCCATATAAATCACACATTCAAAACCAAATCGTGCACAAACAGTTGCCGTGGCCACTCCATGCTGACCAGCACCAGTTTCAGCAATGATACGATTTTTTCCTAATCGTTTGGCCAATAAAATTTGACCCATGGCATTATTGATTTTATGCGCTCCGGTATGAAGGAGATCCTCTCTCTTAAGATAAATCTTAGCTCCACCCAAAAGATCTGTCCATCGCTCGGCAAAAGTTAGAGGGGTTGGTCTTCCAACATATTCTCTTAGCATGTTGTCCAACTCATTTTGAAACATAGGATCTGATTTTGCTAACTCATACTCCTTGGTCAATTGTTCCAAGGCAGACATCAGTGTTTCAGGAACAAACATGCCTCCATATGTGCCAAAATGGCCTTTTTCATCTGGAAGTTCTTCTATGAGGGAATTGGGCATTGTAATTAATTATAATAATACGCTCACTGGTCAATTGTATCAAATATCTATAAAAGTTATAGACGAAATGATTTTTGCTAATCGTCGTGACTAAAATACGATGAGAAGCTATGTTTAAACTATGAATTTTAAACTTTTATCAGTTTTTTTCGTTCTTTTCGTAATCAATAATGCGTTTGGTAACGAATGGACCCAGTTTCGGGGACCTGGCACTTCTGGACATTCCTCAGATGAAACCATTCCTAGTACTATCACCAAAAATGTAATCAAGTGGACCTTTGATTTACCCGGTACAGGTCATTCTTCGCCGGTAGTTTGGGATCAAACAGTTTTCATGACCTTATCCTCTAAAGAATCACCAGGCACCCGATACGTGATGGCGCTTTCATTAGAAGATGGAAGTGTTAAGTGGCGCAACAAACAAAAGCATGAAGTTTATAGGCAACATCGATTCAACGACTTTTCCTCATCCACACCATGCTGTGATGAAAAACGTGTATATGTTACGTGGACCTCTCCCAAGGGAGTGGAAGCGCTAGCCCTTGATCACAATGGAAAAGAACTNTGGAAAATAAAATTAGGAAATTTTTATGCAAAGCATGGAAGTTCAGCCTCACCTGTTTTAGCAAAAAACACCNTAGTCATCGGAAGTCATGGTGAAGAAGGTAAAAGTTATATTGTAGGACTTAATCCTGAAAACGGAGTCGAAANATGGCGTATCAATCGNGAGTCAAATGATAAAGGAGCTTACAGCACCCCAGTCTTTAGAACTGCAGACGATGGAACCCAAGAACTTATATTTAGCAGTACCGCCCATGGTATCACCGCAATAGACCCAAGCAGCGGGAAGATTCGCTGGGAGCACGATGCAGGGTTCTCACAACGTTGTGTTGGAGGGCCAATCATTTCAGGTGACACTATATTTGTATCAGCAGGATCTGGATCTGGTGGCAAGGAATCGGCTGTCGTGCGAGTGAAATCAAAAAAACCGACAATCGCCTGGGAAGCTGGCTTAAAAGGATTGCCCTACGTGCCTACCGGCATTTCTCACAAAGGAATGATTTTCCTACTCAATGATGGTGGGGTGATGACATGCAGAAGCGCCAAAGATGGTAAAATTCATTGGCAGGAAAGAGTTGTCGGCGCCCCTTACAGCTCACCGATCATCATCAACGATAACATTTATTGTTGCAGTAAAGAGGGAGAACTCAATGTCGTTAAGGCAGCGAATAAATTAGAAACCGTTAGCTCATATAAATTTGATGATGGAATTTATGCTTCTCCTGCTGTAGCAAAAGGAAATTTACTCATCCGTACTTTTTCAAAGCTCTATTGCATTGCAAAATAATGCATCAAAAACTAATCCACAAAGATCTCTACCCTTCTGTTATAGCTTCTACCAATGGGATTATCTGTTCCTGAAGATAATCGATTAGGCAACCACTCCTGGGATTCCCCTTTCCCATAGATATTGATTTTTGAGTTCTCGATTCCATTGGAAATGAGGAATTTTTTAACTTCTGTCGCTCTCTCAATTGAGAGATTCATATTGAAATCCTGAGATCCTATTTCATCAGCATGCCCATAAATCTTTAGCGAATTATTATTAAAAACATCTAGGAAATTCTTTAGGATTAATAATTGTTTTTGAGTCCGATGGGAAAGCTCTGAACTTTTAAAATCAAAATATACAACCAAACAATCTCCTTCATTAAGATTAGTTCTAATAGGAACAAAAGGCAGCTTAGAGTCTTCTGGAGAAAAATATGAAGCGAATGCTTCGTCGAGATGAATCTTTGATATTTTCCATAAAGGGTTTTGAACTTTGTAATCTAACTCAAGACCTATCGTAAAATGAAAATTCTTCTGATGGTTGAGTGAATGAAAGTTGATTCTAAAAATTGATGAGTTCTCATACGTACTAAGAACCTCGATCGGGTATTCCTCAGAAACTTTAAAATCTGCAGTCTCAATCATAATACATAAGCCTGCGATCTTTTGTACTAGGGACTGATTTGGAAGACAATAGGAAATGGCACTTTCATAATTAAGATCACGAAGTGCAGAAATAAAATAATCTACAACAAAAAGAACATCATCAGAATATCCAGTTTTCACACCAAAAGGTTTTTCACTTCTTCCAGTTGTGGCCTTCTCACTTAATTTTTTTGAAAGCTTGATCTCACTTATCTCAGTGTCTCCAGATGGTGTTTTTTTTAAAGCCAAGTGAATTTTTTCAATAGAAGCCCCATTGGCACTTTCATTGGTGACAGATACTGAAATTTTTTCAGACTCATTATCCTTAGTCAAAGAGTAGACTTCTTTAATCTCAGTATTTTTAATTCCTCTATCGTCAAGAACACCTTTCAAATGCGCTACAATATTATTTGATAGCAATTCATCTTTATCGATATCTTCGTTAGAGACTTTTGAAGGCAATTTTTCTGGTTTACTGCGGGCTACAGAATAAGTGACGAGACCCAGTAACGAAAAAAATAGCACTAGGCCAAATGATCTGAAAACGTCTGATCTGTCAGATGATTCTCTTGATATCATGAGACATCAACTGAGCAAGATTTAGACCTTTCTTTTGGAATTAAGGTTTATTTTATCAAAAATTACTTTCTCTCAAACATATTGCTAAGCTTTTCTATGCTTTCAATGTATTCTTGCAAAGCTGGCTGTGGTTCGAGATCTTGTGATTTTTTTAAGGAGATCAAAGCTTTCTCATAATCTCCTCTAGAAACATATATTTCACCGAGTTTACGTTCTGCTTCAGATGTAAAGTTCTGAACTTGAGAGGCTTGCTCCAAAAGCATTATAGCTTTTTCAGAATCTTTATTCTGAGAATAATGTAGAGCCAAAATCATCATCACTTCTCCATCAAGAGGGTCCTTTTTGAGAAGTTCTTCCAACTTATTTATGCCAATATTTTGATCACCAACATTCATCTGGATAATGGCGTCAGCTCGTTCCATTCGATGACTAATTTTCTCATCACTACTAATTTGATCTTGAAATAATTTTATTTCCTTAATCTCGTTCATGAATTCTTTGGCAGGGTTCCATAGTTTGAATCGAAGGAGGTATTCAATGGCTTGTGTCAACCTTGATACCTTAATCAATTCAGGGTTTTCTATGGATTCTCTGTAGCAACTTAGTGCCCGAACATGAAGGGATTCATTAAGATAGAGGTGGCCAAGTGTAATTAACGATTCTGGGTTCAGACCTTTTAGTCTTTTAGCCACCTCCATGTCAGCAATCGCCTGAACATTGTTTCCTTGCTGTAATCTTATGTTTGCAAGATTCACCCATATGCCAATTCGATTTGGATCCGCCACAAGAACCGCTTCATAAATTGAAATGGCCTGCTCGTAAAGACCTAGCTTCATGAGGGAGGTCGCTTCTCCAACTTGCCATTGCAATTCATCTGGCATCGTTAGTTTTGCCATTCTGTAAGCCTGCAAGGCATCATTAGATCGATCTGACTGATTTAAACAATAACCCAAAAGCCCCATTGTTAGACCATCATTAGAACCTAGCTCGATTGCTTTTCTTAATACAGGCTCTGCCTTTTTGTAGTCGCCTTCTTGGACATAAGCAATCGCAAGATTTCGGTGTGCATCCCTAAAGTTGGGTTGTAACGATATGGCTTTTGAAAATTGGCTGATCGCCAGACTGGCCTTACCATCTTCAAAAAGTAGACTCGCCATATTAAATAACAGCGCTGGGCTTTTTTCTAGAATGGATGTTTGCGAAAGTAATGCTATGGCTCCTTTTCTGTCTTTATTTCCCATTTTTTCAGAGACAGAAACA
>NZSO01000040.1 GCA_002696885.1 Verrucomicrobiales bacterium | reverse complement strand
CGCTGAAGACCAAATTGAAGATTCTTGGCAATACGCACAGGAGGGTGGTCGAGCAGGTGCAGGAAAAGTTATTGTTGAGGGGTTCGTTGAATTTGATTATGAGATTACTCTTCTCACGGTACGTCATAAAAACGGTACATCTTTTTGTGAACCGATCGGTCACGTACAATCCGATGGCGATTATAGACAAAGTTGGCAACCACAGCCTATGACTGACGAAGCCTTATCAAGTGCTCAAAAAGTTGCCGAATCCATTACATCAGCACTTGGAGGTTATGGCATTTTCGGAGTCGAACTCTTCATTAAGGGGCATGAGGTGATTTTTAGTGAAGTATCACCTCGTCCTCATGACACGGGGCTCGTAACATTAATTTCGCAGGACGTTTCTCAATTTGCGCTTCATGCCAGAGCCATTTTAGGTCTTCCAATTCCAAACATCATGCAACATGGGCCTAGCGCTTCTAGCGTCATACTAGGGGAAGGGAGTTCAGAGGAAATCTCATTCAATGGTGTCGATAAGGCGCTGAATGAGCCTGACACCCAAATACGATTATTTGGAAAACCTTCTATTTCAGGCAGAAGGAGATTAGGTGTTGCAGTCGCTAGGGGGAATTCAATCGATGAAGCCAAAGATAAGGCGATTCGTGCTAGTGAGGCCATTAATATCCAATATTAGTTGATTAAAATTTGAATTTTCTCTTGCACTTATATTTCAATAGGCTAGAAGAGAAATCCGCCTAACGCTGTCGCGGAAGTTCAACATAATGATTTTAGCCTTGGAGGCTTCCGGTAGCGGAAGCCTTTTTATTTATAAATCAGTTAAGAATTCACCCTTTGCCATTAGAAAAATACAGACCATGGAGTTTATAGCCGAAACCATCGCAGATTTATCGCCCTCACTCACTCTTTCAATTACGAGCCAAGCAAAACAAATGCGCGAAGATGGTATCGACGTGTGTAATCTTGGTGCAGGAGAGCCTGATTTTGATACTCCACAACATATTAAAAATGCTGCTATTGATGCCTTACAAGACGGCCAAACCAAATACACTGCAGTAGCCGGAATAAAAGTATTAAGAGAAGGTATCGCTAAAAAATTCAAAGATGAAAACCAAATCGATTACGCACCTGAAGAAATTGTTGTAAATTGTGGCGCTAAACATTCATGCTTCAATGCAATCATGGCCTGCTGCGATGCTGGAGATGAAGTTATTATTCCTTCTCCTTATTGGACCAGTTATCCTGAGATGGTAAATGCAGTTGGAGCTAAACCAGTTTTTGTTGAAACAAAACAAGAAAATAATTGGAAAATTACTCCTGAAGAATTTGATAATTCAATGACTGGATCCACCAAAATGATAATTATCAATTCTCCAAACAATCCCACTGGAGCAGTTTATACAAAAGAAGAATTAGCAGCTATCGGCGAAGTTGCAGCTTCAGAAGATATTTTAATCCTGTCTGATGAAATTTACGAAAAGCTTGTTTATGGGGAAGCTGAGCATGTAAGCATGGCTTCCATAAGTGAAGAAATTAAAAGACTTACCATTACAATTAATGGATTTTCAAAGGCTTACTCGATGACTGGTTGGCGTTTGGGATATACAGCTGCTAACAAGGAAATCGCTCAAGCAATAGATACGATTCAAAGTCACAGTACATCCAACCCAACAACCTTTGCTCAATACGGTGCGATTGCAGCTCTCTCCAGTGATCAATCTGAAATCTCAGATATGGTTGAGGAGTATGATATTCGTCGTCAATATGTACTGGGGCGCCTGAATTCGATTGCTAACGTTTCAACTATTGAACCAGAAGGAGCGTTCTACTTCTTGATTAATATCGATAAAACCGGCATTAAATCAGTAAACTTTGCAGAAAAACTGCTCAGCCGTATGCAGGTCGCAACCGTTCCTGGAATCGCCTTTGGTAATGATCATAGCATTCGCATAAGCTATGCCACAAGCCTGCCAGTAATTAAGGAAGGTCTTGATAGATTAGAAGAATTTTGTAGAGCTCATTAATTAGCCCTAGGGCAAAATTAATATTAGCAAACTTGTAAGCATTCCGCCAAATTATATGGCTAATGCTTCCCGAGGTTATTTCACAGATACCTGGTCCAAGGTCCCTCCTTCTTGGAGAGAGTTTGGAACGTTATGAATCTAGGAACGTTACATTCATTTCAGATGAATTCCCAATTTTCTGGGACAAGGCAGAAGGCTCCAACGTTTGGGACGTCGATGGCAACCGCTTCATTGATTTAACGTCAGCCTTCGCGGTCTCCTCTCTTGGTCATAGAAACCCTCGCCTTATCAATGCGNTAANTGANCAAGCCAATAANTTATTACATGGAATGGGAGACGTTCATCCAACCGAATTAAAAGTAGAGNTATGTAAAAAAATTAGTGAAATTACTTTTGAGCGTTGGACTGGTGAAATTGGTAAATCTATTTTGAGCTCTAGTGGAAGTGAATCTATCGAGAGCGCATTAAAAACGGCATTTCTTGCTACGGGAAAAGAAGGCATCATTTGTTTTGAAGGTGGCTATCATGGTACCAGCATCGGATCGCTATCAGTGGCTGGCATACCAAGGTTTAGAAAACCATTCACAGATCAAATAGCAGAAAATGGTCATATTGTTCCTTATGGGACAACGGGGTTGGATGAGTTACACAGTATTGTTAATTCAATAAATATTGGTGCCATTATTGTTGAACCTATTCTTGGAAGAGGTGGAAAAGTCGTTCCTGATGACAACTTTTTACCATCTCTTCGCAAAATTTGTGATGATAACAATATCATTCTGATCATGGATGAAATCTATACTGGATTTAACCGAACAGGAGAACTCTTCGCCAGCGATCATTGGAAAGTAGTACCAGATATTATCTGCCTTGGTAAAGCACTTGCCGGTGGCTTTCCTTTATCAGTATGCGCAGCTAAGTCTGAAATCATGGATTGTTGGCCTAAGTCTGATGGTGAGGCTATCCACACATCAACATTTTTAGGTAATCCTTTGGGCTGTGCTATGGCACTTGAATCTATTTCAATTCACCAAAATACTGAAATTAGAAATCAAGTTAATGAGAAAGGTCTTCTTATTAGAAAGTCCTTAGAGGGTCTATCTCACAAATCTGTAGGTAGGGTCAGAGGACTTGGATTAATGTTGGGACTTGAAATTGTTGATGAATCCGGAAACCCTAATGGACCGCTAGCTACAACAATTATCAAAGATTCATTAAAATCGGGTATAATTACCCTTGCTGACGGGCCCGACGGACATGTGCTTGCGATCGCTCCTACGTTCTGTATTTCCGAGGAGGAAATAGTGTGGTTCATCAATTGGTTGGAAGATAGGCTTAAGCTTTCCAGCTAAGTGCTCCTTTTTTCCAGGCATAGAGATATGCAATAAGAAGAATGCCTACGAAACCAGACATACTTAAAAAAGTGATTTTAGCGAGCCCCATTTCTAGGAATGTGTTAAAAGAGACGGCCCATGGGTACATGAAAACTACCTCTATATCGAAAATCACAAATAGCATTGCGATCACATAAAATTTCACACTAAACCTCGGTTTAGCATCGCCTATAGGTAGCATTCCGCACTCATAGGCACTGTCCTTTATTTGGTTAGATTTGGCACTTTTCCCGAGAAGAACACTGACTAAGAGAGTAGAAATTGCAAAACCTGTTGCAATACCTAACTGCATTAATACTGGGATGTACTGATCTAACATGCTTGAGATAAATTAACGAACAGTCTTAGTAATTTTCAACGAAAACTATTCAATAAAAAGGCAGGAACACCAAACGGGTTCCTGCCTTTAAAAGTTTATATTAATTTTAAGCTTGTTGTTTAGCTTGTTGTGCAGCGATGTAGGCGCTGGAGGCTTGCTCAATTCCTTCTAAACCCTTGTAACTCTTGCCCTTTTTTTCTACTAAACCTCTGGTGACAAGATTTTGAAGTTTTTCATATGCGCGTAAGCGAAGCATTTCTTCGCCTCCACTTACAGCATTTTTCTCTTTTAGATTATCATATACAAGCTCAAACAAGTTGTTAAATTCTAGAGCTGTATCATTTTCGTTGAGCACAACAACCAATTCATCGGTCACGTGATCAGGTATTCTCCGGGAAAACCGGGTTCTGCGTGTTGTAGCCATATTTATTTTTATTTTAATCACAAACGAATCGCAAAAACCAGCATAATGACTCTTCTCGAGGCCAATTGGTTATGAGAATCGATTGAGGGCGCGTATTATAGCTGCAAAATTCAAAAAAACCAGTTTCTTTTATTTATTTTTTAATTCGAGCCCTGATTTAAGTCACCAATTGCACTAAAACCATCAGGATTGACTAGAAAAACCTCCCTACTTACAGGATAGGTGGCATCAAGAAACATGTGATAAAATGCCTTTTTGTATGTATTTAGGCGGTTTTTATCTGCCTTCATCACCAAAATAGTACTCCTATTGGGTATAATTACCCATAAATTAGGCCCGAAGGGTGCTTTAAAAATCTTCCTAAACTCACCGGTATGAACTGAACTGGCCAGTAAAGGGTCACTCGATTGTAATATGGCATATTCTATGTCTCCTTGTGTATTTTTAATATATTCAGGTTGAATGGATTTTAGGAGAATCGCAGATTGTTTAAGTGCTTTTTTCTTAAATTCTTTCCAACCACCCCTATATGTCATCCTGAATTCTTCCGCCTTGAAGTTAGTTAAGCCCAATTTACTTAGGTATCCTGCTGAATACACAGTGTTTCTAGCTTTAGGTATCATCATAACCACCTCAGATCTCATGTATTTAGGCTGGATGATTAGAATTGGAGCTTTAGATTCTTGAGAAGTATCTGCTTTTATAGATGCGACCTCATCTATTCTTTGAGCAAGACTCGATTCTAAATTAATTAATAATATCGTAATTAAAGTTATCAATGGCCCAATCATTACAATAATAAATATGAAATTTAGTGTTTTTGCCCATTCTAGAGTACAACAATTTGTTGGAAGAACCTTCTTTTTTTCGTTTATTAAATAATACCAATGATTACCTATTTGAATGGAATTTTGACTGAGATAATACCAGGAAGGTTAACCATCGACGTTAACGGGATAGGATATGAAGTACTAGTTCCTTTATCAACCAGTGATAAGATGCTGGAAGAGGGTCAGAAGTATCAAATATTAACTCACCTCCATATTCGTGAACAAGAGCAGACATTGTTTGGGTTCGCTACCAATGAGGAACGTGATCTTTTTCGTTTGTTGATCAACAGGGTTTCAGGAATAGGTCCCAAGCTCGGTTTGGCTATTTTAAGTGGAATGTCAGTTGATGATTTTAAAAATGCGGTAATAGGCGGGAACATAACGGGTTTATCAACGATTAGTGGATTAGGAAAAAAAACTGCCGAAAGAATCATACTTGAACTTAAAGATAAAGTAGGCGTAACAGAAACTTGGACCGCTGCAAAAGAAGATTCTAGTGGACCAAAAAGCATTATTCACGATGCAGTTTTAGCTCTTATTTCTCTTGGATATAAACAAGCCGAAGCATTGAAAGCGGTGAACAAAATCAAAGATTCAAGTCCAGCTGATATTAGTTCAGATGAATTAATTAGATCCGCCCTTAGGACAATAAAATAGTCTAAGCGTCTTTTGAGAATGGGCACTGCTATGAGTGAATCAGCTTACGAACGGGTAAAACTTATCCAAGATTCGTTTCCTACAGAGGGATTATTTAAGGATAAGCATTGGAGAATAACGCCTTACCCTTTTGTAATTTCAAAAAAGACTTCCAAAAAAATTTATGAGTTAGGAAACTATTTACTGAACTACCTGAGAGCATGTAATACCATTTATCACCAAAGTCTCAGGGGTAAAGCACCAGATTGGATTGCAAGTTACCTTGATGCGGGAAAACCAAAATATCTAATCGAGCAGGGCAAACATAAATCGTATACTAACGATATTCCCAAAGTTATTCGACCCGACCTAATTCTTAATGAGGAAAGCTTCGCCATCACAGAACTAGATAGTGTTCCTGGTGGAATAGGATTAACCGCATGGTTAAACAAAACATACTCTTCCTTGGGCGATAATATCATTGGTGGCCCCATGGGTATGATCGAAGGTTTTAAAAATATTCTACCTAGAGGGGGTGATATTTTAATTAGCGAAGAAGCTTCAGATTATAAGCCTGAAATGGAATGGCTAACAAAAGAAATCAATGACAGTAAAACGAAAGAATCTTATGAAGTTCTAAATGCCGAAAATTATAAGATCAATGACAGGGATATTTATAGGTTTTATGAATTGTTTGATTTAAAAAACATACCAACTGCAGAGGACATTTTTGATCACTCAGCCAGTGGTACGATTACAATGACCTCTCCGCATAAGGCATATTTAGAGGAAAAAATGTGGAGTGCTCTTTTGCATTCAAGAGCACTACGTGAGAATTGGATGAACCTAATTCGTCAATCGCAATTAAATAAACTCCAATCTTATATTCCATACAGCTGGATTATCGATCCAGGACCTGTTCCTCATTACGCTGAATTACCTGGACTAGGAATAAATAATTGGAATCAACTCAATGAATTTAGCAAAACGCAACGTGAGCTTGTGCTCAAAATTAGTGGATATTCAGAACTCGCTTGGGGAAGCCGAAGTGTAAAAATAGGTCATGACCTATCATCAAAGGAATGGAAAAAAGCGGTAGAAACTGCCATCAGTGATTTTCCCAAACAGCCATGGATTTTACAAAAGCATATAAAGTCAAAAGTTTTTGAACATCCTTTCTGGGATAAAGAGAAAAACAAAATTATAAAAATCAATGTAAGAGCGCGACTTTGTCCTTATTTTTTTGTATCTTCAAATCACCAATCCATGACAGAGGTAGCGCTTGGCGGAATTCTTGCGACTCTAGTACCATCAGATAAAAAGATCATTCACGGAATGAGTGAAGCTATCATGGCCCCTTGTATCGAAGAGTAATGAGTTAGCCTGGTTGCTCTTCGGCTGTAATGCTAGATTTGGATTCGACTATTCCCGACACTAAAGAACTATTAGGGATATTGAGGCGGTCACCCTCCGCATTTTCTAGCTGAGTCGTTACGGGACCAACCGAAAGAACTTTCCCTGAAAGTGAATCATTGTCCTTAAATTTAATCTTTGTTCCCACTGGGTACAAATCTCTCGCATAAACACCCGATACAATATTTTGAGCCAATGGACGCATGCCCAGTCCAAGAGCAAGAGCGGTGGCAATGGCAGCACCTAAAAGAAGAATTTCTACAGTATGCCGAATGAGTGTTGTATCCACTCCCAGAGTACTAATGGCTATAGTAAGTACTAATACTAAAATAAAAGCATAAACTAAATTCGCTAAAGCACCGGCATAATCCAATCCAACTCGACCAGCTCCATTGATTACAAAGCCTCTTACAAGATCACCAATAACAAATCCAGCAACCGAAATGATAATGGCTGTTATCACGCGTGGTAAAAAACTTACTAAGCCGTTGAGAGGTTCAGATATTTGAGGCAATCCAAGTGAGCCTGCTGAAGAACTTAAGAACATTATCATCAATATCCAAAAAAGCGTCTTACTAACTATCAAAGAAAATGGAACGTTATTATTTGCCCGAGCGAATATTCCTGAAATACCTGATCTTTCTAATAATGGATTATTTGCAAAATTTTCTTTGAGTAATCCACCAAATTTTTCAATTAAAAATCGCGCACCTTTAGCAACAATATGAGAAATAACAAAGCCAACCAATAAAAGAATCAATGCAATCAGTAATTTTGGTATAAAGGCAAGTACTTCATTTCCCATGTTCGAAAATTGCTGAATCAATTCTGTACCCCAATTATCACTACTATTTGCCTGAGCAATTATTGTTATCATTCTCGTGGACTGTTTTCTTGTTTTTATTATTAGGGCTGGCATTTTTTGCCACGCCTATTGCAGCAGTTGCGAGACCAGAAACTCCCGCACCAATAGTTTTAAAGAAAAACGATAAGGAATGTTCCATGACTAAGGTAAACTTAGCTCTCTCAACAATTCGTTCAATCCTTCTTAAATCTTCTGCATCAAGATCTTTGGCCTTCGCATTATTCTCTTGGCTCGCGGCTAAACTTTTCTCGATACCTTCCTCTTTGAAAATATCGAGTATTTTAGCATCTTGTTCTAGGAACTGGGCTTCTGTGATCATTTTACGAACTCCTCCTTTCCTTCGTCCATATCATTATAAATTTCTTTGAATCTTTCTTGAGCCCTGTACAAGCGCATCTTTGCAGCACTTAGTCCAATATCTAAAACATCAGCAATTTCTTGGATGCTCAATCCCGATATATATCTAAGAGTAACAAGTCTACATTCTTCTCCACTCATCCGTGATATAACTTCATGGACTTTACCGGTTATCTCATCATCTGATGATTTGTTTTTGGTGAGTTCCTCATGCTCCGCCTCCTCAACCATTTTGCTATGGTACTGGTTGCGCCGGGCTGCTTTTCTACGAGCCTCAAGACACCGGTTGTACACAATTCTATATAACCAAGTTTTAAATGCTGCACGGCCTTCAAATTCCACGATCTTATGGAATACTTGTAAGAAAGCATCCTGACAGGCCTCTTCAGCATCTTGTACGGAACCAAGCATTTTTAAACAACTTCTGTAAACTAAAGGTTCATGGCGTCTCAATAACTCTCGATAGGCAGTCACATTGTAAGGGAGCTCAGTTTTACAACGAGCTACCAAATCATCATCAGACAATGCATCCACGACAGTTTTCAAGGCTGACCCTGAATCATTCGAAAGTAATTAACTAAACAAGAGTTTAGCATTTACCCTCCAATATTTAGATGTCATATGACCCATTAAAGGTCACAACCTTATCAATTTATTTATTTATCTTAATAATTAGCATCTATGGTTTTTAATGAAAATTAAACAAAAAAAACTTTTCGCCTCATCTAAAGGCCTTGTCTCTAAGGGGTTATGAAAAACAAACCCATAATATCTTAAAAAACGATCTGCTTTTATGATTTTCGGTAAAAACTATCTAGCCTCACTGAATTTCTTATTATTTAGTTGTTAAGAGGTTTCCTTGACAGTCAGATTTTGCGCTTGATCATAAGCTAGATTCTATAATGCGCATTTTATCAGGAATTCAACCTAGTGGCAGACTCCATGTTGGAAATTATTTCGGCATGATGGAGCCCTCTATTGAACTTCAAGATCAAGGCGAAGCATTTTACTTTATTGCCGATTATCATTCACTGACCACGGTTCATGACCCTAATCAACTTAGGGAAAATGTTAGAGATGTAGCGATCGACTTTTTGGCCTGTGGGCTTAATCCTGACAAGGCCGTATTTTTTAAACAATCTGATGTGCCTGAAGTTACTGAACTATCATGGTTGCTAAGTACGGTAACTCCAATGGGATTTTTAAATAGATGCCACTCATTTAAAGATAAAACTGATCGTGGTATTGAAGCCTCTCATGGTCTGTTTGCTTATCCTGTGCTTATGGCCTCTGACATACTCATTTATGACAGTAGTATAGTACCAGTCGGAGACGATCAAAAACAGCATTTGGAAGTTACTAGGGACATTGCCGTGAAATTTAACAATTTATATGGTGACGTTTTTATAATTCCTGAACCAAAAATTCGAAAAGAAAAGGCAAAGGTTCCCGGAACTGACGGACAAAAAATGAGCAAAAGTTACGGAAACATAATAGAAATTTTTGGATCAGAAAAACCGATCAGAAAAAAAATAATGTCTATTGTAACGGATTCGACACCTGTTGAGGATCCTAAAGATCCGAGCCAATCAGTTATCATAGATCTTTTCGATTTAGTTGGTTCAGATAGCGAGGTTGAAAAAATGAAGTCAGACTTTTTGAGTGGAGGTTTTGGGTACGGAGATTTCAAAAAACGTCTCTTCGAGGCTTTCTGGGATTATTTCCAACCCATGCGTGAAAAGAGAAATGAGCTTTCGGAGAATCTAGATTATGTTGATTCAATTCTTAAAAAAGGCGCAGAAAAAGCACGTAATGCGGCAAATCGAACACTTACAAGGGCGCGTAAAGCCTGTGGAATTGAATGATGTTTATGATGGGTAGCTAAAAATTACGAATTGCACTTGCGAAGCTGGTTAACAGGATTAGCATTCAAGCCGAATAAAAAAAGTCAAATTCAACTGAGGAAAGTCAAAGTTGGTATGTTTGAAGAAGAAGAAGAAGAAGAAAATGATAATGGCGGCGGTTACAGAAGGCGCCGCGATGAGCCACTATATACAGAGAAAATTTTCGCAGATCGGAAAATCTTTTTTGTGGATTTAAAATCTAATGATCGCGGTAGATTTTTAAAAATCACCGAAGACGTCAGAGGAAGAAGAGATACCATCATGGTTCCTGAGGAAACCTTACAGGAACTTATTGATGCCCTTAACAACGTTTCTGATTATCTCAAAAACGAGGGCGATCAAGATTAATTCAATCTCTGCAAAATTAGTAATTTGAGTGTTGGCCATTAGCCATCACCGATTGTGATTGCCAATAACACAAACTTTGTGGTTCTTTGTGAAACTCAGGACTACATCGTCGTTGATAAGCCAGCTCCTCTATTGGTTCATCCCAGTGTACCTGGAAATCCCACCACTTTATTGGACGAAATTAAATCTCTTCTAGCTTATGAAATCGCTAATGGGGCAACGCTTTCGATAATCAACCGGTTGGACCGAGAAACCAGCGGAGTTGTTTTGATTGCAAAAAATAAAGATACAGCGAGGCGTTTTGGAATCGCCATGCAAGATAGAAGGATAACAAAAGAATATCTTGTTATCGTCAAAGGGAGACCAAAAAATAAAAATTTCACGGTAGATGCCCCAATAATTAGAGCAGGTGAAATTGCTGATAGCCCGATTTGGGTAAAACAATGCGTCCATCCCAATGGTAAAGACTGCATAACTGAATTTGAACTTATACAAGAAATGGGTTCATTCAGTATGTTGAAGGCCATGCCTAAAACTGGGAGAATGCACCAAATCCGTGTGCATGCTAATTACGTAAATTTACCCATTGTCGGTGATAAAATTTATGGTGGTGATGAGTCGACTTATCTAGATTTCATTAATTCTGGGTGGACAGATGATCTCAAATCAAAATTAATTCTCCCCCGTCATGCTTTGCATTGCTTTAGAATGCAGGTAAATAATGATGAAAAATGGGAGGCACCGACCCCAAAGATGTTTAAAAATTTTGAGGACTCCTTGACCGCTAGGAGTAGGACCCCTAAAATGCCGACCGCTAATAAGAAAAAGCAATGAACATACACGAATATCAAGCTAAAGATCTTTTTGAAAAATTTAGTGTCCCCTCGCCGAAAGGAAGCATGGCTGAGAGCCCAGAAGAGGCAAAAAAAATTGCTGATGAAATTGATGGTCAAATTGTAATTAAGGCTCAAGTCCATGCAGGAGGGCGTGGAAAAGGAACCTTCAAAAATGGATTTGAAGGGGGAGTTCACTTAACAGACGACCCTAGTAAAATTTATGATATTGCTGCAAAAATGCTTGGTGAAACTTTGGTAACTCACCAAACAGGTGAGGACGGCAAAGTGGTGAACAAAGTCATGGTGGCAAAAGCTGTGGATATTTCCAAGGAATATTATCTGGCCATTTTGATGGATAGAGAAAGCCAGTCGCCTGTGATTGTGGCCTCTACGGAGGGAGGGGTAAATATCGAAGAAGTGGCAGAAAAAACACCCGAAAAAATTATTAGAGAGTCAATCCATCCCTTGGCTGGACTTCAACCATATGAAATAAGAAAAATATCCAACAAGCTTGGCATGCAAGGGGACACAGCAAAACAATTTGCAAAACTTCTGAAAGCTTTATTCAAGTTGTTTATTTCATGCGATTGCTCACTCGTTGAGATTAATCCATTAGTTACAACCCCTGATGGAGATGTTCTAGCCTTAGATGCTAAATTTGGTTTTGATGATAACGCCCTTTATCGACAGCAAGAAATAGCTTCTATGCGAGACACGTCTGAGGAAGACCCGAGAGAAGTGGCAGCTTCAGAGTATGGACTTAACTATATTGGGTTAGATGGAAATATTGCATGTTTAGTCAATGGGGCAGGTCTTGCCATGGCAACAATGGACATCATCAAACACTATGGCGGTGAACCTGCAAATTTCTTGGACGTGGGTGGAGGAGCCACTGAGGAGCAGGTCACCAATGCTTTTAAGATCATACTTGGAGATTCAAATGTTAAGGGTATACTGGTTAACATTTTTGGTGGGATTATGGACTGTGATGTGATCGCCAATGGAATTGTCAATGCATGCAAACAGGTCAATTTGAGTATTCCTTTGGTCGTTAGGCTTGAGGGAAACAATGTCGATGCAGGAAAAGAAACTCTTTCCAACTCTGGAGTGAATTTGATTGCTGCAGATGACTTATCAGATGCAGCCCAAAAAGCCGTTAAAGCTATCAATCAATAAGAGGAATTTTCTTGGATACTAGCCATAATATTGTTCTAAAATTTTCTCGCCGTTACTCAATGGGTCATAGGCTCATTAGCGGAGCGGCCAAAAATTGTCAGATCCCGCACGGACACGATGAAGTCGTTACAGTCAATATTGCTAGTAAAAACAATGAGGGCCTAGACCCCAATACAAACATGCTAGTTGAATTTGAGGACGCTAAAGGCCTATGGTTCAAATGGATTGATCAGGCGGTTGATCATAGTTTTCATATCAATAAAGAAGATCCAATTATAGAGTTTTTCAGAGAAAACGAACCTGATCTACTAACTAAACTGCTAGTAACACCCGGTGACCCTACCACAGAAATTAGAGCAGCTTGTTATCACTCAAAATTAAGTTCTTTCTTAAATTCTGGTGGTAAAGGATTAATTTGTATTGGTCTACAAATTCAGGAAACACCAACAAACGCAGTCTATTTCAGCTGTGATGATATTGGTAAATTTTTACCTTCTGATCATGATAATTGGTGGAACCGAGCAGACCTTTCAATCAATGACTTAGATTAAACTAAAATAATCAAACAAATATAAAAATAATGTCGATACTAGTTGAACCAAATACAAAAGTTCTCATTCAAGGTATTACCGGAGGATTTGGAGGAACACATGCCAAGCTCAGTCTAGATTATGGAACAAAAGTGGTTGCTGGTGTGACTCCAGGCAAAGGAGGACAAACTTTCGAATCAAGTGTTCCTATATTTGATACCGTGGATGAGGCGGTTACTGAAACCGGAGCAACGGTTTCAGCCATTTTTGTTCCCCCTCCTTTCGCCGGTGATGCTATTATGGAGGCAGTTGATGCTGGTATCGAATTGATAGTTGCGATCACAGAGGGAATTCCAGTAGCCGATATGATGAGGGTCAAATCTATGATGACTGGATCAAATTGTAGACTAATAGGTCCTAACTGTCCGGGTATAGTTACACCTGGAACAGGACCTGATTCTACAGGGGGTTGCCGAATCGGAATATCTCCCGGCTATATTCATAAGAAAGGCTCTGTTGGCGTGGTATCAAGATCAGGAACTCTTACCTATGAGGCAGTTTGGCAAACCACTCAGCTTGGTCTCGGTCAAAGTACGTGTGTTGGGATTGGAGGTGACCCTATTAATGGAACTAGTCACCTAGATGTCTTGAAATTGTTTAATGATGACCCAGAAACAGAATCCATCATAATGATAGGAGAAATCGGAGGGACCGCTGAGGAAGAGGCAGCTGAATGGGTCAAAGATAATTGTAAAAAACCAGTCGCAGCATTCATTGCGGGTGCAACCGCGCCTCCAGGTCGAAGGATGGGGCATGCTGGAGCGATTATTTCCGGTGGTAAAGGTACCGCAGAGGCTAAAAAAGCTGCATTAAAAGGTGCTGGAATTGCAGTCGCTGAAACTCCATCAGAGATGGGATCTACCTTAGCGAGTATTCTGTGAACAAAATTTAAGATTTTTTAGCATAGTCATTAGAGTATTTTCGACAAATAATCGACTGATCTGAAAAAAGGGAATTGCAACTACTCCGCAACTTGATATTTTTCTCGTCCCCGCAACAGATAATCATCAATATCTATTAATATAATAATCCCCTCTTAAAATGGCATTAGCAGCAAAAGGACTCGAAGGCATCATAGCAAACGAATCTAAACTTAGTAACGTTCAAGGATCAGAGGGAAAGTTATGTTATTTGGGTTATACCATTGACGATCTGGTTGAGCACACATCTTTTGAAGAAGTTATTTATCTCTTACATAACGGAAAACTTCCAAATCAATCAGAACTTAATAATCTTACGGACTCTCTCAAAGCCAACCGTAATCTACCGGACGGAATCATTGATTTTCTCAGGGCTGCCCCCAAAGACGCCGGGCCGATGGACGTTATACGTACTGCCGTATCAATGCTCGGCCTTTACGACACTAAAGGGGACCATCAAAATCGTGAACTTAATGAACAGAGAGCCATCGCAATCATTGCAAAGACCCCTCTTATTGTTGCTGCCTTTCACCGTTTTCGTCAGGGTTTGGAAATTATTGAACCTCGTGAAGATTTGAATGAGGCCGCTCATTTTCTTTATTTAATAAACGGTGAAGTGCCATCCGAAGATGCCGCAAAAACTTTAGATGTCGCTTACATTCTTCATGCCGATCATGGCATGAACGCCTCAACATTCAGTTCAAGAGTCACGGTGGCGACACTTAGCGACATGTACTCGGCTATAACATCCGCGATAGGAACTCTGAAAGGGCCTCTACATGGTGGCGCAAACGAGGGAGTTATTCAGATGCTTGAAGAAATTGGATCTGAAGAGGCTGTAGATCAATACGTTGAGGGTAAGCTCGAGAGAAAAGAAAAAATTATGGGTATCGGGCACAGAGTTTATAAAGTACTCGACCCTCGTGCTCCTCATTTAAGAAAAATGGCTATAAAGCTCACTGAAGAGCTTGGTGATCCCAAATGGATAAATATGTCTGAGAGGATTGCAGAAATCATGAAAGATCGTAAAGGCCTTAATGCAAACGTGGATTTTTACTCTGCAACTGTGTATTACAGCCTCGGAATCCCTACCGATCTTTTTACTCCAATTTTCGCAATTAGCCGAGCAAGCGGATGGACTGCTCAAGTCCTCGAACAATTAGATGATAATCGCCTGTATAGACCGCTCACTGACTATACCGGTCCAAATTCTCAACCTGAGATTCTCCCACTTAGCGAGCGCTCTTAAAGCTCGTAACGATTGCATAGAATTCTCATTTTCTTATCTGAAAATGAACAAAAGTGTAATAGGGTAAATTGAACCCTCTTATATTGCATTTATCATGGTAAGTCTCAATAATCACATTTCATATATAGAAGCGATCCGCAAACAAGTTTCAAATGTCGTTGTTGGACAAGATGAAGTGGTGGAACGATTACTGATTGCTCTATTCACCAGTGGTCACATCTTGCTCCAGGGTATGCCGGGACTCGCTAAAACCCTTTTGGTCAATGCCCTTGGCAAAGCCATTCATCTAGATTTCTCGAGAGTTCAATTTACTATTGATTTATTACCATCAGACATACTCGGCTCAGAAATTCTTGATCAATCGAGTGGTAAATTCACTACACATAAAGGTCCAGTATTCACTAATCTCTTACTTGCGGATGAAATAAATCGTGCAGCTCCAAAAGTTCAAGGTGCACTGTTAGAGGCAATGCAAGAACGAAAGGTTACCATTGGGGATAAAACCTATAAGCTTCCAATTCCTTTTCTCGTCATTGCGACTCAAAACCCAATCGAACAAAGTGGCACGTTTGAACTGCCAGAGGCGCAGCTGGATAGATTCATGCTCTGCCATCGACTTGAATATCCGACGCCAGAAGAAGAAGAAGAAATTTTAAAGCGTAATCTTGATCTGGGAATTCAAAAACAAGATGGTGGAGCAGTAGCTAATACAGAATTTGATATTGTTTCTGATGATCCAGTTGGTGAATCTAATGATTTAATTTCTGTCATTGACGCTGTTCATCAAATTCATGTCAGTGAAGTTTTTATAAAGCACGTTGTCGAACTCATTAGTCGCACTCGCAATAATAAACACATTGAACTTGGAGCCAGTCCCAGAGCAGGAATCGCACTCATCAAGGGAGCAAGAGCAAGAGCGCTAATCAAGGGTCGAGACTATGCAATTCCTGAAGACCTATTTGCATTGGCCGAAGATGTTCTTCTTCACCGAATGAGACTAAATTACGAGGCGCTAGCTGATGGAATGAACACTGCTGATGCCTTAGAGGACATTCTAAACACCATGGGATAAATTTGTTTTATCATTTTTTCCAAACTCTCTTTAAAATTCATACAAAGGATGACTGAAAAAACACTCGATTTTTGCGATCCTATTGATTCGCGACAATTTATGATCGCGATAAAAAAACTGGCTGATGACATTGGATACGGTAGTGATAGATCTACCTTTTTAGGTTCAGGTATCGAGTATATACAATCACGTGCATATGAAATTGGTGATCCCATTAAATCAATAGATTGGAAAGTCACTGGCAGAACAGGAAAGTTTCACGTCAAGGAATATGAGGCACCCAAACAAATGCCTATTTATTTACTTATCGATACCTCTGCCTCAATGACAGTCTCTTCGATTAAGGTGAGCAAATACCATTCGGCAGTAAGAATTGCAGGAGGCATCGCACTAGCAGCTCTAGAAAGAATCAGTCCAGTAGGGGTTATGGGTGCTGGAGGGCGTGAATTATTTGTTAAACCTTCTCTATCAAAATACCGAATATTTCAATGGTTACTGAAGCTCCGATCCTATCGATTGGATGAACCAACACGCATTGGTAGTCGCTTCTCTGAACTCATGCCTATCTTGAAAAGTCGATCATTACTTGTCCTTATTTCGGACCTTCACGATTCAAGTGCCATGCCAGCATTAAAGCTTGCTGCACAGAAACATGATTGTGTTGTGATAAAATTAACTGATCCTGCAGAAAAGGAAATCAACAGTGCTGGTTTCGTGAAAGTAAGAGAAGCTGAATCAAGCTCCGTTGGAATTACAAAAAAAAGAAATAAAATTAGTGATTTTAAATTTGTTTCAGAAGAATTAAAAAGGTCTGGAATTGACTTTCTAGAACTTCCTACCGAGGAACCAATCTCCCATAAGTTACGACAATTTTTTAAATCTCGAACTTTACTTAGTCGCGGAACAAGGTAGTCATGCGAATTTCAAAATTTTTCAGTATTCTCTTTTTCTTACTGTCTTCATTAATTGCTGATGATCAGATTAACGAGTCAACACCGATAGGGGTCAAAGTACAGGTAAACGATCAAGTTATTCTTGGTCCAGAGTTAGAAGCTAAGCCTTTGACCCAAAATTCTTCTGTCGTCTTAAGAATCAAGGCTATTCGTCCACATGGCGATGCCTATCGTTATGATTATGAATATTACGGATTAGTATCGGGATCTTTTGACTTAGGTGATTATTTACAAGCTAAGAATGGCAAACCTTTAACTAATAAACCTAAGCTACCTGTACAATTCAAATCATCTCTACCTCCAGAACAGATAAGACCTAACCCCTTAGAGGATCAGGAATTGCCATATCTCATAAAGTACAAGCATAAACTAATCATTATCGGTATTTTATGGGTGCTGGGACTTTTACTTCTTATATTTATTCGCCGCAAACAATTTGGAGTTACAGAATACACCTCCCAAGAATCTCTTAGCACTGCTGAAATATTAAGACCATTAGTTCATGCAGCCAAACAAGGTAATCTAGGAAAAAGTGATCAAGCAAAATTAGAAAGAACACTTATTCTCTTTTGGAGTGAGAGACTTAATATTAGGAATGAATCGTCAAAGGAAGTAATTTCAAAAATAAGATCTCATTCGCAGGCGAAGCTCCTATTCGATCAACTAGAATTGTGGTTTCATTGCCCAAACCCTGAAGAGCCGTCTGATTTAGATTCCTTGCTAGAACCTTATAGCAAACCAGAAAATAATTAATTGCATGTTTGTTAATTCTCCAGTTTTAATGCTTCTTGCAATACCTGCAATAATGCTGTTCTGGATTTGGCGTTATGACGTTAATGGACTTCAGGTTGTAATTCCCGTAGATAATTCTCTTCGGAATCAAAATCGATTATGGAAAAATCTTCTTAAGTTGACTGCTTCGTTTCCGTCTTTATTGCTAACAATAGCGATACTCTTACTGGCTGGACCTCAACAAATATCAGAGCCAAAAACAAAAAAACGATTAACTAATATTCAGTTTGCACTTGATGTCTCAGGAAGTATGACTGCTCCCTTCGGTGAAGGGTCACGCTATGAAGCTGCAATGCAAGCAATCAACGAATTCATTAATTACCGGGAACAAGATGCTTTCGGATTGACTGTTTTTGGTGACCATTTTTTGCACTGGATAAGGCTTACCTCTGATCCGTCTGCGTTTGGGTATGCGACTGATTTTTTGGGTCCTAGACGCTTGCCGGTTTGGTTTCGGGGTGGAACTAAAATTGGGTTAGCGCTTGAGGAATGTATGAAGCTTCTTGTGGAGCGTGAGGAAGGAGACCGCTTAATCATTCTCTTGTCTGATGGCTATAGCGCTGATCTGGGTGGGGGTAAAGATAATGAAATTGCTAATAAATTATTAGCCAACAATATCTCAACGTATGCAATTCACATAGCTCCAGGATCACCACCTCCACAACTATTAACAATAACCAATCGAACAGGAGGAGAAGTCTTTTCGGCAGGTGACCCCCTAGCGCTTAAAGCAATATTCAATAAAATAGATCAAATGCAGAAAACCCAAATTGAAAGAGTTGGCGCTGAATCAATGGACCTTTTTAAGCCTTTTGCTCTTATTGGAACTGCAATTACGACATTATTTTTACTTAGCCTGTTTGGCCTTCGATACACACCATGGTAAGCAATCCTGAAATATTAGCTTTGGTTGCTTTGGTTATTGCCGCAGCTACAGAAATGATACATGCACGCAGAATCAAGGCTATATCAACCTTGTCGTTCGGCCCTTCGGCTCTTCCCTCATCATGGTACAGGATTGTACCCAGCGTAAGATGCCTATCAATAGCACTTATCATTTGGGGGCTCACTAGTCTTTTAATGATCCAACCAAAGATTCACAAAGCAAAGGCCGTAGATCCTAATGAAATAAGACACATTGTGATCGTGTTGGATGTATCGCCGAGCATGAAAATTAAAGACGCAGGCAGTGAAGGAAATAGCACAAGACGTAAACGTGCTTTTGAATTAATGGAGTCTTTTTTCAAAAGGGTCAGAATTGAACAAGTGCGACTTTCACTTATTGCGGTGTACAATGGTGCTAAGCCTGTAGTGGTTGACACTAAAGATCCTGAGGTTGTTAGAAATTTTCTTGACGGCATGGATATGTACACGGCCTTCGAGGCGGGGAAAACTCACCTCTTTGATGGCCTTGAACTTGCTGCAAATATTTCTAGTGAATGGCGAAATGACAGCACGACTGTTGTCCTTCTCTCTGATGGTGATACCGTTCCTTCTGTTGGTATTCCAAAAATGCCGCGCTCCGTTAACGGTATTCTTGTCATCGGTGTTGGGAACCCTGCAAAAGGAACGTTTCTTGATGGGAAGAACTCCAAACAAGACGCTTCAACTTTACGACAAATAGCATTGCGACTTAATGGAACCTATCATGATGGAAACGTTAAACATATTCCAAGTGATACAATTTCTTCTCTTGTTTCAGTAGATGAAAAAAGTGTTTTAGATCAAATGACTCGACGTGAATATGCCCTAATGGCTATAGGATCGTCTTCCACTATTCTTGCAATACTTCCTTTTCTGCTTAATGCCTTTGGCACAAGGTGGCGTGCAGGTATTAACGAAAAAATTAAAAGATAATAATGAATTTGTATGGAATCTCTATCCATCACCGACGGTTAGCGATTATACTATTCGCAACGATTACTATATTTTCAATTTTTGGAAGCATCTCCGAGAGTGAAAATAGAACCATCAAAAGCTCCCGAGCTAAGTCAGACTATGAATTTACCAAGAAGGTCAATCGAGAGTTTGGTCCTGATGGATCAGAGATTTTATTACTGATTAACCATGAAGAACAAAACGGAGACTTATTTGATGAAGGAACATCAGAATCCTACACGAAGCTTCTGAAGAGAATAAAAAAAATACCAAGCGTTTCGGAGGTGTTTAGCTTTGATCAAATACCTACATTCGGAATGGGCTTGATAAAGCTTCCGCTGTTTCCAGAAAAAGGAGCTTCTTTATCACAACGAAATGCCTGTCGTAAAAGAGCATTGAATCACCCACTTGTTGTGGGGCAATTATTGTCTTTAGATGCACGTACTTCTTTGGTCCCATTGCGTCTAAATTTAAAAAGGGGTAAAAAGGTCGATGAAGTACTTAATGTAATCAGAAAGGAGGCTAATGACACCCTCAATGGATCAAAAATAAATGCCAAACTGACGGGAAAAATTCCACTAGATATTGCACGGCGTAACGCTATGAAAACTGAAAAGTTACGTTTTCAAATAATAGGCTATGTACTTTCTGCCATACTTGCTTTGATTTTTTTTCGAGGTTTGGTGATGACCTTAATTGTCACCTTACCTCCATGCGTTGGTGTTTTTTGGACCATTGGGATGCTTGGCTTCTCGGGCGAACGACTAAATGGTCTGTCCATGGTTATTATGCCGATTATTCTCACGATGATCGGCTTTACCAATGCCGCTCACATTGTATTTCAATTTCAAAGAGAGCTACTTGTAGGTTTAAGTCGCAAAGATGCGATGGCATCCTCGATGAAAAAACTAGGCCTTCCATGTATGCTGTCGGCTTTGACCACAGCAGCTGGTTTTGCTTCATTAATCGTTGCTGAATCAAACATGATTAGTGATTTTGGTCGGGACTGCGCAGTAGGCACATTAATAACATTTGTGGCAGTTGTTCTTTTATTACCTCTACTGGGTTTATTACCCTTTTCGTGCAGGGTAAAAAGGAAAGATCACTCCATAAAAATTAATTTTAATCCTCTAAAAAATTTTACATCACTTCTCATAAATTTTGTCATTTGCAAGGCGAAATGGGTGGTTTCTATTTCTGTTGTTCTAACCATTCTATTTGGTGTTATGACCACCAATTTGAAACCAGACATGTATCTACTTAATCAGCTGCCTGATAACAGTGAAAGTGGTGAAGCGCTTAAAATAGCTGACCAAAATCTCGGAGGAATTCAAGCTATCAGAATTGTTGCAGAGTGGGAATCTGACACTGCTGAGCCAATACCCATAATAAGAAAAATTGAGGAGCTGGTTAATCAGGAAAAACTCTTAAGCCGACCATTATCAATTGTAGGGGTTCTAGATTCATTACCTGGATTTGGGAAAGACTCAGCTTTACGTCTAAAACTTTTGGAAAAAGCTCCCCAAGATTTGATTAATTCATTGTATCGTCCCGACATTAATAAGGCATTAGTGCTTACAAGAATACAAGATCTAGGAGTTGCTCAATACACCCCAGTCTATGAAAGGCTAGAGTTGAAACTTGAAGAACTCACCAAATCAAATCCTGGTTTTAAATTTGGTTTGGCTGGAGGTGCTGTCGGTTGGGGAAGATATTTGCATCGAATGTTAAATGATATGGCGCTCAGCTTGGCTGCTGCTTCATTAATAATACTGATCATGATATCTCTAGCTTTCCGATCAATAAGAATTGGCTTGATAAGCATGATTCCAAATTTATTTCCTCTTCTGGCATGTGCATCTGTATTAGCTGCTTTTAAAATGCCGTTATCACTGGAAATAGTTTGTGCCTTCACAATTTGCTTAGGCATCGCCGCCGATGATGCAATTCATTTCCTAAGTCGCTATCGAACAGAAAAACGGAATAACCTCAATAAAGATCAAGCTTTAGAAATTAGTTTTTTAAGAGTAGGCCAAGTTCTTATAGCGACCACAATTGTCTTACTATGTGGCTTGGGAAGTGTCCTTTTTAGCTCACTTCCAATGTATAGAGCTTTTACCTCTGTCGCATGTGCAACCCTTAGCACTGCACTTGTTGCTGATTTGATAATCCTTCCCGCTCTTTTAAAACTATTTGATAAGGAAAAGAATTAAACTTGATCCAATTTGACCTCAGACTAACATATTAGAATTCCCTTAAATTATGCGAAAGATTTTCATCTTTATCTGGCTGCTTATCCCACTCGGCGCAGCGGCTTATCATTTCGGTCCTGGTCAACAAAATCTTAAATATGATCAAGTGGCAAATCACATAGATTTAGCTGAACAACATTTAGCCCTGGAGGACTTTTCCGCAGCCGTTATCGAAATTGATAATGCTATCGGTTCATTACCCACTGAAGATATTTCTAAAATAACAAAATTACGCCTCAAAAAAGCCAAAGCTCAAATGCAGTGTTCTCAGCTCCCTCAGGCTTATAAAGACTTGGAGAATATGTTATCAGAAATGAATTCCGATACAGACCCAAAACTCATTGCTGAAACTAAGTCAACTTTGGCTAACGCTCAGTATTATATTACATGGTTAATGAGACTTGAGGGTCATTCTCGTGAAACATGGGAGCCAGTCATTGAATCATCTCGTCAAAATTTTTATGCTGCCTCAGAGTTCGCGCGAACTCAGGGAAATAAAAAATCTGCAGATCAATTGATTCAAAATCTTGAAGCCTCAATTAAACTTGCACGCATGGATTTAGAAGAGCTGCAAGGTTTACCACTGCCCAATGAATGAAGTGGCTGCGGGAGTGGTACTAAGCCCGGTCGGGCAGGAAAAAGTAAAACAGGAAAGAAGCCCCAAGACTCGCGTGGAGCAGGAGAAGCACCTCCTCCAGACGGTATTGGATCATAACGCTAATTGAGTATCCATTCACTTATCTTACAAGTATTCAGACAACTTAGACCTTCGCTAAATTCACGTTCTCAATAATGCGCTTTCTTCTTATTTCCGTATTAGTAAAAATATTTGTTCCATCTCTTCTGGTAGCCCAAAACCTGCCGCCCAAAATCATAACTGCCCCAAAAATTGAATTAGAGCCAAAAACAAAAGAGTTAATTCAAGAAACTCCGCCTCAAAACGCACCTAAAATCACCACTCCGACAACCAAACCTCCGGTTGACTTAGATAACCAAATACTATCGCAATTGCCTAGGGTATTCATTGACCGTCGCCCTTCATCACTGCTGAGAAAATTGGGAAAATCTAACAATCAGGGCATAATTGATGAAACTACCAAACAAAATAAAAGTGCAGCAGAAAAAGCAATCCATTCACTAACCGAAAATCTAGCCGCAAGTAATTGGGATGAGGTCACAAATTTTTTCTCTAGTCAGTTCAAAAAACCTGAAAATGCAAAAAAAGCTTATCATATTTTATTAGATACTCTCGCAAGACCTCCAAAGGTCATACCACCAAAAATAACATCACCTCGAATCAGTCCTTCCGGTAAGGTCATACCACCACCAAATAGTGCCTACGCTGAAAAACATTTTTTATCCCCAACTGAATTATTGTATTTAGCAGATGCCTGTCCATCTGATTTGAACGATGAAGTCACTATTCAAAAACTTGGGTTTTTACTTAAAGCCACACTCTCTCAAGGTCACTTTCCTGATACTTTTCTAGAGTTGATTGATAGAGGCACAAAGAAAATTGGCGGAACCGCTGACAACACAAAAAAAATAATAGCCGCTAGACTTCTAATCAATGCTGGGCTAGCAGCTGAAGCTGGAAAGTTCCTTCCAGAAATCGATAATACCGATGATCCGTTAGTCCTCGAAATTATTGCAAATTATCATTTAGCCCTTCACTCTATTGAACCCAAAGAAGAGCATCTAGACTTTGCATGGAAGTCTACCCAGCTTGTGATAAAAAATCCAAAGACTTCATCAACAATTAAAGAAAATGCACTTGAAAGAGCCATTGAAATCGCACCCAAGCTCGAAGATGAAAAAGGAATTCAGTGGCTGACCGCAAGTTTCTCAGGTGATACTATACTTGGTCGTGAAATTCTTACGACGATTGGCGCTACAACATCTATTGGAAGATCTGAACCCTCATCCTCTGCTCGTCTTCGTCGCCTTACTTTACAAAAAAATGCTGTTGAGTCCCTAATTGGAATCAGCAATATCAATCTCGAAAAGTGGTCTAAGATTTTAAATCTTCTTGCCCAAAATTGGCTTTCAGAAGCATCCTATAGTTATAAAAGAGATACATCAAAAACCATGAGTCCACGAATGAAGTGGGACCAATATGGCAATATGTACTATGAAAATCCTAGGGTTTCTTCGGCGCCGACTCCAAGTAATGTCCCATCACCAATTTCCTCGGGAGAACTACTAAAAATACGACCCAACGAGGATTGGATTCGATTAATAGACAAAGATCTTCAGCCACAATTTTTGACCTTATTTGCACAATTATTTCTCAAAGTAAATGAACCAGAAGAGGCATTTCCCTATATAAAATCCGTTGCTAATAGTCACCCTGATACTGGTAAGAAACTTGCAGAAGAATTTTTACGTGTGTGGGCGGACAGTAATGATCCAAATTCTAACCGTAACCGAAATTACCGTTACGGTTATATGTACGGTTTTAATCAGAGGGCTAATTCGATTCCACTGACTCGTTCTAAACAAGAACGTAATCTTACTGAACTAGCCAAGTGGATCAGCAAAATTCAGTCATTACCAATTGATGAAATAAACCAGGATACATTGGCTGAGGCTTTTACTAAAATTCATAGCCGTGCAGAGGTTTATAAAGTTTCTGCAATTAGCAAAGTTTTTGGAAACTTTAAGGATATGAGCCCATCAACTGTTGCGGCTCTAGCAAATACTATGCGTATAAACCTTGCCACAGTATGGCGAAACCCAAAAACACAACAAGACGCGAAAACAAATCGCAAAGATGATGAAATTCTTGCTGAGATTATTAAAGGGTATGAAGATATAGACGCTATTTTGGATGGAAGTATTCAGGCTCATCCAAATGACTGGCGCCTTCATTTAAGAAGAGCATGTCTAGAACTCGATAAAATCAACTTTCAACAAGAATCAAATAAGAGCTCCAGCTATTCAACCGACCGTAACAACAGTTATAAAAATTTCGGAAAGGCTGCAGAACTATATATTTCAAATTCCTCTGGAAACATTAAAGACGAGACCACAGAACCTTTTGAGCACTGGTTCTACGCGGCATTAGGTGCAAGTGATTTGAGTTCTCTTAACGAATCACAACGACCTTCATCCAAAGAAATCGAAAAAATAAAAACTGCTCTTGGTAGTCTGCCTGACCAATCTGCTGAACGACATCTCGCAAGGTTTGCAAATGCACTTTCTGCAAGAATTAGTTCCGTCAAACCTGAACTTAAACAACGGTACCTGAGGCATGGCTTATTAATAGCGAACAATCATGAAAAGGCCTCAGAGGCACAAAAGCTTTACAACTATTACAACGACCTTACAAACGAGATCCAGCTTGTTGGAAGAGTAGATGGTTCCACCACTGTTGGCCATGATACACCATTTGGTGTCTTTGTTGACATCAAACATACAAAGGAGATTGAACGCGAGTCTGGAGGGTTTTCTAAATACTTAACCAACCAAAAAAATTCGAGCTACGCTTATAATTATGGCCGACCTACTCAAAATTATCGTGATAAATTTGAGGAAACGAGTCGATCTGTACTTTCAGAACACTTTGATGTTATTTCAATAACTTTTCATGATAGTAAGATCAGTTCAAAGGGAGCCGGGCAAGAAGGATGGCGACTGACGCCATATGCTTATGTTTTGCTCCAAGCACGGACTCCTGAAGTTGATAAAATACCTTCGATGCAAATCGACTTAGATTTTTTAGATACTGGAGGTTTCGTTATTCTTCCCATTGCAACGGCTCCAATTCCAATTGATGCTACTTCGAAACTTGGCGATGCACGACCTGTAGAAAAGTTAAAAATTGTTCAAATTGTCGATGAGAGAGAGGCAGACCGAGGCATATTAAAAGTCGAAGTCAAAGCATCGTCTAATGGGCTTGTTCCAGAGCTTGACCAATTACTAAAACCAAATACTGGTGACTTTACTCAGGCTGAAGTAACTGGTGGAGAAATCACTATATCTAAACTGGATGCAGAATCAAAAGTTGGAAGTCCAATCTCTGAAAGGAACTGGATCATTACTTACCGAAAATCAGAAAAAAATGTCGCCGAATCAAACCTTACCTTCAGCTTCCCTGAACCATATTCCCTAGACTCGTTAGAGGAAATTCTTTATCAACGCTACGATGATGCAGATTTGGTATCCGCGAGCCAACAAATACAATTACAACAAAACTATAATACAAAAAATCCAAAATGGATTGGTCTAACGATATTGGTCTTAATTATCTTATCTTCCGTAGTTTTTATATTTAAGAAGAAAAACTCCTCAAGAAATGAAACGGTAGACATTATTAACGACTTTAGTATTCCAAGTGAAATCACTCCCTTTTCTGTTCTTGGTCTTTTACGAAAGATTCACAAAGAGAGGAAATTTGCTAATGACATCCAGAGTCAGTTGGACGAATCAATTGCATCAGTTGAAAAAGTTTATTTTGATAAAGAAACTCAAGAGACGCTGAACCTGAAAGATATTGCAGAAGAGTGGGTCAATAGAGCTGTTTGATATATTATTGACTTCAGATTTCCACGCTTGCCACGGCCATTGCCGCCATCCCTTCTTCTCTACCAAGAAATCCCATGCATTCGTTGGTTGTCGCTTTTATCCCAATCATATTGACTTCAATTTCTAAAGAGTGAGCGATGTTTTTTTTCATTTTGTCAGCATGAGGTAATATCTTGGGTTTTTCGGCAACTAGGGTGCTATCGATGTTAATAATTTTAGCACCTAACTGATGAAATTCCGAAGCAACTCGTTTAAGAATATCTAAACTACATATGCCTTTTATGGATTCATCGGTGGGTGGGAAATAATAGCCAATATCAGGCAAACCAACTGCACCCAATAATGCGTCTGCAATCGCATGACACAAAACATCCGCATCAGAATGACCATCCAAACCCTTTTCAGATGGAATATCAACTCCTCCAAGAATTAGAGGTCTTCCTTCGATTAACCGATGAACGTCGTATCCTATTCCTGATCTTGATGCCATTTTCTTTTATATGTTATTTTTCAACGGTAAGTTGCCATTCCATGAGCATATTGAAAGCTTACCCTTTTGGATTTTACTGTCGGTAAGATCAACTTTGCCACCTGCAGCCTCAACAAGAAGTTTTCCTGCAGCTATATCCCACAAACTTATCGTGTCTTCAATATAGGCATCAAGGCGCCCACATGCAATGTAGGCCAGCGCAAGAGCAGCACTGCCCATCATTCTAGTTTTTCTCACCTTAGTTGAAATATTTCGATAGCGTTCAAATCCGGTATCCATAGCCTCTTTACTTTTTGAAAACCCAACCGTCACAACCGCTTCAAACATCTGTGATCTCTGACTAGTAGTAATTTCTTTTCCGTTTAGTGTGGGTTTATTCCCCACTTCAACTGCCCATAATTCATCCATCATAGGATCATAGATGACCCCAACTAACCATTCATCATTCGAGGCATTTTTTAAGGCAATAGAAACACAAAAATGCGGTATTCCATAGTAGTAATTTACAGTGCCATCAATGGGATCTACGATCCAATGGTATTTACTGTGATCTGAAAGACTGTCTCCTTCCTCGCCAATAATAGAATGTTCGGGATGATCTTGTAGGATGATTTCGGAAATCAAATTTTGGCTCATCACATCTAACTGTAACTTAATGTCATATTGTTCGTAGCTATCGACCTCTTTAACTTTGTAATAATGCTCCTTAAGCAACTGACCAGCTGATTTTGCAGCTTTGATGGCGGTTTCTAAAAATAAACTCATTCTCCGTAAATTGTTTCGATTTTTTCTATTATGGCATCCGCAATTAAATTCTTAGAGGATTTATCAATGTGTTGTTGCGCACCGTTTTCATCAAAAATGGTTACCTCATTCTGGTCTGAACCAAATCCTATATCATTTCGAGAAACATCGTTAGAAACGATGAAATTACATCCTTTTTGTTGCATCTTTCCGATAGCATTCTCTCGCAATTCATTAGTTTCAGCAGCAAACCCAACTAAAATTCCATTATATCCGAAGCTTTCACGCATTGAGCCCAAAATGTCCTTAGTTCTTACCAGTCTAATTTCTCTGTCGTCTGCTTTTTTTATTTTTTCTTTATAGTAGACGGCAGGGGTATAATCAGCAACGGCAGCAACCATTATTACCGCATCACATCCCTTAGAGTTTGATTGCACCTCCTTGTACATCTGATCGGCAGATTCAATATTGATTATTTTACAATCATTCGGTGGCTCTAAAGAAACGGGACCTGAAACTAGAATGACCTCATGGTTCTGGTTGATCGCAGATTGTGCAATTGCATAACCCATTTTACCAGAAGAACGGTTAGTTAAATAGCGGACCGGATCAATCGATTCTCTGGTAGGACCAGCTGTAATAAGAATTTTCAAAACTTTTCTTATCGACTCAATTTATGAATTCATCGTTTCGGACACACAATCAATAATCCCATCAACCGGCCAAAGCCTACCGATACCTTCATATCCACATGCAAGCATCCCTTCCTCTGGACCAATAAATTTAACTCCTCGGGAAATCAACTTATCCACATTCTCCTGGGTGGCAGGATGATTCCACATTTTCCCGTTCATAGCTGGAGCTATCAAGACTGGCGAACGACTTGCCAAATATATTGATGTTAAAGGGTCATCCGCTATTCCATTGGCAAGTTTTGCAATCACATTTGCTGTAGCAGGAGCCACAAGTATCAAGTCTGATTCATCAGCCAGTTCGATATGACCTGGCCTCCAGTTTTGTTGCTCATCCTGAAAACTCGTAAATACTGGGTTTTTTGATATCACTTGCAAAGTCAATGGTGTGATAAAATCCCTAGCATGGTCACTCATTACAACGGTCACTTCATAATCCTTTTTGACTAATCCACTGGCAATATCCGCGGCTTTATATGCCGCGATAGAACCTGAAACTCCTAAAAGAATTTTTTTCATTTTATATCAAACTCAGACTCGCTTCTAGGTATCAGTTTGTCAAAGATAACAGATAAAGGTTTATAGAAACAGGGGTACTTGAATATATTTATGTGGAATACTCACCGTTTTGATCCAAAAATGATTGTAAAATTTCAACTGCGGCGACCTCATCGATAATTTGTCTGCTGCTTTTAACTGTGTGACCAGTATCTTGTAATTTTTTTTGGGCAACAGTAGTGGTGAATCTTTCATCCTGTTCAAAAACTTGAACTTCCGGGAGAACGGTTTTTATCTTTTTAAGAAAACTTTCAACTTTCTTGGCCGCGCTTCCATAAGATCCATCAAGATTTCTTGGCATCCCTATCACAACCGCTTGAATTTTTTTTTCTTCAGCAATTTCAATGATTCTTTTAATAGGGTCAATTTTTTTCACATGAATGGTTTCAAGAGGATGCGCGAACATACCTAAATCATCACTACATGAAACTCCGATCCGAACTTCTCCATAATCTATACCAATAACCTTCACGATTGCCTTTAATTGATGATAACAAATTCTATTTACTTGTTAAATAAAGTTTAATTGTCAATTTAATGACTTTTTTGCACTTATGATGAAAGTTATTCTTACCGATAACCGTTTTATCATATATTTCTAATTTAGGATCCTCTCTCATGTCATTTATCAAGTTTATAACTACTCTATTAGCTCTTTTTTGTGGTTTATACGAATTAAGCGCTGATTTCCAAAAAGAACTATTAAGGGCGGAGTCAAAAAAAGACACGCATGCAATTATTGAGATATCTAAACGCATATTAAAAAATGATCCAGCCAACCCGACAATTTTAAGAAAACTATCCAAAGCCCAACTTTCTCTTGGGTTATACAAACAGTGTCATCATACACTGTTAAGATTGGATGAAATTCTCAAGGATGAAGACGCTGAAGTGTTAAATATGCAGGGCACAATTGAATCTCATCACTTAAATGCTGAGGAAGCGACGAGGTTGTGGATGAAGTCCTCCATTCTCGATCCTAATTATATTTTACCCATCTCCAACCTCGCTAGGCATTATGAATCAATTGATGACGATGAGAACCAGTATAAATACCTCAAAAAGCTCAGCGAACTAAGGGATGATCCAAACGATCTTGCCCAACTTGGACGATTATCATTTGCGGTACGTGATTGGAACTCCATGCAAAAATACACCGCTAGATTGCGAAAGGCTCATCCGAGCGATGGAATTACGAAGAATTGGAACCCTATATATGATAATATTACCAACTCTAGGGAAGTGATCGAAAACTTGGATTCTTCTCTTTTAAAAGATCCAAAAAACATTGATCTGATAATAGAGAGGGCCTCCATATTTAACCGGTTCGGATTGGATAAGCTCGCCATCAATGACGCATCAAAAGCCTACGAAATTGATTCTATTTCTTTGTTCGTAAAATACAATCTTGGTGTCATTTTGGCTAATAGCGGGCAAGCAATAAAAGCTAAAGAGAAACTGGGAATCAACTTTAATAAATATAGCTACAAGAGGCGACACCCTGGAGNAAAATTTTTCCAAGAATTACGAAGNCTCGAAAAAAAAATACGTTCCAATGAAAGCGCTGATGATGTGCAGCAAATAGCAAATTTGCTTCATAATGAAGGACAGTTTGAACTGGCATATTTGGAGGTTAATAAAGCCCTATCAATTGATTCNAAGTGTAAGCCTGCNCTTTATCTAAAAGCAAAACTATTAGAAAGAAGAAATAAAACCAAAGCTTCTAANGAGTTACTTAAAAAATTATTAGTTCTTGAGCCTAACCACTTGGANGCATTAGAAANGCTTGGAAGAATCCANATGAGTGTTGGAGATTTCGAANAAGCATCTCAAAACTTNAAAGTCTTTCTNAAAATCAANTANGATAAAAGNATTAATNACTTATACAGGTCNTGTTTTGANTCCCTTCAGAAAGCATCTCTATGAACAAACTCATTGGACAAAAATTTTCAGCGAGAATGGCAATGCTTTTTTCATGTGTCATCCTTTTTTTTATTCAATCAAACATATTTGCTCAAGAACCTAAAGAATCGATACGATTAATTCCAGAATCAGGTTCAATTTCTAAAGGATCGCTTTTAAAGTTATATTTTCAAGAATCAATCGTTAGCGATGAAGGTATTGGCCGATCTGGCAAAATCGAACCATTGATATTTGATCCAAAAGTCAATTACAGTCACACTTGGAAAAGTAGTTCCGAGGTTCACTGCACAATTGATCAATATTTAGTCCCTGGCACGTCATATAAAGTTAAGATAAATCCAAAAATTGCGGACCTTAATGGTAATTTAATTGTTGATTCAAAACTCGAGGACAAAGTCTTTCAAGCGCCAGAACTCTCAGCAACAACTAGTTTTCGTGCCAAAGATTCAGGTCTAAACAGTACACCGATTATTCCATTAATGTTTAATTATGACATTGAATATTCAAACGCCAAGGATTCGATCTTTTTTCAAGATCACGACTCAGGTGAGAAAATTAATTCAATAATTTTACTACCAACGTTAAATACCAAACCCAGTTCAAAAGATTCTGATATTCCGAAGATAGGACAAAGTTTTAGCGTCCAACCTTCCCGACCTTTTCCAGTCAACCGAAGAATTGATCTTATAGTTGATGGCATAAAGGATGCCCGTACGAACTCTAAAATTCCGTACACAAAAGTTTTCCCTTTGGGCGTTACAAAACCATTAACGATTATTTCTAGTAGGGCTTTCCAGGATGTTTTTGGCTCAATGAGCATCACTATTAATTTTGATCAGAGCGTTGATCACTCGAGTCTTAAAAAGACTGATATATCAATCGCTCCATCGATTGAATCATTTCAGAAATATGCTTCAGGTCGTTCAATTTATATCAAAGGAAAGTTTAATCCTCGCGGAACCTACAAAATCAATCTTGGTAAAAGTCTGCAAAGTGTTTCCGGGTACACTATGGAAAAATCAGAAACCGTTGATGTCGAGTTTACTGGCCTACCACCATCAATCTATTTACCAAGCACGATGTACTTTACGCGTGCTGCTATAGGTTTAAAAACAAAAATACTTCATTCCAACACAGGACAAACAAAATGGGTACTTGCGAAAATTCCTGAACATAAAATCGGAGTCGCAAGGAATAGGCTCTTTCAAAACGGAGAACTTCTTGTCGATCAACTATCCTTAGATGAAATTTCTACCGGACTATTAAAAGCTCCTGATCAGGACAAAAGCGTATATCGAGACATCGAATGGAAGCCTAAAGCACATGAGGATCACCTTAACGGAGCCTACCTCCTAGAGCTGTCAGCAAACACAGATTCAGGTAAAATCATTGCCAACCGNTCAATTGTTTTCTTTACGGAACTTTATGTAGCNCAAAAAAGAACTTCAGANCANCTNATTCTCAAGTTACAAGACATGACGNATTCAAACCCCNTTATCGGAAAAAGAGTTCGTCTAGTTTCATCAAAAAACGAAATACTAGAAACCGCAAAGAGTGATGATNAGGGAAANGTTATTTTCAAAATAAATNCTCANTCCAGNCATGTCTTAATCGATACATCTGAAAATGAAACTTGCGTAGCATTAATTAATTCGAGAAAGTTTTATAANTCNGGTTGGACNCGTTCAAAAAGAACCAANCCCNTTTCTTTAGGAATTGTATTTACTGATCGTAATCTTTACCGGCCTGGAACCGTGGCCAAATTCAAGGGAATTGTAAGGTCAAAAGAAAACGATAAACTTCATTTACCCATAGCTAAACCCATCAATTGGAAAATATCTGAAGGGTACTATGGTAANGTCGTTGCTGAAGGAACGGCCGTTACNGANGAGTTAGGTGGATGGGAAGGTGAGTGGAAAATACCAAGTAAAATAAGCTTAGGTGGGTATCGATTGTCGACATCGAATGGTTTTGGCGAACAATTTTTTCGNATTGAAGAATATCGTGTTCCGCTNTTCGAGGTTAATTTGAACAACTCNAGTGATNNCGGAGGGGATACGGCAAAGATCAATGTTCAATCNAATTATTTTCATGGNGGNCCAAANAGTGGNGCCGTTGTCCGATGGTCAATTAATTGGGAGCAAGCCTACATTCCATCAGGATTGATGCATTATGATTATTTCTCTNATGAACCNTCCTCNANACCTTACTTTAGNAAAAATTCATCTGGTGAATTAANGTTANACAATAATGGTTCGGGAATAATAAGTGTCAAAATTCCGGAGACTGAAACCTTCTCAAGACCAAGATATCGATTCAANCTNCAAGTTGATGTCCTTTCTCCNGAAGGGAGGACGATTTCAAANGGGANATCTGGCACNCTTCAACCGCATAAATCAATTCTAGGAATGNCTCTAAGNCCCANGTATCNAGANGANTCCCCCTATCTGGAGCTTGAGTTAGAAAACATTGATCCTAAGGATCAATTCGTTGTTGGTAATATCATTNATATTGATGTTTTTAGAATAGAAGCTCANACCGTGAANGAGGACCTCGGTGATGGTTTGTTTAGATACCGAAACTTCAGNGATCATGTGAAAATAAAATCACTCAGTCAGACCATTAATGTCGCCGAAAGAGAAAAATTAAAAATTGATGTANATANTCGACCNGGTAAATACGTNGTGGTCGGNAANGAAAAAAANGGNGCTATCCGGTGCAGTTCTTCANTCACTTTGGCCGGCCAAGCAAGGGCAAGGTATCCAATATATGGGCAAGATGGATTTGCAATCAAGTCAGACAAAAAATTCTACTTGCCTGGAGAAAAAGCTTCCCTTGCTTTGGAAGCTCCTTTTGGCGGCACTGCATGGGTCGCCATAGAAACAGACAAAGTCTTGGAACAATTCATTGTTAAGTTAGACCATAATGCCAATCGAATTGACATCCCTATAAAAGAAGAATATTTCCCTAACGCTTTCGCAACTGTTTATCTAGTAAAATCCGGAGGGAGCGAAAAACTTCCCGTTGAAAGGTTAGGCAGAACTGAACTCATTGTAAAACGTGACGAACTCGAATTAGACGTTGATCTCAGTCTTGAGGAATTTGATCTTGAGCCTAGTTCGCGCGGTGTTGGTTCTGTTTCGATTACTAATAATGGAACACCTGTAAGTGGCAGTGATTTATCTATAATCTGTGTAGATGATGCCGTCTTGAAATTAGGCAAATGGGAATTACCTCCTTTAATGGAGGCTTTTTATCCAATGCGATATCATAATGTTTCCACTTTTCATGCTTTGGATAATCATGTGGAAAGTTTTGTTGAAGAGGACGTCACCGAAAAAGGTTTCCTTATCGGTGGTGGTGGAGAATATGNGTCTTCTANTTCACTAAATAACACCAGAAAAAACTTTCTTGCCCGAGCCTTTTGGATAACAGGNTTACGAACTAATGAAAANGGAAAGGCCTCCTTTANTTTTAATGCACCAGATAATTTAACTGCCTTCAGAATAAGTGCACTNGCGCAGACTAANGANCATCAGTTCGGTAAAGGAGAAACTANATTTAGNGTNAATAAAAGGCTTATGATTGAGCCNGCATTACCTCGNTTCGTGAGAGANGGNGANGAAATTAACTTGAGNGCTATNATTAGGCAGCAATTNAAGGACCAGTCGAATATTCATGTTTCGCTNAAAACTACCAAAGGNATCGAATTCATAGATNANAACNANACGGTGATTGGACCTCTAGATAAAAATGTACCNGGAACCTTCAACGCGAAAGCAAGGGTTATCAAAGGNACTGAAGAAATTGANTTTATTTTTTCGGCTCATTTNCAAGGAGATAAAAANTTANCAGATCGTGTTTCNATTAAGTTGCCAGTNCATAAACCAGGAATTGTTCAGAGTGTCGGTGCGTATGGGAAAATACAAACTGAGGGTAATANTTTTAGCTTAAAANACTCACTNCCTAAATTTTGGCCAGAATCNGAAGGCCAATTTANTTTAACTTTNTCANGTTCAGCTTTTCTACCGAAATTACAAAGTCTTCCAGAACTCCTTGATTATCCTCANGGGTGCTTNGAGCAACGAACNAGTAAGCTTTTGGGCTATATCAATCTTGCCAATTTACTCGAGTATNTACCAACNTTAAGTAAACGACACAANAACTATAAAAAAACTATNGAAGANGGATTGAACTATCTCGCAGAACATGTCGATAAANACGGATTCCTTCCTTATTGGGCTGGATCATCTCATCCAAATGCTTACGTCACTGTCCAAGCGGCATGGCTCGTCCGCCAATGTCAGGATCTTGATTACAAAGTTCCTGCGACCCTAACAACCAAACTTGAAAAATCTCTCAATTCAATCATTAAGGGTCATACAGGAAATAACCGCGAATTAAAATCATTCGCAGCCTTCGTAGCCAGCCAATTTAACTTTAAAGACAAACCTGTAGGAGAACTTCAAGAGCTGTATCTTGATAGGCAGAAAATCAGAGATGAATCAAGAGCCTTTCTTGCTATGGCCATGCTCCACTTTGATGTCATGCCAGAAGAACGAAATCTTCTCGCCGATGAAATTAGTGATTTGTCTCCTCAAAAAGCTTTTGATCCTAACAACTTTTACTCCACTTCCAGAGCAAATGCCGTTAAATACATAGCTCTAAATACCATTTCTAATCCTCGCTGGAAAAATAATCTAGAACCTAAGTTTCGAAGACAATTGTTTAAGTATTTAGAGGATTCTAAAAATTTATCCACTCAGGAAAATCTTTGGTTGTTGATGTGTATACGTTCAATGATGAAAGAAGAACAATATCAAGAACTCAATGTTGAACAAATTGCAGCCGAAATAGTCTCTAAAAATAAATACTCTGTCGGTTGGAGTATGAAACCTTTAAATGAAATCAACAGATTCAATTTCAAAGGCTTAAACGATCCAATTTATTATCTGACAGACGCAAAAATTCTGAGAGACGATACCAACTCAAAAAGAGAAGATCGAGGACTAAGAATTGAGAGGGTATTAAAAAATTTAACAGACCCAGGTAGAACAGGCTCGTCCAAGAACCCACTCAAGCTCGGCGATGAAGTGCTAATCACCTATCGAATATTAAATGACAGAAATCATTATTATGTAGCCATCACAGATGAACTGGCTGCTTCACTAGAGGTGGTTAATTTTAATTTACCTCAAATTTCAGATTTTTATTCAATTCCAAATGATATCAATGGAAAACAATTGGCTCTTGATCATTCCGAATTAAGAGATAATAAATCAAATCTATATTTTAATAGACTCAATAAAGGAGAATCAAATTATAGCTTACTAGCAAGAGTCACGTCTGCTGGAATATTTAGTTGGCCAGCATCAACGATCACACCAATGTATGAGCCTAGATTTAGTGGTCTTAGTAACAATTCCAAATTGTTCGTCAAAGAGAAATGAGCAATAAAAACGGATACGGCAATATCTATAAGTTGGGATTTATGTTCATATTCCTTGTATTGCCATTGGCCTCATTAACGCTATCCATTGTTACCGACACTTTTATTCATAGTATTCAAATTCCAAAAAAACTTTTGTCTGAAATAGAAGGCACAACAAGCGTATTGGACAATTCAGGAAAAGTGGTAAAACAAATTTCTTCAGATACTGCTCGAATTCAATTGCCACTCAAATTAAATGAAATGGGGCCGCACCTACCAACGGTGACCGTCGCTTTAGAAGATCACCGTTTTAATAATCATGATGGAATAGATAGAAAGGCAATCATTGGCGCTGCCATTAGAAACTTTAAACATAGAAATCAACTTTCAGGGGCCTCAACAATCACACAACAAACTATCAAGCTAGCCACAGAACGAACTAAAAGATCAATTAAAAATAAGATAAGCGAGGCCTTGTTGGCCATGAAGCTAGAAAGAATTTGGAGCAAAAAACAAATTTTAGAGGCTTACTTTAACCAACTAGATTATGGTAATCGTAGACTAGGCCCCGAATCTGCAGCACAAACATATTTTGGTAAAAATGCATCAGACCTTACTCTGGGTGAATCCATTTTCCTTGCAGGGCTTCCACAATCTCCAACTAAATTTAATCCTTGGTTGAGATGGGAGAATGCTCACAAAAAATATCTTCGTTCCATTAATAGACTCGAAGAACTTAATATTATAAATAACTCCACATCAAAAAGACTCATTGATTATCCTCCAACCGTTATAAAGTCCACTCCTCCTTCCATCGCTAGTGATTATGTCAATTTGATTCCTAAAGAAATAATAAAGTCTTATAAAGGTAAAAAGCTTCCTACCTTTCTTGATCTTTCATTACAAGAACATGCCGACAGCATATTAAAAAAACGGCTAGGAATTCTCAATAGGCACTTGATAGACAACGCCGCAATGGTCGTTATTGATAACTCAAATAGTGCTGTCCTTGCAGTATCTTCCGTAAGTCGTGAAACTCAGGATGCTGAGGAGGATTACAATGCTGCATTCGTTTGGCGTCATGCCGGCTCAACACTTAAACCTTTTATCTATCTGCTCGGTATTGAAGATGGCTCTTTAAATGCAGCTAGTTTGTTACCAGACACTCAAGATGCTGTTCCCAATAAATTTCATGCTTATGAACCTGAAAATTTCAACCGTTCATTTAATGGTCCAACTAGACTAAGAAATGCCCTTGCGTGTTCTCTAAATATTCCAGCCGTTTATGCACTGAGCATCACTGGCGCTAGAGCCGGCTTTGATTATTTGACTCGGTTTGGTTTTGATACCAAAGAGACTATAGATCAGCTTGGTGCAGGATTTGTATTAGGAAATAGAAAAATCCGACTAATTGATATAGCCGCGGCTTATTCAAATTTATCTCGATCTGGAATAAAGTTATCACCAAAATTCACTCAAGATCAATCATCACCCCCAGAGCGCATTGCCTCAAAAAATGCAGTGGATATTATTACTGATATCTTATGTGATAATGATGCTAGGTCCGAAGCCTTCGGCATAAGCTCTCCACTTAATATTTCAGGTCATCGAGTTGCTGTTAAGACTGGAACAAGTAGTTCATTTCGCGACGCTTGGACCGTTGGATATAATCGGGACTATACAGTTGCCGTTTGGTTTGGGAATCTTAGTGGCAAAACAATGAACGGCACGCTAACGACTGAATCCGCAGCACCCGCATGGAATGAAATGATGACTCATCTGATTAAAAAGAGACACGCAAGACCCCTTGAACTTCCTAATCTTAAACAAAGAAAAATTGATAGCATTACTGGACTCCTTCCAAGCCGGCATACAAAACAAACAGTCAACGAATTCTTCACAGAGGAAACTGCACCAGTAAAAAACTCGAGTTCTTTTTATGACAAATCTGGCAATTTAATCTTAGACAAGACTTACACTAAGTGGTGCTTATCTAATCATAACTATCTTAATGCAAAGGTAAGGAAAAATATATCTCAAAAGCTTAACATAATAAGCCCAAGCGACGGCTCCATTTTTATTATCGATGCAAATATTCCAGAAGGCCAACAGACCATACCCCTACTTTCAGATGAAGAACACTCACAATGGTATTTAAATGGTTCTCCCATTAAAGATGACCATTTTCAATTAGTTCCTGGAATCCATACCATTGAAGCGGCCTGGAATGGGAAAAGAGGCATCTCTAAAATCAAAGTCAGATAAGGATAAGCGAATTATTTATTCGCATCCTCATAACTATCAACCTCATTGCCTTCTTTATCCCAGAACTTGTTCGAAAGAAGATTTCCGGCATCAAAATTTTGCTCCATTTTTTTGTTTCCGTTCTTGTGCCACTCAATAAGTTTACCATCACGTTTATTATCTTTATAGGTACCTTCACCGGCCTTTTCGCCAGAATCATACCAAAAAGTTGTAAATCCATCGGGCCGTCCATTTTTTAAACTTCCTTCTGCTTCGACTTTGCCATTAGGCCATAATGAAAATGTTTTTCCAGTATAAGGCACATCTGATCCCTTCAAACAAAATAGCCCCTCTGGGTTTAAATCTAATGTTTTCATATCAACCGCTCCTTCCTTGGGAGTATAACTTGAGTCCACAAGCTTCGAGTCATTAACCTCAGAATTTTCTCCATCGCTTTGAGTTCTTGTATTTTCAGAACAGCCAACGAATAGAACAATAATTAGAAGAGTATACAGATGATTCATTTCAATACTTTATAGGCTATTTGTTCTGTAGCAACTGAACCATCGCCTTACCACTGCCCCTCTCTTGGGCATACCAGACTCTCACGCGAATGATAAATTATTTTCGCAAACCAGGTACTAAATGACGATCACGGTTTAGCCATATTATAGACATTCCAACTTCATTTTGAACTGATGGTTTAAAATACTCCTCTTTATATTTTTCAAAACCGAATGATTTCAATTCCTCAATCGATGGAAAAAATTTGGGTTCTCCTCCAACTCTAAAACAACTATCAAGGATCGTTAAAATAATAGTCGTCGTATATTGGAGAGCTAGGCGATAAATCTCAGAACCTCCGCAAACAACTATTTCTTCAACAGTTTTTTCCTTTGCATAATCAATCGCATCCTGAATTTCATTGAATACATGAGTGTGAGAGTTTGTTTGATATCCTATCCTCCGAGTTAATACATATGGAGTATGATGTTCCTGAAACCATCCATCCATTTCTTCAAAGGTTTTTCTGCCAACAAGAAGAGTTTTTGATGCAACGTATTTCCTGAAATGGTTTTTGTCTTTTTCTATTCCTTTCCATGGAAGGCCACCATTATCACTACCCATGAGATAATTATTATCAACTGCCACAATCATTGACACACGGAGTTGATATTCCCCTTTATTCATCAATTCCTTCTTAAATTGCGTAACATATTTCCCCAACTATTGCTGGGCTCGATCCAGTAACTTCTTCTTCTCGGATATTCACAGGCCATATTATCATCTGTTATGACCTGCAAGTTTGAAGAATTTCTCAGCTTTTCTCCTAATTCAGGGAGTGGCATTTTTACAAGCCTATCCAATTCATTCTTAAATTCATCTTTTCTGGTAAAAGTAGGCACGCCGTCAGAATCTTTAAAGCGGAGCAAGTTCGCTCGTCTCTCCTCAGGAGTAATATTAAATGGGCTATCGGAAGCCGCTACAAAATTTCCAACCATGGTAACATAATTAAAAACTTCGGCTGCTGTCCTAACCACTTCATCACTTCCGGTGGTATTATAAAAAACAACCCCACCAGATTTTAGGTGGCTTTTACATAATTCTAAGAATTCTACGGACAGAAGATTTGTTGCATGACTGCGCCAATGAAACGTTGTATTCATCAACATAAAATCAAACTTTCTGTCATCTGGCTGGACTCTTAACCAACGTCTTCCATCGTTAATTTCTATATCAACTTTTGGGTTACTTAGTAGTTTTTTATGTTCTGGATAATTTTCGATAACTTCTAGGTATCCATTATTAATTTCGATAACTTTTAATTTTTTTACTGCTTCATGTTTGATCAATGCTGCGGCCCATGAACCACTACTAAAACCGATTTCTAAAACATCTTCAGGCTCTCTATGAAGAGCGGCAACCATATAGCATCGATATATTCCATTAGGAGACCCTGGATCAATAGCATATCGTCCATCATAAATACCACCACCATAAACAATGTCAGCGTCTCCGGGAGAAGTGGCCTCATCAACCGTTATAATACCACTTCTGTTTTCGACAATTTGTTTAAAAAGCTGAGTCCTCGGATACTTCTTTTCATATTGGAGATTCTCTAAAAACCCATAAAACATTTTATCGCCAAAAAAGAGGCTAATGAAGACCAGGGAAATAATTGGAACTAACCTTGTTGTTAAAACTCGTTTATCATTTCCTCTATTAAAAAATAAAATAAGAAGAGAACCGATTAGTCCCGCAACAAAGATAATTGTAGCAGCTTTAGTTAAGGGGAACTTATCTAAAAGGTAGAATCCTGTAATCAGAGAACCGAACGTGGCTCCTATAATATTAATTAGATAAACTAGTGAAACTGATTTTCCAACTGATCCCTGAGATCCTGCTATTTGGCAGACAACAGGAAATATACCACCAGAAATTACCGCAGTAATACAAACTAAGAATAAAATAGGTGTATAAAGTCCCCACAAATTAATCTTAGCTGCAAGGGGTAACGATATGTAGAAAAAGAACGAACAAAGCACTAACATCCATGCTGACCATGAAAGAAAATCTTTTGGGTAATTACATACACGCCGTCCAATCATTGCTCCAATGGCAATTCCAATTAAAAAACTGCCAAGAGTATGAGCAAAAGTGGTGGGTGCCCCAGCTGATGAAAAACTCAAAATTCTGACCCAAATAATTTCTTGAGAAAGAGATATGGCTCCTACAAAAAAAGCCATAATCAAAGCAGATGATTGCCTATATATTCTGGAATGCGGTTGAGTCATATGCTGCTTTGATTAGATTTTATACTTTTACAATATATGAAAACCAGGGCTCCTGTTAAGAGGTTGCAGCTAGCTGCAAACCATACAGAACCAGTTAATCCCAAGAATCGAAAAAGGATGCCAGCAGTTAAAAAACACGCGAGTGCTGACCCAATGGTGTTAAATGTGTACAAAAGACCTACCGAAGAGCCAAGCTTTGTATTTTCCTTATGTAAATAAGCAACAAGAATAGGCAATGTGGCTCCCATGCAGAGCGTTGGAAAGAAAAGTACTAAGTAAACCGCTGCACCGATCCCAGCAGTATTCATTTCTGATGCGATCTGACCCACTAGATCAATTAAGGGGATACTTACAAAACCAAATAAGGCAATAGCCACTTCAACCCATAAAAAAAGCTCTGGCAATTTTTTTGCAAATTTTTCAGATAGCCAACCTCCGGCAAAAGCACCCACTCCCAAGCCAAACATAAAAATCGAAACGATTAGCGTTACTGATTCTATGTTTACTCCAAAAAGGGTAAATAAAAGTCTTTGCCAAACCACTTGATAAACAAGTGCCGCAATACCCGAAAGCATAAACAGTCCAGCAAGTATTGATTTTGATAACCTTATAGTTCTATAAGCCAATCCATCCGTTGAATGATTCAAGACATAAAACTGACTCAAGAGAAATAAAATCCAAATAAATCCGGTAGTAATGATATTAAATTGAACCCCCCAAGCTCCGAGAAAAGAACTTAAAAATAGAATGAACGGCCACTTACTATTTTCTTTAAACCTCTCCAAGTTTGAGTCATTCGATTTTAATCTTTGAGAAATTGAAATTAAAATTTTTCTAATAAATAAAAACAACACCCCTCCAAGAAAACCAAATACAAATATTTTTAGGATAAGAACATTAGCCCTTGGGTCCTGGCCTGATGATGCCTCAGAATTAATGGCGGATGCAAATCCCGAAAGAAAGCCAATGAACCAAACAAATAATTTGGTCTTAAACTCTTTGGTGTATTTCCTTTCCTGTGACAAGATCTTCAATTACCCATTTTATTGAAGAAAAACAACTACCAAGCACAATTCCAAAGAAACTTTAAAAGCTCCTAGATAAATAATCATAGAACCCTACTAACTATTTGGACAAATTTTCCTGTATTAATTAAAAAAAGGATTAAGTTTTAGAGAATTTAATTGTTTTATTTTTTGGTTTTTTTATCGTCCAAATCAACGATTTTATTACACAAGAATCAACTCTCTAATCTGTCTCCATGCTAGACATCAAACGCATTCGCCAAGAACCTGAAATAATTAAGGAACGCCTTCAAACTCGTAACGTGGAGGCCAATGAGCTCATTGATTCTCTTCTTGGTTGCGATGAAAAGCGTCGCTCAATCGAGACCGAGAAACAATCTCTTCAGGGAGAGAGAAATGCAAAATCCAAAGAAATTGGACAAAGAAAAAAGGCAGGCGAAGACACAACTGAGGTTGAGTCGGCTGTGCGAGAAATAGGTGTTCGCTTAAAAAAACTTTCTGAAGAGGTCGATGAAGCCGATGACACTCAAAAAAATCTTCTATTATCTATTCCCAATCTCCCTCACGACAAATGTCCTATTGGAGCTGATGAAAATTCCAACCCAGTGATTAAGGAGTGGGGTAATAAAATTCCTCATAGTGAAGATAAAGAAAATCATGTACAAATTGCAGAAAGGTTGGGGTTGATTGATTTTGATGCTGCCTCAAAAATTGCAGGCAGTGGTTTTGCATTATTTCGAGGAGAAGGAGCAAAACTTCAGCGTTCCTTAATTCAATTCTTACTCGATAAGCAAACCAACGAAAGAGGATACACCGAAATTAGTCCACCCTACGTGGTTGATAGAAACTGTATGGTGGGAACTGGGCAATTGCCTAAATTTGAGGAAGACATGTATGGTATTGAGGAAAACCAAATGTTTCTTGCTCCAACAGCAGAGGTGCCAGTTACTAATATCGAGAGAGAAAAGATTCTTTCAGAGGAGGAACTTCCAATCAAATATACCGCTCATACTCCCTGCTTTAGAAGAGAGGCAGGTTCTGCAGGAACCGGAAATCGTGGCCTCATTCGAATGCATCAATTCGATAAGGTTGAACTCGTAAAAATTGTTCATCCTGATCAATCATATGATGAACTTGAATCCCTTACTGAAGATGCTGAATGTATATTAGAGACACTGGGTTTGCACTATCGTCGCATTGAGCTATGTACAGGTGACCTTGGGTTTAGTGCCGCTAAAACTTATGATCTCGAAGTTTGGGCGCCAGGACAAAATGAATATTTGGAAGTTTCCAGCTGTTCAAATTTTGAGGATTATCAGGCAAGAAGAATGAGATTAAGATTTAAAGATGAGGCTGGAAAAAATCTTTTCGCTCATACTTTAAACGGTTCAGGTACAGCTCTTCCGAGATTGTACGTGGCACTTATTGAAACTTATCAACGCGATGATGGAGGTATAGATATTCCTGAGGCTTTACAGCCTTATTTTGGCAATACCATAATTCAGGCACCCAAATAATCTCACTTAGTAATTAAAAAATACTTTTTTAGTGACTGGACATCAGCAAAACTTAGGAGAAAGTACCATTTCTGAATTGATTTAAAGATGAACTTATTAGGAATAGCGAACCCAAAGCAAAAAGCCATAGAAATTGTCCAAACTGGCGGAGCTCCAACAGGTTTTTTCGAACCAGGATCTCTATTCTTTTGGTTAACTATTATTTTTTTCCTGCTCTCAGCAGT
>NZSO01000039.1 GCA_002696885.1 Verrucomicrobiales bacterium | reverse complement strand
TTCGATGCCGCTAATGCCGCAGTTAGACAATGCTAATATAATTTCAGCTCTGGCCACTTCTGGGGAGTTACAATCATTACTCAAATGTCCTAAAATGACGTTTTTTAGGTTACCCTGCTCTGCGATTGAAGCAACAAATTCAGCAGTTTGTCTGTTAGAGAGATGACCATGCCTTGATGCAATTCTTTGTTTTAATGACCATGGTCTTTTGTTGTCATTTTGTAAAAGAGTCTCATCGTAGTTTGCCTCAATAAAAAGATTTTGAACATCTTTTACTGAGGATATCAGAAGTTGATTAACATGACCAACATCACTAATAAATCCAATTTTATTATCATTTCTTTCAAACGTAAATCCAACTGGATCAGCAGCATCATGCATCACTGAAAAACCACATACCTCAATGTCACCAATCATGAACGGATTTCCATTTTCAAACAATTTCCATGATTTAACAGACCCATTGGCACCAGCGATAGCTTCATGCGTTAGCGAATTACAGTAAACAGGTACAGGAACAGTTTTTGATAACACTTCCAAACCCTTGGTGTGATCAGTATGCTCATGAGTAATTAGCACAGCATTCAATTCGTTAGGATTAAGGCCACTAAGTGTAATTCTTTTCTTTAGTTGCATGGCACTCAACCCAGCATCGACTAAAATAGAGGTCCTCTCAGAATATATGACGGAACTATTTCCCGAACTACCACTTCCAAGTGAGATTATACCAAGCATTGCAATTCTTATTATTAATAACTGTATAAAGATAGACTTATAGTGATAGTATCATAATTCATAATTTTTAGTCATTTGACCATTACCTATAATTAATTGAGTTTTCATCATGATAAAAATTCTTAGATCAATTGCAAAGATATCTATTTTTCTTTGCCTGATCTTTGCAATATGGGTTGGTTTCTATGCATATAATGAAGGATTCACCAAGAAGTGGCGAAAACTTATAATGGAAGAGTTTGATCGTCGAGGCATTGAAGCCGAAATAGGCAAGTTAACCATTGATCCGCTTGATGGTCTAGTAGCAAGGAATATAAGAATTTACTCAGACGAAACTAGATCAAGCTTAGTTGCATCAATAAATAATATTACTCTAGACATTGACTTAGTTAAATTATTGAGGAAAAAGCAATTCTTAAATTCTGTTGAATTCAGGGATACCGACATTTTTCTGCCCATTGATCCAAACCTGAAAGATAGCGAGAAAATAAAAATTACTGACTTAAAAGCTCGAGTAAGGGTTCCAGGGAAATCTATCGATATAGAGAATGCGCAATGCTTTTTAAATGGTATTAAAATTAACTTATCAGGTTCTTTAATACAAAAGAGTAAAATAGATTCATCGTTTTTAAAAAACAGTTTTGAAAACCAAAACGCACATAAAATTAACAAACAAAGATCGTTAATATCATCATTAATCAAAGAATTAAAAAAGATTAACTACGATTACAAAAAACCACCAAATGTTACGGTAAGAGTGGTTGCAAACCTTAACGAACCTGAGAAAACTCTTGCTAACATTTCAATTCAAGGGGAGAACCTTAGCCGTCTTGGTTCAAACTATCAGATTAACTACCTAAATATAGAAACTGAATATGAAAATGGTGATTTCATATTCAAAAATATTAGCCTACAGGACCGCTTGGGGGAACTTAAGGGCAATGCTCAATGGATAAGTAATAATTCATCTCTCCCTTTCAGCTTCAACTCATCAATTGATTTGGCCGAATTTACAAAATCATTCATTGATAATAAATATCTGGAAGATTTATTTTTCATAGACACTCCTCAAATCACCGCAACGGGAAGCTTAAATCTTTCTAACAACAGTAAAGACGAGAAGACTTCCATTAAGTTATTTGGTAGCATAGAATGCGATCGAATTATTTTTAAGGACACTCTATTTGAAAAGGGTAAGACCAATTTTTCATACAATAATTCTAAATTTTATTTCCGTAATCTATCATTAGAACATGAGAGCGGAACAATATCTGGTAATTATTTACAAGATAGAAAGAATGAATTCAGATTTGATACCGTTTTGAAAATGGATCCAGAGGTACTGACTTCATTAGTAGGTAAATCACCAGAATTTTTAAAAAGATTAGATCTCCCTAACAATCCCACGGTTGACGTTCAACTCGAAGGAAGTGGCAATATCAATGATACAAAATCAATTAATACACGAGGAACATTCACAATCGGCTCTTGTGAATACAACGANATTCCATTAACGGCAGCTACNGGTAAGATAAGTTTAAAAAAAGAAAATATTACCATATCTAATTTCCGATTGGACAGAAAAGAGGGATATTTAAGTGGAAATAAAGCAGAAATAAACCTCACCAACGGTCTAGTTAGTTTAACCAAATTAGATGGTAGTATTTTCCCACATATAACTGCGGGATATTTCTCAAATTCTGTTAGTGAAACACTTGGCAAATATCAATTCAATGATCCTCCATATATCACTTTAAATGGGATAATTGATACAAAAGACAATCAGGAAACAAGTATCGTATTTACTTTTAATTCTTCTAGTACTGCTAAAACAAAGTTATTTAATAAAGTAGTAACCATTAATAATCCAAAAGGGTCTGTATCAGTAAATGGAAATAAGTTAAACATCAGGATAGACGGTGAATTCGTTGATGGAAAATTTAGACACATTGGCTCAGCGTCTCTTAATGAGGACGACGGTTATTATAGTGGAAGAATCCAAGCTGAAAATTTACAATTCGGAAAATTGGTCAATACGTTTGACTTAAAAAGTAAAACTAATGGAATAGTCGGCGGAGACGTCGGCTTTAAAATTCCAACCAAAAAACCCGAAAACTGGAATGGAGAGGGAACGTTATCTTTGACTCAGGGAAATGTTTTTTCAATTCCTATTCTTGGGCCTATATCACCAATTATAAGTTCCGTACTACGCGAACCAAAGGCTGGATACAGCGTAGCTAAATCTGCAAAAGCATCATTCAGAACTAGAAATGGACTAATGAATTTAATAGACTTTCAAGCATTGACCCCAGGTTTTATATTAAGGTCTAATGGGTTCATAAATTTAACAGATAATACTGTAAATTTAGAGGCAGAAATGAATGCACGCGGACACTTAAATTTGGTAGGATGGCCACTGTCAAGGTTGTTGAGATACAAAGGATCTGGAGAACTATCAGCCCCCAAATGGGAACCTGTGAATTTCTCTATACCAAGAAACATAATTGCTGATGGAGAAAAAGTACTAAAGAACACAAATCCAGCAGAAATTATTCCAGAAGCCATTGGTATAATTCCAAACACTATTCAAAATAGCCTAAAGGTGATTGAAGATTTAACTTCACCCAATCAGCCAAAACAAGATTTAAAGCAAAAGGAGAATCCCTGAGAACAAATTAAACTTTAGAGGAAGTATTTATAACGCCCTCAATAATTTCTGCCATTTCACTCATATCATAGGGTTTAGCAAGTGAGCCGGAAAAAATATTCCTCTTACATGAGAACTCAATTGAGCTTTCATCGTTGTAACCACTACTGGTTATGATTTTTGCAGATTCATCAATATCAATTATTTTCTTCGATGCCTCAATACCATCTAATCCTCCAGGCATAGTCATATCCATAATCACGACATCAAACGGAGTCTTTGAAGAATAAAATTTACTGAATTTTTTAATACCCTCTTCCCCGGATTGAGCGATTTCTGCATCGTATCCAAGATTCATCAACATTGATTTAGACACTTCAAGAATTGGTTTGTCATCATCAACTACTAGAACACGACCTCTTAAGAAATTATCTTTTTTAATTTCTTTAAGTTGGTCAAAATTTTCGCAATTCCCAGTGGCCGGTAAATATAATTTAAATGCTGAACCTTTTCCAACAGCTGAACTCACTTCTATAGTACCACCATGATCACGAATTATAGATAAACAGGTTGCTAGCCCTAAACCACTCCCAGACTTTTTAGTCGTATAGAACCTTTTGAAAATTTTATTTAAATCACTTTCCTCAATACCGTTTCCATGATCAATAAACATTAACTGTAAATACTTACCAGGTCTAAGCCCATTGACCGCTCCATCACTTATTTCAATATTGCGGAGATTAACTTTTATTACACCCTCATCGTTCATAGCATGCCTAGCATTAATAATAAGATTATTAATAACTTGAACAATTTGAGTTCTGTTAATAGATGACAACCATATGCCATCTTGAATATTTAAATCGCAACGAGTTTTGGATCCTGCTGTACAAATTCTTGTAGCATCCTTGAGTAATTGAGAAACATCTGCTTCCTCTTTATTAAATTTAACATTCCCTCGTGAATATGTTAGTAATTGAGAAGCCAAATCAGTAGCTTCTCTGGAAGCCTTCATCGCATCCTCTATTCTCGCTATTGTTTCACCATCATTTATTGATTCTCTAATAAGAGACAAATTAGCAACAACAGTTGTCAGCATATTTTTAAAATCATGAGCAATCCCTCCCGCCTGCATGGCAAGTATTTCATTTCTAACCGTGAGAGGAACAGATGTTAACTCATGGATTTCCTTTTCGGGCTTATCTGCTGTTTTTGAATTAGGTTTTGATAAATTTTCAGTAACCGCTGAAGCCGTAAGTAAAAAATTTGATGGCTTATTATTGTCATCAAACAAACAACTGACTCGCCAGTTACAGACAATATTTTCGGAATCAGAACCTTTTAGTTCATTAGTAAACTCATATACGCCCCGGTTCTCTATTATCGCATCCAGCCGATCTGTCAGTAATTTTAATTTCCTAGATCCAAATATTTTTGACAATGGCTTCCCTACAAGATCACTCTCATTAAATCCACTCAATTCAAGCAATCCGTAATTAACATAAACAATTTCTGGAACGGGTTTTGATAGGCCGTGAAGATCAACCAACAAAACAACATCTTCTAATTGGTCTAGGGCAATTCTAAAATGCTCATTTTGTAATGATAGCAAGGATGGATTATGGGGGTTATTATCCAACAAAAGCGACATGATCTATCGTAAATACAAATGAAAAATTATTAAAGGAAACTTAACTATAAACAATTTAATAGTATATAGGAAGTAATTTTGGAGGGAAGAGTGAAAAAAGCGGTTGCGTGATTGGATCTTTCCAGTATTTTCACCCCCCCATGGCTAGAACAGCTGGTAAAAGTAAAACGCATAAGGCAATATCCAAGCGAGTCCGAGTGACTGGCACAGGTAAAATGTTGCGCCAAAAACAAGGCAAACGTCACCTTCTTTTGAACAAAAATCGAAAAAGGAAGCGTAACCTTGGTAAAGCAACCCTAATATCTAGCGCCGATTTGCCACGCTTTCGCGAAAACCTCCCTTTTAGTCATTAATTTGAGTAATTTGCTCAATTATTCTCTAATTATTGAAAATTAGCTAAATAACCATCAGTTCTGATCCCCGGTTAGAGGGATATATCTTTCAGGTGAGGACTGAGGTCACGAAGTAAACCAAACAACCTGAACAAAAAATGCCCAGATCAACAAATTCACCAGCCAGTAGAAAAAGACGTAAGAGAATGCTCGCGAAAGCCAAAGGCTTCAGAGGGTTCAGATCAACTAAATATCGTTTCGCCAAAGATGCAGTTCGTAAGGCGATGACTTATTCTTACAGGGATAGAAAAAACCATAAGAGAACTTTTCGAGCTTTATGGATTCAACGCATTAATGCAGCGTGTAGGTCTCGAGGGTTGACTTACAGCAGATTCATGGAGGGGCTGAAGGCACTTGAAATTGATCTTGATAGAAAAATTATGTCTGATGTTGCAATTCATGATGAAGCAGCTTTTGATAATTTAGTCAATCAGGCAAAAGAAGCGATCGAAAATAAGAGAGCGGCTTCTTAACCATATTGCTCTTAATTAGATCGTACAATTTTTCATTAGATCATTAAGGCGGTCAATCAATGACATGCTTGAGCAACTGCAGACAATTCTAAGCGAAGCAACCACCGAGATATCGAAGGCTAATACCCTCGACGAGTTAAACAATCTCAAGGTTTCCTTGCTTGGCAAAAAGGGCCGTTTAACACTTACTGCTGCTGGAATGAAAGATCTTTCCAACGAGGAAAGGCCTCTTGCAGGAAAAAAATTAAATGAAACAAGATCCGAGATAACTCAGAATCTAGAGGAAAAAATTAATAGCCTACAGGAAATAGAGGACAGCAAAAAAGTACTATCTCTAGACGTCACACTGCCCGGTCATTCGACCACGTTAATAGGGCGTCACCCTATTTCACAAATGCTTGATGACTCGGTCAAGGCTCTCAGAAGAATGGGTTTTTCGCTTGCTAGCGGACCTGAAATTGAAACGGAATGGCATTGTTTTGATGCTCTTAATACGCCTCAAGATCACCCAGCAAGAAACGAATCAGATACATTTTACTTTGAAGATGGGAATCTCCTAAGAACTCATACCTCGACCATTCAAATTAGAACAATGGAAAAAAATCATCCTCCTGTTCGCATTATAGCACCAGGAGCTGCATACAGAAGAGATGAAATTGACGCCACTCACCTAAGCCAATTTAATCAATTAGAAGGTCTATATGTTGATCAAAATGTTTCTTTAGCTGATTTAAAGGGAACTCTAGAGTTTTTACTTCAAGCAATTTTCGGTAAAGAGACTCCAATCAGGTTTAGACCTCATTTTTTTCCATTCACCGAACCAAGTTTTGAAATTGATATTTTACTTGAAGCTGAGGGAAAAAAATCCAAATGGATTGAGATTGCTGGCTGCGGCATGGTTGATCCCGATGTATTTAATCAAATTTGTAAAGTCAGAGGTGATGAAGCTTATTCACCAAAAAAAGTTTCAGGATTCGCATTTGGACTCGGCCTTGAACGTCTCGCAATGATTAAGTGGGGCATTTCTGATATCAGGCACTTAATCGAAAACGACATGAGATTCTTAGAACAATTCTAATGAAAATTTCAATAGACTGGCTTGGCGATCACATAGATCTATCGGAATATAACGATAGTGAGATAAGCGATTTATTAACTTTTTCAGGCATTGAAGTGGAGGGCATTATAAAAATTCCTGACAAGGTGGTTGTTGCACAAATCAGCAAAATAGAAAGTCACCCAAACGCTGACAAACTACTAGTATGCCAAGTCGATGATGGTCAAAAGGAACTCAGACAAATTGTATGCGGAGCCAATAACTTTTCTGAGGGGGATAAGGTGCCATTAGCGCTGCCTGGTGCCGTTATTAAAGACTTTGAAATAAAAGAGGCAAAATTGCGCGGAGTCGAATCTAAAGGCATGTTATGTAGCCAAAGTGAATTAGGTGGACAAGATAGTGAAGGACTTTGGATTTTACCTAAGGAATCTAAAATCGGTCTAAATTTAAATGAATTCTTTCCAAGTGTATTCGATCTTGAAATAACCCCTAATCGACCTGATTGCCTGAGCCATATCGGTGTAGCTAGAGAGCTTTCTGCTATCTGCAGCAAAAAATTAAAACAAAGAGATAACAATTCAGCTGATGAATTGTCACTCGTTGATACAACAGATGAGGCTATTAAAATCCAAGATACAAATCTTTGCCCTCTGTACACGCTAAGAAAAATAACGAATGTTAAAGTAAGCCCGAGTCCTTATTGGCTCCAAGCCAAGCTTGAGGCTATTGGATTAAGATCAATTAACAATGTAGTTGATGTCACTAATTACGTGATGATGGAATTAGGGCAACCTCTCCATGCATTTGACTCGGATA
>NZSO01000038.1 GCA_002696885.1 Verrucomicrobiales bacterium | reverse complement strand
ACTGCATTTGAACCCCTGAAAAGCATTTGGAAGAGAACGTCGGGTATTTTTTCTCTCAATAAGGTGAGTCGTTCCCAGGGATCCTCTTTAAGGAATCTCATTGATGAATCGAAAGTCGCACCTCCCCACATTTCAAGGGAAAATAATGATGGAGTGTTTTTTGCGATTGCGTCCGCAACGGCAAGCATGTCAAATGTACGGACTCTTGTCGCTAATAATGATTGGTGAGCATCTCTTAGAGTTGTGTCGGTTATAAGAAGTTCTTTTTGATCTATTATCCACTCTGAGAATTTCTCTGGTCCTAATTCAACTAGTTTATCTTTTGTGCCCTTTGGGGCTAAAGATTTTGTATCAGAATCTGGTATTCGAGGTTGTTGGAAGACTTTGTCTGGTTTTTGGCCTTTTGCATTTGAGTTGCCATTTACAATTACATCACCAAGAAAATTGAGAAGTTTTGTGGCTCGGTCTTTTCTTGGGTTAAACTCAAAAAGACTAGGTGTGGTATCAATCAGTCTGGTAGTTGCATTTCCTGAACTAAATTTATCATTCTTTATGACGTTTAGGAGGAAAGGAATATTGGTTTTTACACCACGAATACGAAATTCTCTTAAAGCACGCTGAACTCGCTGAAGGGCGATATCAAAGTTGGGAGCATGTGTGGTTAGTTTGACCAGCATTGAATCATAAAATGGTGTCACTGTTGCACCAGTAGTTCCTAGTCCACCATCTAATCTGATTCCATGTCCGGATGCGGTACGGTAGGTTAAAATTCTACCCGTATCAGGAGTAAAATTATTTTCAGGATCTTCGGTTGTGATTCTGCATTGAACCGCGACTCCATTACGTTCGATTTCATCTTGTTGAGGTAGTCCGACCTCAGGAGAGTGCATTGCATGCCCCTGTGCAATTAAAATTTGCGTTCTAACAATGTCAATATTGGTGATCTCTTCCGTTACTGTATGCTCTACTTGAATCCTAGGGTTCATTTCTATGAAGAACCAATCATTTGTTTCTGAGTCCACCAGGAATTCTACGGTTCCAGCATTGTCGTAACCGATAGATTTAGCGATGTTTACCGCGGCATCACATAAGGCCAATCTGGTATCATCAGGAAGATTAATTGAAGGAGCTATTTCAATAACTTTCTGGTGTCTTCTTTGAACAGAGCAGTCTCTTTCATGTAAATGAATAACATTACCATGTTGGTCACCAATGATCTGAACTTCAATGTGTTTGGCCTGTTTTATGAAGCGTTCTAAAAAAACGGCATCATTACCAAATGCATTGAGAGCTTCGTTTTGAGCTTCTTCTAGGAGAGATGCAAGATTTTCTTCTTTGTCGACTACCCGCATTCCCCTACCGCCACCACCAAATGCAGCCTTAATTATAAGAGGGAATCCGATAGTTTTGGCAATGTTAATGGCTTCTTCCTGATTGCTTATTGGATCTTCATTTCCGGCAAGGATCGGGACATTTAATTCGGCAGCTTTTTTCCTAGCTGCAATTTTATCACCCATGCTGGCGAGAACCTCAGGTCTAGGTCCAACAAAGATAATGCCATTCTCTTTACAGGCATTAGCAAATTCTGCGTTTTCAGAGAGGAAACCATATCCTGGGTGAATGGCATCAACGTTTCGCTCCTTGGCAATATTGATAATTCCTTCGATATCAAGGTAAGCACCGACAGGACCTTTCTCTTTGCTTAGTTTGTATGCTTCATCAGCTTTAAATCTATGAATACAAAAACGGTCCTCCTCCGCATATATAGCTACTGTTCTTAATCCTAGCTCGGTTGCACCCCTAAATATGCGGGTTGCAATTTCACTACGGTTAGCTGCAAGGAGTTTTTCCACAGGTTTTTTGCTATCTGAATTATCAGCCATTTTTTTGATATTGTTTTAATTGTTGGGAAAAATTGCCCATATGAATGGTTATATCAAACAATGAAATATCAATTATTGAATTTTAACCATAAATAGTCATGTAACTATAAGATATAGCCACTAATTAAGATTTTAGAGAATCTGGTAGGTGATATTATACGACTTCAGGTATTTGAAAGCCTTTTCTGTAATCGCCTTTAACTAATTCATTAGCATCATTAGATAAATCACCAGTAAAAACCTCTTTGTCTGGGTCAAAACTAAGCAAAGGTCCTAAGGTCGCCTTACTCTTATTTAAATCGACTCCGTTTTTATCGAGATGTTCAGCGAATCGCTCAAATACCTCCATTTTCATCTTATTTCCTTTGATAGCGTCTTTACAATCCTCTGGGGAAGCCGTTTTGCCAATAAAGTGTGAGATGTTTGCCATGTGACCTAATGCCGCTGAAATGTGACCAGTGTGAGCGGAAAGTTCGTGCTCAACAGCTCCATTTTTAATTCCTTCTTTGATCGAAGCTATCCAGTTTTCAAAATGACCTCGACCATTTGTTATCCCAAATTTTTTGAAGCTTTTGCCTTTGTCATCGTAAGCCTTCGATTCACTGATATAACCGCCTTCGAATTCAATTACGTTTCCAACTCTAGCACCTTTATAGTTAGACATTCCTTTACCCCAATCTAGACCTTGTTCAGGTAAGCCTCTAACTTCAAATATTAAAGGAACTGGTTTATAGTCAAAAAAGGCGATCTGGGTATTAGCTGTATCTCCGTCATCATCATATCCGAATCTACCACCAATACTAAGCACGTTTGAGGAGCATTTTTCTTTACCTATTGCCCATCTTGCAACATCCATTTGATGTGGCCCTTGATTGCCGATATCACCATTTCCATATGGGCTTTGCCAATGCCAATCATAATGAAATCGTTCTCTTCTTACAGGGAGCATTTCTCGCGGTCCTGACCATAAATCGTAATTGACCTCAGCGGGTGGTTGTTTAGGAGCATTAACTTTACCAATACTTTTTCTAGGTTTGTAGCAGAATCCTCTTGATACAACCATTTCACCTAAAGGCTTATCTTTTATCCACTCCATTACTTCTCTCCAACCTGTGTCAGAACGGCGTTGCATGCCGTGTTGAATAATAACACCTTTTTTTGCATATTTCTCTGCGGCTTCAACTAGTTTCCGTCCTTCCCAAATATTGTGTGAAACTGGTTTTTCGACATACACATGTTTACCATTTTGTGCTGCAAGAATTGAGATTAGAGCATGAAGATGATTAGGTGTCGCAATCATTACAGCGTCAATGTCCTTATCGGTACAAAGTTCGCGGTAGTCTTCATAGATCTTAGGCTTTGATCCCTGCTTTGATTCCACTCTGTTAGCATTAGATTCGTTTCTTTTATAATCAGCATCACATACACCGGCAACCCTCACGTTTTTGTGACCAAGTGACGCATTCACATGGCCGCCACCTCGTCCGCCACAACCAATTACTGCAACACGGATATCCTCGTTGGCTCCTTTAACTTTTGCATTTGCGGGAAGACTGCAAAATGTACTTGTTCCGGCAGCTCCATAGAGGGCGCCCTTCATGAATTTTCTACGGTTAGTATTTTTCATAAAATAAATCGCTATTTGATTCTAAATAATACCCACGGTTGTCTCAAGTCTCAAGACATTGGAGTAAAACTTTTTAATGTCTAATAATATCAAACATGTATTAAACAATATTAAAATTATTATTTTTTATATTGTTCTCTACTAACGAATTAGCATAAAGTTTTATATAATAGATTCCTTGGCCAGTTGACTAGGATACGCACTAAGATATGTGTTAGCTTCAGGTTGAGGGGGCTATTAAAGCTATGNGAGAAATTNTTTAAAATCATAGTTTAAGGTATTTGTAATACCTCCCAGATTTTCAGATTTAGAAATTGCTTCGAAGATAATNTTTTTTGATTTTGATATTGCCTCCTTAATTGGATACCCAAGAGCAACTAANGCGCAAATCGAGGCAGAGTAAAAGCAACCGGTTCCATGTGGATCTATGTCTTTGATTCTGTCTGAATCAAATGCCGTNATTCCATTTTGATCGACGAATATGTCTCTAGCTTTGTCATTNTTGAGATGTCCACCTTTTAGCAGGACAGGGGATTTAAAGCTTTTAAATAAGTTTTTTCCCATTTCCTCTTGATCACTATTTTTTAAGCCTAGCAAAATTTCGGCCTCATTAAGGTTTGGAGTGTAAAGCGAAGCGATTGGCAATAATTCGCGCTTGTATAATTCCAGAGCTTTAGACTCTAGTAGAATTGTTCCTTTAGATGATTCTATGATTGGGTCTATAATCAAAGGTGGGGAATTCCTAAACTTATTTAAACTGCATAAAATTGCATTAATTGATTCAGTTGTGTTCAGTAATCCTAATTTGATTGCCGCGATAGAATAATGATCAGAAAGTGTTTTAATTTGGTTGGCTATATGTTCTCCACTTACAGGTGAAATTGAGTGAACAAAACCAGGCGCTTGTGATGTAATGCAGGTGATAGCACTAAGTCCATAGACTCCTAAAGATTGAAAAACTTTTATATCAGCCTGAATGCCGGCCCCTCCACTGGGATCTGATCCAGCAATGGTTAAAACTTTAGGCATGTTTTTCATTTAAATAATTATTTGGTAATTGTTTATAGATGTAAATACATGTTAAATTAATAATCCAAATAAACCCATTTCATTAAGATTGGAAATTGAAGAATTAATATCTTTAGAAGTTATAGTTGACGATGTCATCTATATGCCAAGTTTAGAAGCGCCAGTTGATAAACCGTATCCATTTGTTTATTTTATAACAATTAAGAACAATTCTCCTGAAAGGATAAAAATTATTGGCAGAAAGTGGATAATAACCTCCTACGATGGCGAGAAATTGATTGTTGAGGGTGATGGCGTTATTGGTCAGTTTCCCCTTATAGAAAGTGGAGATGAATTTAATTACAATAGTTACCATGTAATATCTGGTGACTCTCAAGTTCAGGGATCTTTTTTTGGAGAGACTGACCTAGGAAGAGCTGTTTATACGAAGATTCCTGATTTTGAGTTAACTATTCCAAAATGGGTATAGGTATTTAACCCGAGATAACTTTTGAAACTAATTGATCATGTTTTTCAATTGGTATTTCATCAACAAATTGGACATTAAAACAAACTCCAATCAAAAACTTACCAGGACTACATGTTGATAAAAATTTGTCATAAATTCCGCCGCCTCTGCCAATTCGTTGACCTTTATGGCTGAACCCCAATCCAGGAATAAGAATATTGCGTATAGATTCCTCTGGAATTATCTCACAATTGTTTGGATTTGGTTCTAATACCCCAATGTCAGATTTTATAAATTCATTTTCTGCAAGATGATTTATTTTATGGCATTGGATTTTACCATTGTGTAGTCGAGGTAGGCTGACTTCAAAATTATTTTTGAGCCAATACTCGATTGACGGTTTAATATTAGGTTCACTTGGAAGTGGATAAAAGCACAATATTGACGTGCATTTCTTTAACTCTAAAAGAAGTTTTTCATTTATGATTGAATTGCTGATATTTCTCTCATCACGGGTCATCTGAGATAATTTATATTTTAGATCCAATCTCAGCTGGTGTTTTGCCTTTCTAAGGCTGCTATTAAAAGTCATTTTTCTTTTAACTCTTCATCTGCTTTGAATGCGCCAATAAATAGAAGTCCAGCAGAAATACATATGCAGGAATCCGCAACATTAAATGAAGGCCAATGTGAATTATTTATGTAAAAGTCGAGGAAATCTACAACATATCCATGCCACAATCGATCAACCAAGTTGCCTAGGATACCGGGAACCAGAAAAACTATTGCATATGTATTAACTTTTCCTGGGAATTTATTTTTCTTCCATAAAACGATTATGAAAATTAGCGCAAAAATTGCGACAAATGAAAAAATAATATTAGAATACGTTGCATCATTAAACTTTCCAAACGCTATTCCAGTATTGTGAACTCTAACGAGATTGAAAAAATTTGGGATAATCGATTTTTCATCACCCAGATCAAAGTTATACAGCACTAACAATTTTGAGATTTGATCAATGATAAAGAGAGGTAATGATATTTTAACGAATAATGACATTGGTTTTAATAAATTTGTTATGTAGCGTAACAGTATGGTTGTTACCTTATAATTTAAACTAATTAAATAAATGCCAGATTTTTCATTCGAAAAAAAATTAATTACATCTGGTCATGAAATTATTGCAGGTGTTGACGAAGCGGGTAGGGGACCTTTGGCCGGACCTGTTGTGGCGGCTGCTGTTATACTACCAAGAAATTTTGAGTCTGTTGAATTAGATGATTCAAAAAAATTGTCATCCGCTAGGAGGGAAAAGATTTATAACAATATTACATCTCCACATTCTAATGTAATATATGCTTATTCAGTTGTTGATGAGGAGCAAATAGACACAATAAATATTCTAAGAGCCACTCACAAAGCGATGGCTCAAGCTGTATTGAATTTATCAATCAAACCCTCATTTGTGATTATTGATGGGATGCCAGTTAAAGATTTTCCATTGCCTAACGATTCAATAGTGAAAGGGGATTCGAAGAGTCTTTCAATTGCAGCTGCGAGTATTATAGCAAAAGTTGAGCGTGATAAACTGATGCTAAAATATTCAAAACTGTACCCTGATTATAAATTTGAAAAGCATAAAGGTTACGGTACAAAGGTTCATTTGGAGGCACTTGATAAATTTGGCCCATGTAAAATACACAGAAAAAGTTTTGCTCCTGTGAAAAAATTTCTAGTATAATATTTGATACTAGATACTAATTAGAGGGCTTTTTTGCTAACCAATCAGTCGCTTGTTCATAAGCATCTGATACACGTAAAATTGTTGATTCTTTCATTGGTGGACCAAGTATTTGTAAGCCTACGGGAAGAGAAGTGCCTTCATCGCTACTGACAAATCCACAAGGAGTGCTAATTCCACATATTCCAGATAAATTGGCAGCTATCGTAAATATATCAGCAAGATACATTTTTAAGGGATCTTTGGACATCTGCCCTATTTTAAAAGCTGGAGTTGGTGATGTTGGAGAAATGATAGCATCAACCTTATCAAAAGCGTTTTTAAAGTCATCCCTAATTAGAGTCCTTACTTTTTGAGCCTTGACGTAATATGCATCATTATATCCTGAACTTAATACATAGGTCCCAAGAATAATTCGCCTTTTAACCTCTGCTCCAAACCCTTCGGACCTAGATTTGACATAATGTTCGTTAATGTTTTCACAATCAAGTGCCCTATTACCATATCTTACTGCGTCAAATCTGGCAAGGTTTGCTGAGGCCTCAGCTGTTGCAATAATGTAATAAGTTGAAACTGCATATTCAGTATGTGGTAAACTTATGTCTACGATTTCAGCGCCGAGCTCTTCTAATTTCGTAATCGCATCATTGATACAATCTTGAACTTGAGAATCAATGCCATCAGTAAAATATTCTTTTGGCATTCCGAGTTTAAGGCCCTTAATGTTTCCATTAAGCATTGTTGATAGACCAGCATTTGAATTGTCAATTGATGTGGAATCTAATGGATCTTTACCAGCTATGGCGCTTAATAGTAATGCCGCATCTTTACTTGTTTTGGTAATAGGTCCAATTTGATCCAGAGATGATGCAAACGCTACCAAACCGTACCTTGAAACAGTACCATAACTTGGCTTAAGGCCGACGACGCCGCAAAAAGATGCTGGTTGCCTGATTGAACCACCTGTATCAGAGCCGAGGGAAGCGACAGCTGTATCATTAGCAACACATGCTGCAGAACCTCCACTACTGCCTCCAGGTGATCTGCTTATATCCCAAGGGTTCTTAGTTATATGGAAACCCGAATTTTCAGTAGATGAACCCATAGCAAATTCATCCATATTAACTCTCCCTAATGGGATTGCCCCATTAGATTTGAGTCTAGAAACAGCAGTTGCATCATATGTCGAAGTATATGCGTCTTTTAATATTTTTGATGCACATGAACAGCTTTGACCGCTAACGTTAATCAGATCCTTAATGGCAATTGGAATTCCTCCAAGGGGTTGGCTTATATCGACCTTTGCAGCACTCTCTAAAGCTGAATCTTTGTCTATAGATATATAAGCGCCTACATCTGAATCAAGATTTTCAATCTCGTCGATTAAATTTGAGATAGCATCAACTGGTGAAATTGAACCGCTTGTATAGGCTTCTTTCAGTTGTGATATTGTTAAGGAACCTATGGAATCGGTCATGAATCTACAACGCGTGTAACTTTAAATTGTTGATTGTTTTGATCAGGGGCATTTCTAAGCGCGATATCGCTTCCAAATCCTTCTCTTGATTCGTCCTTTCTTATCACATCAAGCATTAAATTAGCATGTGATGTTGCTTTAACATTAGTTGTATCTACACCTTCTAGTTGTTGAACAAAAGTGAGTATATCATTTAGCTGTTTTGTGAAATTTTCGATTTCGTTATCATCTAGATCTAGACGTGCCAAGTTGGCTACATATTTCACATCAATATTACTATCACTCATTAAGTTTGAGATGATTAAACTAAGAAAAAAGAAAATCCAGCAGTTAATGTTCTATAGTCCAATAAATAGCAGGCATGAAATGAGAGTAAAAAATACAAGAGCAATAATGAAATTGATGAAATTTCTCATATTTTGAGCCTTTATCTGTGCAATTTGAGACCTGCTCAATTTTTCAGTGGAGTAATTGACGCTTGCTCGGTGAACAAATTTTAAAGAGTCAGTTTTGTTAGATTGATTCGATTTAGAGACAAAATTCTCAAGATTTGCGATTTTCTCTTTGATAGACAATTCGTCATTTTTTAGGCGAGAGCTAAAAAGATCATGTTGGGACTGTTTTATGTCAGTAGTCTTTTTCATGAAATCATTCTAAAAAAGAGGGAGATTGCTTACTTTTTAAATTATATATTTGTAAGTTAAGTAAACAAAGGAAATGAAAACTATTAGAGGAAGAGAAAATGCAAAACCGCTTTTGAACCAATATCGGAAATTCCTAGATGCAGAAATTGAGGCAAAGTGATTGGTTGATTGATCATCTGAATTGTTAAATTCATCTGATGAGTTAAGGCTATCAAGGTGCTTGAGCGTTCTCATGTATTCGTCTCTAGCGTCATCAATAACATTGTTGGCCTGAGTTAATTCTTCATGAAGTTGCCCATGGGTGCAGTCATCAGGATTTAGTAAACTAATATTGTCAATTGTTCGTTTGAATGTCGATTGTGCTCTACTGTATTGTAGTATCCTCTGTTCCGCATCTAATCGTTCTCTTTCAAGAAGCGTGATGGCATGCTGTAAGTTGTCTAACATTTCAACCTTGCCGCGATTGAATGCACTTTGCATTTGTCTCAGAAATTCTAACTCAGCTTTTTGTTTTTCGATTTCCTCTTCCTGCTTTTTTAGCTCTTTGAGTTGTTGCTGCGCATTAGCTAATTGCTCATCAAATTCAATCCCTTGATGTCTAGCGTTCAGTTCACTAACAACAATTTCATTTTGATTGGATCCATCGAAATTTAAAAAATCAGGATCCTCAATTATAGGATTATAATCAGTTGTTCTATCCATAATTATCTTAATATAGATGATAAATTATGAATTTCTATTAATATTATGGAATTCTTAAATATTTAACTTTGTCAGCTTTTTTAATAGTTACTTTTATAGCAATTGAGACAATAACAATGGAAACTCCGATACAAAAAAATCTCGATAAGTTAATGGCAGTATCAATGTTGTGAATGGAAAAAATTCCAATGGATAGGTTTTTTACTGCAATTGGATAGGCCATAAAAAGCATCATAATGATGATGTAGATAAAGCTAGCGATTAAGCAAAGTGTCCCTCCGAAACCAGAGACAATTTTTGCAGAATTCTCATCTTTGAAATTTGGGAATAGAGTGCCCAAGCATAGGGCTATTGAATTGAGTGAAATAGTAATCATGAAGATGATAGCGCTGTCAGAAGCTGTTTTGATGGCTGGCATTTTTAACAGAGAGCTTGATATCAAAATTAATAGAGTTGTCAGAGCTCCTGTTATGAGACAGGAACTAATTAATTTCTGTAGCAGAATTTTTTTCATGCTTACAGGGGACATGGCAAGTATCCAGAGCTTCCTTCCTTCAAGGCTAAATTGCGGGAAAACAAATCTTGTAGTTAGTGTTGATAGAGAAAGCGAGCAAACTCCAAGATTCATTAGGGAGATGAATGATACCCAGAAATCACTTTTATATTGATATCCCATATTTCTTATATTTAGAACATATAAAAATAAGAGACCGTAAACTAAAGTTATTTGGATCCATTGAGTTGGATCTCTAGTTAACGTTTTAATGTCTTTTGTGATAAGTGATATATTGGCTCGACCCAAAATATGCTCTTGGAGGTTNGTGATGNTTGAAGTATTGACAGATAGAAAATTTTTGTNGCGACTTTCATTTTTCTTTTTCCTTTTAAATGANGAACTTGCGCGCCTTTTTAAACTTTTGTAATAACTAGGAAGGTAAACCTTTGATAGGATTGATGTNATTGATAATATNCCTATTAATGAATATGATANGATNAGCAGGCAGTATAAAAATGAATTGCTTTCAAAGGGTTTGCTCCACCCTGTTAGTGCATTGCTCATCCAGGTGCTTGGCATAATGGGATTTATGCTCAGCTCGGTATGTTTGAGAATTTGGTTTACAGTTGAGGCAATTCCGTTACTGAAATCAGTTAATTCATGTACCGGGTCAAAAAAAGATTTTAATATCTTTATTATTCCAAATAACATTGCAGTAGTTATTGCGACAAGCCAATAACGATTAAAAAATTTTACCGTTAGAACTACAATCCATGCAGATAATACTGCCGGAATTAGAACAAAAATCGTAGTGGTTAAAAAACTACCTATATAATAATCAAATTTGGCATCTTTAATATCTCCAAATGCTAAAATGAGAGGTGTGCTTATCACATAAAATCCCCAGCTAGAAAAAATAACCGTCTCTATAAACTTCCAGGTGAATATGGTTTTACATTTCAATGGTAAAGAATTGATCCATTGCATCTCACTTGATCTGTAGACAGATGAATAAAGAATGATCGAATTCGAAAAGACGAGCATCATGAAAATGAAGAAAAATAATAGGTAAAAAAGCCTTTCAGAAAGGATTGGCCCCAATGCGGGTAAGTTTTCTACATAATTTAAAGCTAATTTAAATAGGGCAAAGCCACCTATTAGATAACTCAACAAAAAAACTCCGATAGTTAAACTCATTAGCTTTGAGTTTCTAAGGGAGAAAAATAATTGCTTACTTCTAATCTTAAAATATGTCGAAGCTATTAGCTTCAGATGCTTGTTATGTGAAGGGGTTTCTACCATGAGGAGATTACCTCTAATGAATAGCCTTTAAGGTAAGACGATTCAGGTATATTTAATGCGATGGGGTGATCAGAACGTTGAGAGTACTGCTCGATAACTCTTAGCGATTTCTTCGCATCATTTGATGCATCCCTGATGATATCAAGAAACATTTTTGAAGAGATGTGATGTGAACATGAAAAGGTTGAAATGATTCCGCCGGGTCCAAGCATTTTTAATGCGCGTAAATGTATTTCTTTATATCCTCGAGTAGCTCCAGCCAGAGTTGTTTTATTTTTTGTAAAAGACGGAGGATCTAATATGATCATGTCATATTTATCACCTCTTGATTCGTGGTTTTTCAAAAAATCAAAAACGTTTTCATTTATCCAATAAGAATTTTTATTTTCTAAAATTTTTGAATTCTTTTTTGCTGTTTCTACTGCTGAATCACTAATATCAACACCAGTGACTTTGGATGCTCCATTTAGTAAACAGCTCAGGGCAAATCCGCCCTGATTTGTAAAGCAATCAAGAACATTCTTGTTTTTTGCAAGCTTCCCAACGAGTAAATAATTATCCAATTGATCGAGGTATAGACCGGTTTTTTGACCTTCAAGTAAATTAACAGAAAAAGGTATGCCTGAGTGTTTGATTTGAATTTCAGAGGGAGGAGTACCAAGAAGACTTTGAGTCTCTAGTTTCAATCCTTCAGCAACTCTTATCGCCGAGTCATTTCTTGCTGTTACTGATCCAGGATTTAATAAAGAGACTAAAGCAGAGCAAATTAAGTTGATTCTCTTATCCATCCCCAATGTCAATGTTTGTATGATTAGATTCCCCTTATAATTGTCCACAATTAATCCTGGGAGACCGTCGCTTTCACTCCAAACAAGTCGACTTAGGGAAGTATCAAATGATTGATTAGCCTTTCTGGAATTGATTGCGCGATTTATTCGACTATGAAAAAAATCTTCATTTAAATCCTGTTTTCTTCTCGAAAACCGCCTTGCAACGATCTGAGACTTTGGATTGTAAATTGCACTTCCTAAAGATCTATCTTTAAAATCCTTCAAAGATATAACATCACCCGGTTTAGGATTTCCGAAGGTTTTTTTTATTTCGCTTGAATAGACCCAATCATGTCCATGAAAGATTCTTGCCCTAGGTTTTATTATTATACCAGGCATGAAAAGTTTTACTCTGCAATTAATGCGGCTGGATCCAAGGGGTTTGTAACAAAATNCTTTGGTTCAGGGTANATGAAAGATTTNCCCTCATANTTTCTTATTTTGAGTTGTTCAGGATTTTTTTCAACCACGTATTCAGGATTGATAGGGATCTTGCCACCTCCTCCAGGTGCGTCTATTACAAATTGTGGAACTGCATAACCAGATGTGTGGCCTCTGAGGCCCTCAATTATCTCTATTCCTTTTGCAGCAGGTGTTCTTAGGTGTGAGGATCCTTCGATCAGATCGCATTGATAAAGATAGTATGGTCTTACCCGGCATTTTAACAGCTTATGAACCAAGGACTTCATAATGGAAATGTCATCATTAATATCTTTTAGAAGGACACTTTGGTTGCCTAGAGGGATACCGGAATTGGCAAGCATTTCGAGTGCTTGTTTTACTTCTAGTGTTAACTCTTTGGGATGATTGGTATGAATGCTCATCCAGAGAGGGTGATATTTTTTCAACATATTGCAAAGAGAAGGAGTTATTCTTTGCGGAAGAAAAATAGGTATCCTTGTTCCGATTCTTATAAATTCAATGTGTTTAATTTTGTGAATGCGACTTATTATTTTCTCAAGCTTATCGTCAGAATAAAGTAATGGATCTCCACCCGAAAAAAGTACGTCCCTTATTGATGGGGTGTTTTCTAAATATTGAAAGGCTTGTTCAAAATCAGTATTAAGGGTGTTGTTCCCTGCGCCGCTAACTACTCTGCTTCTTGTGCAGTATCTGCAATAACTAGCGCATCTGTCTGTTAGAAGAAAAAGAACTCTGTCTGGATATCTATGAACTAATCCTGGCACAGGCATATGTGAATCTTCCCCGCACGGATCAGACATTTCTTGTGAGCTTATTTCAACTTCTTGAATGTTTGGAATTACTTGTTTGCGTATGGGGCAATTTGGGTTGTCAGGTTCAATAAGATTGAAGAAATGCGGAGTAATAGATAGAGCTAATTTGTTCCCTGATAATAGAACACCTCTGCGTTCATCATCGTTTAGGGTTAAATGTCTTTCTAATCCATTGAGATTTGTGATTCTATTCCTGAGTTGCCAGCTGAAATCATTCCATTGAGATGGATTTACGTTTTCGTTATTCCAATACCCAAGTCCATGTGATATGAAATCTTTGTCAGTTAAATTTTGGGTTTCAGACATATTGATGTGCTCTTTTCATGTTAATTTGCTCAAATAACAAGTCAAATTCGCTAATTGATTATTTAATTCAAAAAAAGTTTAGCGACAATTGACAAGATATAATGAATTAGATAAAAATGGTTACAGGTGTTTTATAAGTGTCACCTAATCAATGTGATAGGATATGTTTTTTAAAGTCTTGCGTGATATTGCTAAACCCCAATGGTTTGACATAATAAATTGTCTAAAAAGGTCTACAGGTCTTTCTGTTGCTGAATTATCTGAATCATTGGGAATGAGCTACATGGGAATAAAGCAACATTGTGTAGAATTACACAAAAGAGGCTACCTGGATACTTGGCGTAGGCCCAAGGCTGTTGGTCGACCTGAGAAGGCCTACAGATTAACGGCAAAGGCTGAACCGTTGTTTCCACAAATGGGTAATGATTTCACAAATATTCTTCTTGAGACTGTTGAAAAAACCTATGGTGCAGCTTCGGGTGAAAAGCTATTATTTGGATTTTTTCAGGAACTTGGTCAGTCCTACAGAATGAAGCTAAAAGGTGATTCTCTTTCAGAGAAGGTATTACAATTTACTAAAATAAGAGAAAGTGAGGGCTATGTATCAAGTTGTGAAATTGATAATTCTGATGAAATGGTAATTACTGAATATCATTCACCTTACCAGGGTATTATTGATAAATATCCTATGATCCACAATATGGAGGATCAGATGATTGGTAGAGTTTTAGGGGCAAATGTTGTTAGAAACGAAGAAAAGGCGTCAGGACTTGTTAAATATACTTTTCTTATTCGTTAAGAATTTTTCGAATCGTTCAGTCGTATAATTTCCTCAATGTGATCAACGCAAATTTGTGACCAAGATTCTAAATCGTCTCTCTCGTCTAAAAGTTCCTCAGGTTTTAAAAACTCAAGATTCTCAATATTTGCTTCCCCTGGTGCAACTTCATTTGATTCAAGGTCAAAAAGGTGAACAACTCCTAAGTGTACCTTACCCACGTCATTCGAGTCGTCATTGATCAGGGCAATAGGTAAATTATTGTAATTGCAATTAATAATAAGTTCCTCATTTATTTCTCTCTCAATGCCAGTGAGGTAAGTGTCTTTCTCAAGTGATGAAGATTCGAAATCATCCTGATTAATATGACCGCCTATACCAACTGAGGCTTTCCTTGCCAGACGTTGCTCGCCAGATTTTTTTCCTCTAACGTATCTTAAGATTTTGTCATTATGCTTAAAAATTGCGTAAGGTATAATTTGTTTGTGATTAGGATCCTCTTCAGCTAGATCACGGTGAATAAAAAAATTATTAATTGGGTTTAAAAATATCGGAAGGTATTTGTCAATATCAGTGCAAATACCTTGGAATGAACCTATCTCGTCAAATAGCTCGCGTTTAATTACAAGCACACTTTCATCTTCATACATATTATTATTTAATAATAGAGAAACTTTTAAACTTAAAGTGGTAATTCTTTTATTTATCGATACCAATCAAAATGGGATCTTTAACTTTTTTCTTATGGGTGTTAATTGGAATTTGTTCGTGGCTTAGCCACTCTTGTTCAGGAATTTCCCATATTCTTAATGACCTTTTTCTGTACAATGGTCCCATCCAGAGATCTGAAGTTTTGTCGAATTGGTTGGAAAACAATTTTAAATCAAATTGGAACGCGTAATGGAAACGGCCGCCAACAACCTCATTGCTTGTTGATACTCTTTTCTCACATAAGTAGATGATACCCTTAATGACTTTTGAGCTCTCTCCAATGGAAAACTTTTCTAGGGGATACATAAACGACCATTTATCTTCTTCTGTTTTGTTTAAGTATACTGCATCAATCACTTTATCTTTTTTCCAATGGAATTTTTTGGAACTGGATGTGGCGTAGATGTTTTGCATTTTGTCATGTTCCCAAAAATGCTCTGAGGTGTTTGGAGATTTTAAAATTTGAACTCTAAGATAAACGTTTTTGTAATCGACTAATGAATCGTAATTAATTGGTTCATTGGATTTGTTACACAGATCAATTATGAATTCTGCTGTTCTATAATTGCCACCATTAAATAATGCTGGGTTCCTTTCGTCATTGCCACGGTAATAAACTTTTTTTAGAGAGGCAGGTTGTTTTGATATTGCGGGTATAAGTGGGGACCCATATTCAAGAAATGTAGTTGAATGAATTTCATCTTCTAAATGCTCTAATTTTTCATCCCTTGAGATTTTGTAATTAGAATAACAGATATCAAAAAGTAAAAGTGAAATAACGATTGTTTTCCAATTTCTTATAACAGGATTATGCTTTAAAGCTTTAATCTTTAGTATGAAAAAAAATAAGCCACAAATTATTATTATGCTTATTCCCGGTAGATGAAAAAAGAAATTCCAAACGAAATCTTTAGACTTTTGCGCAATAGACTTTCGACTTGCGCTGGAATCAATAGGTCTTACATCCTCAATAGATTTTATGAACAATTCTGGTGTATTTTCAAATATATCGACACATTCTTGGCAGCAAAAAAATATTAATTCGTCTTTATAGGTAGTGGAAAATTTTTCTACTGC
>NZSO01000037.1 GCA_002696885.1 Verrucomicrobiales bacterium | reverse complement strand
GTTCTAGAAATATTAGTTACCTGTATGTAGGGAGTGGTTTCAGCTGCTCCGCATGCAACTCGTCTCACGGTTTCATTGAGTGGAGCTGACCGGTCTTTAGGGGCGATCACCGCGCAGCATCCGGCACCGTTCGCAGTTCTCAAGCAGGCTCCAAGGTTATGCGGATCTTGGACCTGATCCAAAATTAAAATCAGCGGATCTTTTTCGGACTCAATGATTGTTGGGAGCTCATCTTCACGAGAGGCTTTTTTTCTGACATTCTTCCCATAGTCTTCGCTATGAGAGTGTTTTCTTATTCCCCTTGCTCTTGATCCTTTGTGCATATTGAAAAGTTTAACTTAATTAACAGAGTTTTATTCTTTTATTGTTAGGGGGTGTATTTTTGTTTGATAACCTCGGAGGTGTTTATTGAAAAATTTTTGTGAAAGAGTTCGAATCTTGTCATTCTTAAATCCACCATGTCCACCGTCCTGAACAGTAATCAATGTTGAGTTGCAGCCTGTTTTCAAAAGTTTTTGGTTAAATATGACAGATTGGTTGAATGGGACTAATTGATCCTTCGTCCCATGGATATGTAAAAAAGGAACATCATCCTTACTAACATAATGAATGGGTGATGCTAGTTTTGCTTTCTCCTTATTCTTTTGAAGAGCACCTCCAATGAGTTGTGATTCTGGTGAATCAGCAGCGTCATGATCAATTCGGCTCGGAAATTTTTACATTTCTAATAGTGCAGATGGGCCAAAAAAATTTATTACACAATGAATTTGACTACTTTCTTTTGTGTATTGACCTAGTGATCCTTCTAGCGTTTTAACCCCTGAACTTGTTCCCAACATAGAAACGAGATGTCCGCCAGCAGAATGCCCAAAGGCTCCAATTTTTTCTATGTCGATGCCGTATTCTTCGGCATTGCCTCTAAGCCATCTAATGGCCGCTTTGCAATCATGAATTTGGCTGGGCCATTTAGATTCGGAGGATAATCGATATCCTATAGTTGCACCAACATAATGGCCCGATTCAACAAAGGGAGAAAGATGTCTAATGCCTTGATTTTTATTCCCTGATTTCCATGCCCCTCCATGAATATAAACAATCATTGGTAATTTTTCTTTTTTTCTCTTTTTGGGGATCAACAAATCTAAAGTTTGTCTCAAATTATCATTGTTAGCGTAAAAAATGTTTTGTTTTAAATCTACTTCATCGCTTTGTGTAATTGCTGTTGGTTTTGATTTGTTTTTTAATTTTTTTCTAAAGGCATGGTCCTCTTCTCTAGAAATAAATCCGTCGCTGTTTGAGTCTGCTTTGTTGAAATTAGGCTTGGCCTTAGGAGGTAGTTCACTAGGCTGCAATTTATTATCCCCATTCTTATCCCAACGATCGAATATGGATCCATGATGGTTATTTTGACCAGATAAAGGCAGGCTAAACGCAATGAAAAATATGAAACTTGAGAGGAATGAAATTGGTCCTTTGAAAAAACAAAGTAGGGATAGGTTTTTGGGAAAATATTTCTTACGGATCTTCATTAGAATCAATTTAGTGTAAGTGTTCTTTTTGTCCTAAATATAAGATTATTGCCATTAATTTGCATCCTCTTGATCAATTACTCGAGTTTTTATTAGGTTTTCTTAAATTGTTATTCGTTTGGACTCATCGACTATTTAGGATAATCGTGCTATCGGTTCAATATATTGGCTTGTGAAGCCAAATGCATGAATACGAAATCTAATCAGGAAACAACCGATTTGGCCAAGGGTTCCATGATGGTGTTATACCGTCGTTTGGCTAGTTACCTGAAACCATATAAATGGCGTTTTGGTTTTGGTATTCTTTTTGGTGCTCTCTACGGCGTTGTCAATGGAGCAATGGTTTTGGTTATCAATTATGTGACTAACGTGGTTTTTGGTGCGAGCAAGAGCCTGGATGATTTTAAAAAGATTAAGGCTGAAATCGCTCCTGAAGATTTAGAAAAATCTGAGAGCTCATTTAATAAAGTTGAAGAAGTTCTCATCAAAAATTCAGANGCGGTNTCTGAATTTAATACTGATATTCTTTGGGTAGCTCTTTTAATTCCCACGATTATGGTNGCTAGAGGCTTNTTTGGTTATCTGAACGCATANTGCATGCTGTGGTGTAGTCTGAGAATTNTGAGCGATATAAGAGTTAAACTTTATCGAAAGCTCATGGGGCAATCTCTTGACTATTTCAATCAGAATAAAGGAGGAGAAATTATGCAAACCGTGTTTAACCAGACACGGCTTGCACAAGAAACTTTAACCACTGCTTCAAGTGATATCATTAAACAGCCCATAGCCATCGTTTCGGCGGTTGCTGCCATTTTTTATATTGATTGGAAATTCGCTCTTTGTGCGCTTGTTTTATTTCCGCTTTGCATTTTGCCAGTGATTTTGGCTAGTAGAAAAGTCAGAAAATCAGGAAGTAAAGAGGAAGAGGAAGCCGAAAGGATGATGGTGGTTATGCAGGAGGCGATTTCAGGAGTTCAAGTGGTTAAAAGCTATTCAAGAGAGAACCACGAGGTGGGTAAATTTGTTTCGGCGAATACGAGAATGATGACTTTTATTATGCGATGGCGAAAGGCGATGGAAATCGTTAGCCCTCTCGTCGAGGTCGTTGCCTCGTTTGGAGTTGGAGCTGCCCTTGTCTATTGTGCTTTCTTCCCAGGTGAGGGTGGGCCCGGAAAGTTCTTGGCTTTGAATGCTGGCTTGGTGCTATTGTACCCTCCGGCCAAGACGATGAGTCGAATTTCAGTGTTGTTGCAGAAGTCACTCGCGGCAACGGCTAAAGTCTTTAGAATGATGGATAGAGTCCCTAGTGTTAGGGATGAAAAGGAGCCTGTTGATTTTGATTCATGTCGTGGAGAAATATCTTTCGATAACATTAGTCATTCCTATGGTGATGAAACGTTCGCTGTTCAGGACATTGATTTCACTATCGAACCAGGTAAAAATTATGCGCTGGTAGGTGAGAGCGGGGCGGGAAAAAGCACTTTATTTTCATTAATTTTACGATTTTATGATCCTACCCAAGGGGTCTTAAAGATAGACGGAACAGATATTAAAAAAATCAACCAATCGGTTCTCCGTGATCATATAGGTGTTGTTAATCAAAATACATTTCTCTTCCACGATACAATAATGGAAAATATTCGGTATGGTAAGTTAGATGCTTCTGATGAAGAGGTTATAGGTGCGGCAAAAATGGCACATGCCCATGAGTTTATCGAGTTGCAACCAAAGGGATATCAAAGTGTCGTTGGAGATAAAGGGGATAAGTTGTCGGGTGGACAAAAACAAAGAATCAGTATAGCTCGAGCGATCTTAAAAAACGCTCCAATTCTTTTACTTGATGAAGCGACCTCGGCCCTTGACTCACGATCAGAGAAAGTCATCCAGGGTGCCATTGAAGAGCTTTCAAGTGGAAAGACAACCATCGCAATCGCTCACAGGCTTTCAACAATCTTGAATGCAGATAAAATTGTAGTCATGGAGAATGGTCGTATTACTGCTATTGGAGAGCACAAAGAATTGCTTAAGAATTCTCTTGTCTACAAAAGGCTCTACGATATGCAGTTTGGCCAAAGGATTGAATCAGAAGATTACGATCTATAATTTCACCGAATCGGTGGATTATTTTTGTAATTTGATGACTGTATTATTTGGGTTTTCGCAACGGTCAGTCTCGGGAAAGTCGAGTGTGTAATGCAATCCACGGCTCTCTTTTCTTTTCTGGGCACAATTAACCACTAAGGTCGCAGTTTCGACAAGATTTCTTAACTCCAAAAGTTCGCTGCAAATTTTAAAGTTCCAATAGAACTCCTGAACCTCTTTCTTTAAATTCAATAATCTAGTGGCAGCCCTTTTTAATCTTTTGTTTGTTCTAACAATTGACACATAGTCCCACATTAATCGCCTTATTTCATCCCAATTATGATAAATAACCACTAGCTCATCAACGTCTTCAGCTTCACCGCTAGTCCAGTCAGGAATAACAAAGTCATTCCTTTTCTCTCTGGTATTTTTACTTACACTATTTATGTCTTGAATTGCCCTGAAAGCCATTACAGCTCCTTCGAGTAAAGAGTTTGAGGCAAGCCTGTTTGCTCCATGAAGCCCAGTGCACGCAACTTCACCGATTGCATAAAGTCCATTTATCGAGGTTTTGCCGTTGACGTCGGTTTTGACTCCACCGCATTGATAGTGGGCTGCAGGAACAACAGGAATAGGATCTTTTGCTGGATCAATGTTTACTGATAAACAGGTTTTATAAATGTTTGGAAACCTGTCTTCAATGTATTCTTTGGTTTTATGTCTAATGTCAACATAGACGCAAGGCTCACCTGTTTTTTTTATTTCGTGATCGATAGCTCTCGCCACGATATCTCTTGGTGCTAACGATCCCCTTGGGTCGTACTTGTGCATAAATTCCTTACCATCTTTACCTATCAGTTTTGCGCCTTCTCCTCTAACTGCTTCGGATATAAGAAAATTCTTCAGCTCATGATGATAGAGGCAGGTCGGGTGAAATTGGATAAACTCCATATTTGATATTTCTGCTCCAGCCCTATAAGCCATAGCAAGACCGTCTCCGGTGGCAATGTCTGGATTAGTCGTATAAAGATATACCCTGCCACAGCCCCCAGTGCATAAAATCACATTATCAGATCTGAATGTCAGTATCTCTCCAGTGGATTCGTTTAGTGCATAAATCCCTGCAACCTGATTAGTTCCGGAGATGCCTAACTTTTCGGTGGTAACAACATCAATTGCAAAATGATGTTCAAAAATTTTTATGTTTTTTGAAGACTGAGCAGAGAGAATAAGTTTTTCAGATATTTCTTTGCCTGTGGTGTCTTTAGAATGGAGCACCCTTCTCTGAGAGTGCCCTCCTTCTTTTCCTAACTCATAATTTCCGTTCGAGTTTTTATCAAATTGAACTCCAATGTTAACCATTTTATCAATGGCATCAGGAGCGGACTCAACAATTGTTTTAACAACATCGTAATCGCATAGACCCGCTCCAGCATCAATCGTGTCTTTGATGTGAGATTCGAATGAATCGTTATCATCGGCTACACAACAAATTCCACCCTGTGCCCAAGATGTGTTTGAGTTTTCAGAAGCACGCTTTGTAATCACCGCAACGCTGCCATGTTTAGAGGCCTCTAGTGCGAAACTCAGTCCTGAAACTCCAGTTCCAACGACTACATAATCGTATTCAATCATTAAATGTTTATTGATATTGTAATCTAATAATTAAGCAGCTTTTATGCACTCGTTGGTGAAATTTTTATTCAAAATCGATTTCAATATTATCGATTAGTCTTGTTTTTCCAACTTTAACCGCGATTGCTGCTAGCGCTGGCCTGTCAATGATTTCAAGTTTATTCAAGTTTGTTCTATCTACGATTTCAATATAATCAATATGAATGCATTTTGACTCTTCTTCTAGGATTGATTTGCCTAAGTCTATAATTTCACTGGATACCGTTCTGCTACTTTTTGCCATCGCATTCAATGCTTTGTAAATGACGGCAGACTTTTCTTTTTCTTTAGTGGTTAATTGTTGGTTTCTAGAGCTTATCGCAAGGCCATTGACTTCTCTCTGGGTGTCAACGGCAACTATTTTTATATCATAATTTAAATCCTTAACGAGTTGGCGAATGACAGATAACTGCTGGTAATCTTTTTTACCAAAAACCGCATAATTTGGTTTTATTAGATTAAAAAGTTTCGTCACTACCGTGCAGACACCATCAAAGTGGCCGGGTCTTTTTGAACCGCATAGTCCTTTAGATAAACTGGTTTCAGTGACGTTTACCAATGGTCGGCTAGGATACATCTCTGAATCTGATGGCATAAAAATGATATCGACTCCTTCTTCTTCACACATTTTATAGTCCTCATCAATAGTCCGGGGATATTTCTCCAAGTCCACTGCATCATTAAATTGAATTGGATTGATATAAATTGAGACGATTAACGTTACATTATCAGTCTTGAGGGTGCTTCCCTCTTGTATTAATTTTCGATGCCCTTCGTGCAAAGCACCCATTGTAGGAACAAGGACAACCGTTTTGGATTTTTCCAAAACAGATAATTCTTTGATTGTTCTAATTACCTGCATGCGTATCGACTAATTAATAATTATGAATTATATACATGAAGCAGGAAATGAAATTAATTAATATCAAATTATTCAGGAGTAAGTTTTCTGGCTTCTGATTATGATTTTTTAAAATCTGCTTTGAGTTCACTTAGGCTGGAAGCCTTTAATTTAAAGACTGCGTAAAAGTAAATAATTATTCCAACGATCACTAATAATGAAACCCCTCCTAAACGGATCCAAAAATGATGATTGAACATTTCAGCAATTGTTTTTTGAAGAGCCCAAAGTGATGCACCCATAATTGAGCTAGCGATTAAGATTTTTGGAAATCTTGATTTTAACCTTTCATCTGGTTTCCAGAAATTTCTTAACCCAAACATCAATAAACTCACATTGACCCATGCCGCTATGCTTGTTGCTATAGCGATTCCAATGTGCCCTAAAGAGTCAAAAAGCATTATCGAAAAAATGATATTAACCAGGACGGTCACACCAGCGATGAGCATGGGAGTTTTGGTGTTTTCTCTAGCAAAGTATCCGGGTTGGAGAACTTTTGCGAGAACGTATCCTGGTATTCCAAGAGAAAATCCAGCTAAAGAAAGTGCGGTTAAATTTGCATCTTCTTTTGTAAACGCTCCGTGTTCAAAAAGCGTTGAGATTATTGGATAAGGAATAATGATCAGTGCTACAGTAGCAGGAATAGTCAATAGCATCGCAAGTTCGACCCCTCTATTCATACTTGTAATAGCTCCTCTTTGGTCACCACCTCTAAGTCTTTTAGTAACTTCTGGTAAAAGTATTACTCCTAATCCGATGCCTATCATTCCCAAAGGAAGTTGATAGACTCTTTCGGAATAGTAAAGATAGGAAATAGCACCCTCCCTAAATGATGCTATCACACTGCCTACAAGCAGGTTGATTTGTTGAATGCCAGCGGCGAGAACTCCAGGCCCCATAAGAATAAAAAGTCTTTTAATTTTAGGGCTTATCTTTGGTTTACAGAATTTGATTCGCAATCCATGGCGAAGACAAGTGAAGTATAGAGCAGCTAATTGAAGAAAACCTGCGATGAATACACACCAAGCAGCCACGTGGGCGAATTTGACTGCATCCCCTTTGATACCAAGAAAAATAGACGAACAAACAAAGCCAACCAAAAAGGTCATGTTCAGTAGAACAGGGGCGGCTGCCGGCATTCCAAATATTTTGATTGTATTAAGTACTCCGCTCATGTGGGCAACCAGCGCCATGCAGAGTAGATAGATAAAAGTTATTTTAGAAAGCGTGACGGTTAGGTTGAACGTGTCTGGATGATTTCTATAAATACTTAAAACTGCATTTTTATTTTCGGAATTAGTTAGTAGCACATTACCCTTAATGCGGTTGTGGTTCTGATTTTTTAAGAGGGTATATTTTTTGATCCACTTATCTTTCTCATCAACTGTTTGTAGCTCTTCTACAAGTACTTCCGTTTCTTTATTGTTTTTGGTTAAGTAAATATTTTTGACCTTTGCATTACCTCCATTTTCTACCACAAAATAAATGTCCCTGGACCCTTTGATTTTAAGATCAAAAGAAACTTCTTTGGTGACTGCATTTGATTCTATGTGAAATGTTTGAGCAGCCTTAAACCCTGGTGCATGAACCATTGTAATCCAGCTCATGAGTGGAATTGCAATGATGGTTAGTATTGATAATATGATTGCCAGTATTGAAAAAGTTTGACTAGCAAATTGCATTGCCTCTTTTTGGCCCTTCGCCGTCAGCTCTTTTGAGAAAAGCGGTACAAATGCTGAATTAAATGCACCTTCACCAAATATTCTTCGAAAGATGTTTGGGAATTTAAAAGCTGCAAAAAATGCATCGGCTGCATGGCTACTGCCCAAAAAGTATCCCATTAAAATGTCTCTTACAAATCCTAGAATTCGACTCAGAGCGGTGAATCCGCTGACTGTCGCCATTGATCTTAGGAGTGACATTGTTTGAATTAACTAAATTGGTAACTCGCTCGCTTGAGTCTGTCCATTATTGCAAAACCAATTCCTCTTTCGGGAATTGGCTCAGATATGATCTCGTCTACGCCAAGCTCATCTAACTTTCTAAGAGAGAAAAAGAATCTTACTGCAGCTTCGGGAAGTTTTCCTGAACCTGGGCTCAGAGTTTCAATATGTGTCCAATCGCACAGTTCTAAATATCCATCCTTTTTTTGTCCCCGATAACTGAGCAGGGCATATTTTTTAGAAGGATTAAAATCAAATTCTTCGGGTGAATTTAAAATCTTCAATGGTGTGTTAGGAGCATAGTGTGAATCAAGTTGTCCGGGAGAGGTTAGACTTGAGGATTCCTCTGAAGAGTGTTGATGTTTATCAATCTTGCCAAATTTTTTTAACATCTCTGGAGTGATTGGTCCAGGTCTTAAGATTTTTATTAGGGGCTTCTTTTTTTGTGAGGGTTCTATTTTTATTATTGTTGACTCCACGCCCTCTGAACATGCCCCGCCATCAATGATTAGAGGAATTTTACCCGAAAGTTCAGTGAATACGGCAGCCGCGGAAGTGGGTGAGATGCTTCCAAAACGATTGGCGCTTGGTGCGGCTATTGGTGATTCAAGTGAATTGACGATTTCTGAAAAAATTTTGTTTTTTGATCTTCTGACTGCAACTGTTTGCAGGCCAGATGTGACTATGTCTGGAACGATTTCTTTTTTTGGAAGAATGAAAGTCAATGCTCCGGGCCAAAACTCCTTGATTAAATCATAAGTGACATCAGCAATCTCATCTGGAATTTCTGCAACATTATTCAACATCTTCTCACCTGAAACATGTACTATTAGAGGATCGAAACTGGGTCTTTCTTTTGCCTCAAAAATAGTGGCGCAGGCATCTGCGTTTAAAGCGTCAGCAGCCAAGCCGTAAACAGTTTCTGTAGGAAGCCCGACAATAGACCCTCTTTCAAGCTGATCGACCGCCTGATCAATCGCTATTCTCATTTCTTGAGAGTTTCCTGTTCCTAGTATGACTGTTTCCATTTGTTTTCTTTAAAAATCTCTAATCACAGAGTTTCGTCAATGTTGCATGTTTTATGATTCGTTGCAGGTTTTGTTTATAAGCTTAAAATATTGAAAATGATTGGCCATTTCCGCAACACCCCAATGAATCTTTCTTTAATAGGATTCATGGGTACTGGTAAATCAACAATAGCTAACCGATTGGCAGAAAATTTAGGTTTTAATTTAATTGATACCGATGCTCTCATAGAAAAAAAGGCCTCGAAATCGATCAAGGAAATCTTCAGCGATGATGGAGAAAGTGAATTCAGGAGATTGGAATCTCAAATTTTGGAGGGTCTTAATGGAAAGGAGAGAATGGTTATAGCAACAGGCGGAGGTATTGTGAAAAACCAAAAAAATGTAGATGAACTGCGCAAGCTCGGAGTTGTTTTTTGGTTGGATGCAGGAGTTGATTCGATACTTGAGAGGGTATCTAGAAATGATGATCGACCTTTGCTTCAAACTGATGATCCAAGAAAGACGATCGTCACTCTCTTGGACCAAAGGTCCGATTTGTATAATAAGTGTTGTGACGAGAGAATACCAACCGATGGACTTAGTATCGAAGAGGTTTCTTTTGGAATTGCTGAGAGTGCAAGAGTTTGGTTTTCAAAAATCCAGTAACCTAATATGCCAACTAGTCTTGAAGATCAGGTGAGATTGATAGCAAAGGATCTTGGCTTCGAAGATTGTAGATTTGCTAGGGCTAAGAGGGCATCGCACGCTGAAGAGTTTCAAGAATGGTTGGATGAAGGTAAGCAAGGTGACATGAAATGGATGGAAAATAATCCGGAGAGAAGAAAAGATCCTAGCCTTCTTTTTGATGGTGCCAAAACTGTTGTTGTATTAGCAGTTAATTACTTTCCAAAAGAATCATCAAAACTAGATAAAAAAGGAGTAGGCAAATTCGCGAAATACGCCTGGGGTGATGACTATCATAATGTCATAGATAAGAAGCTAATTCAATTCTCAAGATCTTTAGAAAAATTAGGAGGAAAGCAAAAATTCTATGTAGACTATGGCCCAATACTCGAGAGAGACTTTGCCACGGATTCAGGTGTTGGTTGGAACGGAAAGAGCACCGTCCAGATCCACCCAAAACTGGGAACTTGGTTCTTCTTGGCGGAAATAGTGACCTCTTTAGATCTTAAACCTGATCAGCCCATGCCTAATAGATGTGGTAGCTGTACAAAGTGCATTGATTGCTGTCCTACGGATGCAATTACCGCTCCAAATAAAATGGATCCTAGTCGTTGTATTTCATATTATACTATTGAACACAAGGGATCTATTCCTGAAAAATTTAGGAGGCCCATTGGAGATAGAGTTTTTGGATGTGACGATTGTCTAGATGTTTGCCCATGGAACCGGTTCGCTGAGGCTTCAAAAGAGTCTAAATTTGCTGCGAGAGATTTCATTGATATGTCATTAATCCAGCTTCTGCATCTGGATGAAGATCAGTTTAAAATTCTTTTTCGTCAATCACCGGTCAAGCGACTTGGAAGAGAGCGTTTTGTCAGAAATGTTTGTATCGCAATAGGTAATACAGGAACAGTGTCTGACATTCCTCACCTTGAGAAAGTATCAGAAGAAAATAGCCTGATGATTATAGAGCATGCTCGATGGGCTATTAGTGAAATTAAGTCGCGTTAATGCCCTGTTAATTGTAGATCTCTTCAAATACTGAATTCAATTCAGCTTCACACTATCTGAATTATCTCAATTCTCTAAAATTTCCATCATCCTAGATTTTTTCCGGGAATTTCGTGAATGTGTTAACAAATCGGTGATATATTTACCATCTTATTACTATCTTACTATTTCAAAATGATCCCTCATTCTTACAAGACTTATTTTGCTATCATTCTGTTGCTAGTGCTTTCTCACTCATCAGGGTCCCTAAAGGCTCAATCGCAGGCAGTAGAAGATAATTATACGATATCAGAAGATTCTGAATTGAAGACCGGAACTGGACCCATTTTGCAGGTTTCATTTGATGAGGAGCGAGCGCCTGGTGTCATTGATGAAAATTGGCAAATATTAGATCGTATAGAAAATGAAAATGGGGACTCAGAAGATTACCCGACAGATGATTCTGGTAATACTTGGACTGAATCAGACTTTGATATTAATTCATCCAACGTAGGTCCATGGTTTGTTGCGCCAGTTCCTATACAGACAGGGGGTATTAATGCATTTCAAGGTTTAGATGATGAACTCTTTGGAATTGATGAAGCAGCTAATGGTGAGAATCTAATCACTACTTATTTATTTAGAAATAAATTTTTAGTTGATGAGAAACAGGCTCAAGCCTCTGATTGGGAAATTAGTTATTTAGCAGATGATGGAATTATTGTTTATGTTAATCAGATAGAAGTTTTCAGATCTCCTGCGATTCCAGAGGGATTGATTACAACATTAACTCCGGCCATTGCGGGCGTTAATGATGAAGACAATTATCTCACTGCCCGAGTTGATTTGGAGGGACTTCTTAGCGTTGGAGAAAATCAAATTGCAGTGGAACTGCATCAAGCAGGAAATACAAGTAGTGATGTTGGTTTTGATTTAAATATGTCACCTCTATCAAACAGCGATAGTGGATCTAATACATTTTCTTATGTAGACGATCCGTTTGATGGTCCATTTGCAACTTCATCACCAAACAATGCTAACGGGAGTATTCAGCAAAGTGTTGGTATTGATGGTACAAATGCAGCGTATATTCAGGTTGGAGGAGGTTGGTTCTTTGGTCCAGTTACTTCTTCAGGATCTTGGAGGAATAATTTCAGACTTGAGGAAAGCTCTGAACTGGAAATTAGTTTTAGGTATCGATTAGTAGTCTCTGAAAACTATGAGGAAAACGAATACGGTGCTGTTATCTTTGCAATAGATGGTAATTATGTTGGGGATAATGGGAATGAGGTTGATCGACTCACTGGAGAGGGGCAATCAGATACTGGATGGCAAACATTCACAACCCAAATCTCACTAGATGCAGGTAATCACACGCTTGATTTAGGAGTTTATAACAACCGCGCGAATGCGGGAAATGAATTAACTGACGTTTGGTTTGATGATATTGTTATCAACTATTCTGGTGTTGGATCACGCTCTGGAGTTCTTGAAAATGACAGTATTGAGAATATTCCTTCCGTTGCCGAAGTTGAGAGTAACCCTTCTCACGGGACTCTTTCGATGAATGACGACGGGACATTTGTATATATTCCTGAGATTGATTTCTTTGGAGAGGACGAGTTTTCATATAAAATTACCAATGCGAATGGTTCGAGTAACGCGGCAAAGGTTACAATAACTGTAGAGTCAGTTAATGATTTACCTGTTGTTCTAGATAGATCATTTACAATTACAGAGGATGAAGTTTTATCAGTAAATTCGGAATCGACGGAAAAATTTAGCGCAACAGACATAGAAAATCAGCCGCTTGTTTTTGCCGTGGGTGCCCAGTCTGAAAATGGAAGAGTTGTTATTGAAGCGGATGGTAGTTTTAATTTCACTCCAAATGACAACTTTAGTGGTTTGACATCTTTCACTTACGTTGCCTCGGATGGTGAGGGACAATCGTTCCCTGGAAAGGTTGAAGTTGATGTATTGCCTGTAAATGACACTCCCTCTGCGAATGATGATAATTTTGTCCTTACCGAGAATAATACACTGCAAGTGTCTCCAGGAGTTAACGCCTTTCCTAAATTAATTTTAGAAGAAGCTTTTGATGGTGGGGTTGATTTTGCTTTCTCAGGTAATGTTGAAATCGAATCGGTTGAAGGTTTTTCAATTTTAAGAGGTTTCGATAATCGTTTTTTAAGAAACAGTACTTCTGGTAATCCTGCTGACTCAACCACCATCATTGTGGAAAACCTACCTCCACATGACAAAATTTCTTTAGGCTTCGTTCTCGCTATTATTGATTCATGGGACGGTGAGTTTTTCACGGTAACGGTTGACGGTGAGTCTGTATTTTCTCACTCTTTCAGTAACCGTCCTGGTTTTAATAATCAAAGTTATGAGGCTTCTGAAGACACACTTCTGGCAAGGTCTCAGGATTTAGGGTTCACATCTGGTCCACTATCACTTGATTCTGCATACGATCTTAGGAATGAATTAAGCCTCAAAGAAATACCTCATAACTCAGATTCAATAACAATCGAGTTGGTGGCCAGCGGCGACGGTTGGCAGGGAGGAGATAACCAGTCATGGGCAATTGACAATTTTGAATTAAGAACCTTAAAGAGTTCCAACGTTGAATTAATAAGTTCTGGATCAACTTGGTTATTTTTGGATGATGGTTCGAATCCCGGTAATGATTGGATTGATTTAGATTTCGATGATGAATTTTGGAGTGTTGGTGATGGAAAATTTGGTTATGGTGACGATAATGAAACAACACTCATTAGCTTTGGCGATGATGACGCTGATAAACATCCCACCACCTTTTTCAGGCACTGGTTTGATGTTGATGAAATTGACAGAGTAGAGTCTCTGGAGTTGGGTCTTTTGAGGGATGACGGGGCTGCAGTTTATATTAATGGAGAAGAAGTGGTTCGCTCCAATCTAGCCCCTGATGCAGGGTTCGAGGACTTTTCAACAGATGTTGTTGGTGGTGATGATGAACTTACTTACTTTTCGTTTGATGTGGATCCTTCGGTTTTACGAGACGGAGATAATTTGATTGCTGTTGAAGTTCACCAAACCAGTGCCACAAGTTCAGATCTTGGTTTTGACTTGAGTTTAACTGCCAGGCTTTCCTCTCCAACTTCAATATTGAGCAATGATGTTGATGTAGATGGAGATGAACTGAATGTCGCCTTAGTGACCCCGCCGGAAAATGGTGTTCTTGAATTTAATGAGGATGGCAGTTTCACTTATAATCCAGGGCTCAACTATGAGGGACAGGATAGTTTCGAGTACTCAATCTCAGATGGTGAATTCACGGACACCGCTAAGGTAACAATAGACATAGAACCCAGTCAGAATGACCTGCCGGTATCATCAGGGGAGATTTTTCAAGTTTCTGAGGATACCACGCTTCAAGTGGATGCAAGTGATGGAGTTCTTGAAAATGATTATGACCCAGATGGGGTTGATATTGTTGCTTTTTTAAAAACCGATCCGCAAAACGGTTCTTTAAGTTTTTCAAATGATGGATCTTTTGTTTATGTTCCAAATAAAGATTTTTATGGTCAGGACAAATTTGTATATCAAGTAGCAGATTTGATCGGTAAGGCTCCAGCTGTTACGGCAACCATCAATGTTACGCCATCGAACGATGAGCCGGTGGCTAATGATGATCTCTATCTAGGACCTCCTAACAGAGATTTAATTATTTCTATTGATTCGCTTATATCAAATGATGACGATCCTGATGGCGACGAATTGATTGTTAATCTGTTAAATGATCCTGAGGTTGGCACATTTACCAATGATGAGGAAGGTAAATTCAAATACACTCCAAACCCAGATTTCTCGGGGGTTGTAGAATTTGAGTATTTTGTTTCAGATGGAGAGCTCAATTCTGAGCCAGCAAAAGTATCTATTAGAATTAATGAAGCCCCCAAGGGAACTGTTAAGAGATATGTTGTCAATGAGGATTCAGTTTTAAACAAGAGTGCTAAGTTTGGACTTCTTTCCAAGAGTACAGATTCAGAAAATGATAATTTGGCCACTGTTTTAGTTAAAGAGCCTGTGAACGGTTCTCTTTCAGTATCTAGTGATGGAAGTTTTTCTTATACTCCTAATGCTGATTTTAGCGGTTTAGACACTTTTGAATTCGCCGTGAATGACGGTTATCAAAATTCTCAATCAATTCAAACTTTAATCTATGTTATAGATGTGGATGATGCGCCTGTATCAGAGGATGATGAGTACTTTGTTCTAGTTGGTCAGTCAATTAGTGTGTCACCGGAAAATGGGCTCCTTAAAAATGATACAGACGTTGAGGGGCACTCTGCTGAGGTTTCTCTCCTAGAATATCTTGGTGATGGAGAGTTGAACCTAAGATCAGATGGGTCATTTGATTATAAGCCTGCAGAGAATTTCTATGGAAAAGAGTCCTTTAAATATAGGTCAATTGCGAATGGTCAACTTTCTAATATTTCTATTGTGGAATTAGAGGTAGGTGGACCTGATAACACAATTGTAATTAGTGAAGTTATGTTCAATTCTACGTCTGGAGATCCAGGAGAAGAATTTATTGAATTACATAATATTGGCTTAGGTCCGGTTTCAATGAAAGGATGGACATTTAGCTCAGGTGTGAATTTTGATTTTCCTGATGTAGATATCCTTCCGGGGGAGTATTTTGTTATAGCTGCAGACCTCGAAAAATTTGTTTCAAAATATGGTGAGGTTGATAACTTAATTGGCCCTTGGACGGGGCAGTTGAGTAATCGGGGTGAGCGAATTAGAATCAAAGATTCTTACGGGGAGACGGTTGATGATATTACTTATTCGGATCAAGGAGACTGGGCAACTAGAATTGAGGAGACTGATCAAAATATTCTGAGAAATGAAACCGGATGGAAATGGACCTCTTTAGCTGACGGAGGAGGGGCATCTCTTCAACTAATCAATAATACTATCTCAAATAGACATGGTCAGAATTGGAGTGTTGATAAGTCGCCGACTCCTGGAAATGATAATGAAAATTCTACTGAGGGCTTTGCTCCATTAATTCTTAATGTTAGTCACAATCCTCCAGTGCCAAATTCCGAGCAACCAGTTTTGATTACTGCAAGACTAAAAAGTCTTGATGAGAGTTCTAATGTTGCGCATCTATTTTGGAGGGTTTCCGCGATTAATGGTTCGCCTTTTAACAAAGCGCAAATGTTTGATAACGCTACAGGCGGTGATGTTGAGGCGAACGATAATATTTTTAGTGCGGTTATTCCTCCTCAGGAAGATGGGACTGTGATTGAATTTTATATCACCTCTGGTGATGAAGGCGTAACAAGGACCTGGCCAAATTTCGGAAACATAGATAATGCTCCTGCAGCACTCTTTCAGTTTGATAACAATGTATACTCAGGTAATCAGCCAGTTTATCGACTTATAATGTCTGTGAGAGAGGATAGAGACTTTCGTTTCAGGAACTTTAATAGCTCTAGTGATGCTCAAAAGAATGCTACATTTATTGTTAAGCAGGGTGAGGATTATGACGTTCGTTATCAGTGTGGAGTGAGAGTGAGAGGTGCAGGAAGTAGGACTAGAAACCCAAGAAATAATCGACTTAATATTCCCAGAGATAATCCTTGGAATGGCATCACAAAGATTAATTTAAATAGCCAATACATATATCTTCAACTTTTGGGATCCCGTTTGGCGAGCTTGTCTGGAATTGAAGCTGCTGATGCAAGGCCAATCCAACTAAGATATAACGGAGTTAACAGAGCGAACGATGATGATATTAACAGAAGATATGGATCATTCCTACACATAGAAGCCATTGATGCTGATTGGGCTGATAATCATTTTCCTGATGATTCAGGTGGAAATATTTATTCCAAAGGCCGGCCAGACGTTAAGTGGGACATCAGATCAAATCAGAGTTTGGGGCCTGATCCAGACAGATATCGAGATGATGGATGGTCTAAAAGCTCTAATGAATCTGTAGACGATTGGACAGATTTGCACAGATTCATGAGAATCATAAATAGTAATTCTGATGATAATTACCTAGAAACTGTGGGTCAAGTTGTAGATGTTGATCAATGGGCGAGGTGGTTCGCATTCATGACAATAGTTCTTAGCCGTGAAACAAATTTATCAAATGGAACTGATGACGATTATAAATTTTATGGGGGCTTAAAGGATTCGAGATTTAAAATCATTCCTCATGATTTTGATACTATATTTGGGCTTGGTGATACTGATGCTGATCCCGATGATTCAATATTTCCGGCAATTACAAATTTTGCAGGGCAACGAATGCCTCAGTTAGATAATTTTTTCAATAATCCGACCATTCTTACGCTCTACTATGAAAACCTCAGAGATCTTCTTGGGACTGTTTTTTCAAAAGAAAGATTTGATGCCTTTGTCATAAACTCTTTAGATTGGCTTCCTGAAGAATCAGACGTTGTTGAGGATGTGATTTCTTTTATGGATGAAAGAAGAGCGTTCATTAATAGACAAATTTCTAATGAGTTCAGTGTTGAGAGCAATCTTTCCGATAGTAACGGCTTTGCTAGAACGACTGATCCAGGGCTCACTGGTCTCGAGGGAACTTTTGATCCAATAATTACATCTTCTATAAAAATTAATGGACTTTCAGTTCCAATTAACCGCAGAGAAGGTACATGGGATGGTGATCAACCGGAATCTGAGCTAATTTTTTCATTGGGTTCAGATTGGAAATACCTAGATAATGGCACAGATCAAGGGATAGAATGGCGTGATCAGGACTTTGATGATTCTCAATGGGCTGAAGGGCCATCGGAGTTTGGTTATGGAGACCGCGGTGAAGTAACGACGGTCTCGTATGGTGACGATCCTGATAATAAATTTATAACTACATACTTTAGAAAAAAATTTACGATCAGTAATGTAAACGATTACGCAAACCTTAGACTCAGATTGGTCTACGATGATGGTGCTGCTGTGTATTTAAATGGCACTGAAGTATTGAGAGAAAATCTTGATGAGGCCGCTAACCATCTGAGTTTGGCCACAGACACAATCAGAAATGCTAGCGCTCAAAGCTTCAATATTTCTTCAGAAGCCCTTAAAGATGGTGATAATACGATTGCTGTCGAAATACACCAAAGGAGTCCAAGTAGTAGAGATATTAGTTTTGATGCAGAACTTTTAGGCCTTGGTGCCGTTCCTTTAATGAACCCTGGAATCAATCAGGTTAATATTGAAGCGATCAATTTTGATGGTGAAGTCATTAGCTCTGAATTAGTACCGATTTGGTATGATGATGATAGGATTAACGCGGTTCAACCTCTCGAAGATAGTGCAAGATGGACACTTGAAGGGGGGCCTTATCTTATTGACGGAAACTTTGAAATTCCGGTAGATAAACAACTAGTCATTGATCCTGGTGTCACTGTTTATTTTACGGACGGTTCCAGAATGACCGTTAAAGGTCATTTAATTGCCGAGGGAACAAATGTGAATCCAATTACTTTTACTAGTTCGCCTGACTCATCAAGTGGATGGGATGGCATTTATTTTGAAGATTCGCCAAAAGATAATAAGATTATTCATTTGGTTCAGGATAACGCTGATGAAGCTGATCAGTCCATCAATGTGTTAAACTCAAAACTTCTTCTTCAAAAAGTAAGTTGGACTCGAACCACCAATACAATACTAGAGCTCAACAAACCTAGGGTTGATGTTGTTGAATGTGATTTCCCTTCAACTTCTGGTGAGGAAGTTATCCACGGTGAAAATTTGGATGGTGAGGATTATTTTAACCTCATTGGAAATGTTTTTAGAGGTTCGTCCGGTTATAATGATGTCATCGATTTTTCTGGAGGTAGACGGCCAGGGCCAATTATCTATGTTCTAGACAATACTTTTTTAGGAAGCACTGATGATTGTTTAGATTTGGATGGTATTGATGCTCATATTGAGGGAAATCAATTTTTTAATGTTCACACCGATGACCCTGACCGTGAGAGTAGCTCGAGCGCGATAGCTACAGACAATAACGCACATCTAACGATTGTCCGTAATCTATTCTATGATGTCGATCATGCATTGTTATTGAAGAATAACAGTGACGCAATTTTTGAGAATAACACAGTTGTGCGCGTGTCGATTGCATCAATCAGTTTTGATGAGCCCTCTCGTAGTGGAGTTGTTCCAGGACGAATGATATCAATGAATAGTAATATTTTCGATCTTAACGCCCCGCTTTTTGCTCATCAATTTTCGACAGAAGAAGATGAAAAGGATCCAGAAATCATTGCGAATAACAATATTCTTCCAGAAGAGCACTTGAGTCTTGGTGACAATAATATCAATGATGTTCCATTATTTGAAGATGAATCATCTTTAGCATTTGCCCTCAGCCCTGGATCTCCTGCCATTGGTAAAGGAAATTTTAAACAGGACATGGGTTGGAATATTCCACAAGGGGCCATTATAAGTGGGGAGCCTTCTACCGTCACGAGAAGTAAAGAGGCTCGTCTTAATGTGCATATTTCTGGTATTTCCGGCATTGAGAATGATTCTGAATTTATAACAGAATACCAATGGAGATTAGATGGGCAGGAATGGTCAGACCCTGTTTCAATTGGAACGCCTATTGAACTTAAGGAACTTTCTGAGGGTGTTCATTACGTCGAAGTGATTGGTAAGGACTCTGCAGGTAGATGGCAGGAAAAACCTACAATGTCCGAGACGTGGACTGTGGATTCAGATGCTTCTGGATTGGTGATTAACGAAATTTTGGCAGATAACCTTTCATACGAGCATGAGGGAAGTTATCCAGATTTTATAGAACTATGGAATGATAGCGATAGTTCCAGAGACATTTCGGGAATGGTTATTTCTCAAAGCAGTAACATTAATTCTGGATGGCAATTTCCTGAGCAAACAATTATCGAGGCTAATGGATACGTTGTTGTTTATGCTAACGATGTGGATGGAACTTCGGGTTTCCATTCTGGCTTTGGATTAGATAAGAATGGTGAATCGGTTTATTTATTTGATACCATTAATAGCGGAGGCGAGCTCATCGATAGTATCGATTTTGGCAATCAGTTGACGGACCGGTCAGTAGGAAGGACAGGAAGAAATAATGAATTTTCACTAATGCTTCCTACTCCTGGAGTTAAAAATGGTTCCAAACTACCTCTAGCCTCAGAGAATAATATTCTGATAAATGAGTGGCTTTCGAGTAGAGGAATTATTTTTGATAACGACTTTCTAGAATTATATAACCCTGGTCAGTATCCAGTTCATATTGGAGGTATGTTTCTCAGCGATGATCCTAATAATGATCCCTCGAAATATACTATTCCTCAATTGAGTTATATAGATCAAAAAGGTTTTATAAAGTTCATCGCAGACAATGACTTTAATCAAGGTCCTCCACATTTGAACTTTTCACTTTCAAAGTTACAGGATCAGATTGCAGTGTTTGATCAAAACTCAATTGAGGTGGACCGGGTAGGTTACGCGAATTCCCTGGATAATGTATCACAAGGAAGGGTTTCAGATGGAAGTCTCATTTTAGGATCCTTTTCTTTACCTACTCCAGGTTACTCAAATGAAGCCAACTTGGACGAAGAGCTAAATATCATCAACAGTCTTAGGGTGACAGAAATAATGTATAATCCTTCTGTTGGAACCGAAGCAGAATTTATAAAATTAGAAAATATTGGCCAAGCGACTATCCAATTGTCTAATGTTCGTTTTGTTGAGGGGATTAACTTTGATTTTCCAGAGTCTAGTTTAGCTCCAGGTCAATCCGCTTATGTTGTCCGTGATATTCAAACATTTAAGCTTAGTAATAGTGAAGGTTTAGTGCTTGGAGAATACAGAGGCAAGCTTGATAACGGAGGCGAACGAGTAAGGCTGGAAATAGCATCGATATCTGCAGGGATTCTTGATTTTGAATATGATGATGATTGGTTTCCAGAAACAGATGGTGGTGGCTCTCTACTCAAAATTATTGATTCATCCTCTTCTGTAATGAGTTGGTCGAAAAAAGATAATTGGGAACCTTTTGCTCAAGAAGAGGAAAATCCATACAAAAAGTGGGTGGTTCAATACTTTGGAGAAGAAATAGAAGGGAAAACAGGGCCTGCTAATGATCCTGATAACGATGGGGTTTCAAATTTACTCGAATTCGCGTTAGGTTTGAACCCAATACTAAAGCAATCTGGATCTTTTCTGCCACAGGTCCTCAGGGACGAAACTGGTCTGTCTCTCACATATAATTCAATTAAATCACTTGAAGATTATATTGTGAAAGTTCAGGTCTCCACTGACTTGTCCAACTGGACGGATGTTTCTAATGAAGATAACTATGAAGTTATTTTTGAAGACGAACTGATTAAAACAGTTTCAGTAAGGCTGGAATTTGAAAAAGATCTTAATAACTCCTCGGTTGCTTTTATGAGGCTTGTTGTTGAGGGTAAATAGTCAATTACAAGATAGTCTGTTTATGGAGAGATAATTATGAAACATCTATTTCTTTCTATCTGTCTAATTGGCATTGTGAGTATTAATTTTTTGTTTTCCGATGAGGAAGAAGCGGATGCTACTGATTCAAAGAACTCCTCAATTATAAATAACTCAAGTTTTGAATCGGGTGATGGCAATCAAGCTCTTGGTTGGACATTTGCTCATAATCAACCTGCTGTAAGATCAGATTCCGATTCGCATACTGGTAAATATAGTGCCTATATTAATCTAAAGAATGATGGGGAGAAACCATCTGAATCCCATATTATCAAGAGCATCGATGGAAAGTTTCTGGATGGTTTCAGCTATGAGCTTTCGTTTTTTGTTAAACAGAAGAGGTCAGGGACAGGTGGTTACATTCAGCAATATTTTATAGAATGGTTTAATGAAGAAAAACAGGCACGCGAAGGCACAGGTTTCAAAGACTTTAGCTCGAAGATAGGTGAGTGGGATAAAATTATCGTCCCGGACATTAAAATTCCTGAAAGTGCCCGCTCAGTAAAGTTACTCTTTCGTTTTGTTACGGCCGCCGTCTCTGGTGGAAGGGGTGAGGTTTTTATCGATGACATTAATTTGAGATCGGACAATAGTCCTCAATCAATATTGTCACATATCAATTTGAAAGTCGATCAAGCACAATTTAAATCGGCTATTGAGTTAATTGATGTTTTTCTAAAAAAGTATCCTGATGATTTAAGTAAACAAAAGATGCTTAATCTGAAGTCTAGGTTGATCAAATTTCAAAATCTCGAAAATTTGAACGATTGAACGGTAATTTTATCCAAATTTTTCAGAGAGAATTTTTTTTCTGAAATTGAAGATCTGGTTGAGTTTATTTTTGACGTAGAGCGAGTGCGCTATGTCCCCAAAAATTCCAAACGGTAATGCATAATTGACCTTATCCTTGATTAGGGTTCCCTTGTCTGTTGATTCAAATTCGTGTAGGTGATGCCAGAATTTATAGGGGCCGCTCCTTTGCTCATCAACAAACTGTGTTTCAGGAATCACTGCCTTGATTTCAGTTACCCATGTGTTCCAAATCATAGGAGCAACTCTTATCTTGTAAGTTACTATTTGACCGTCATGCATCGGTTCAGGTTTTCCAGAAGTGATTCTAAACTCCAGATCAGGGGGGGTAATTTCATTTAAATTTTCAGGTTTTGAGAAGAATTTCCACGCATCTTCCAGTGAGATGGGAATTTCCTGAGATTGTGTAAGAGTGTGTATTTTCAAGTCTGAAATATAATTGGTTTCGTTAAAGACCTCACATGAGTACATTAAATAACGAAACTGAGCCAAAAAAAGTTTTAGTTACTGGAGCTTCGAGTGGTATAGGAAAAGAAGTCGCCAAACGCTTAGTTGGTCTCAAACATTCTGTTTTTGTTACTGGAAGGGATAGCGAAAGACTAAGTCAGATCGACGGGGTCAAAGGCTCATTATCAGGAGATCTAACTTTGCCGGCCTTTGTGTCTGAATTAACAAAAACCACTCATACGACGCTAGGAGGTCTAGATGTTTTTATTCATTGTGCTGGAATTGGTCTCATCAGAAAAGTTAAAGACATGACGGATCTTGAGTTTGTGAAGGTCACCAATACCAATATGCGTGCAACCTTTCTGATAGCTAAGGAAGTGGGAGAAATGATGTCTTCTTCAGGTGGAGGGCGTTTTGTTTACGTTCCTGGTATTTTAGGCAAAGCTGCGATGAGTGGAGCAGCAGCCTACTGCGCAAGTAAATTTGGAGCCGTTGGATTCCTCAAATCAATGGAACTTGAATATCGATCAAAAGGTATCCAGTTTACCTATTTTTATTTTGGAGGCGTGGACTCTCCGTTTTGGGATGAGCTGGATATGAAAGTGATGCGCGACAAAATGATACCTGTTAGCTACGCCGCCTCTTCGATTGTTGATGCTGTGCAATGTCCAGAACATCTAGTAACTGGTGACGTTGTGATCCAGCCTCAGACTCATCAACTTTAATTATTTAGTCTCTCAAGTAGTCCACGGTAGCGTTCTCTTGTATCATTGTTTTTGACAGCCATTGCCGCAGCTTTTTTTTGACCTACGAGCACAACTACTTTGCTTCCTCTAGTAATAGCTGTGTATAAAAGGTTTCTCTGAAGTAATAAAAAATGTTGTGTGCTCACAGGGATTACAACGCATGGAAATTCGCTTCCCTGAGATTTATGTACAGTGATTGCAAACGCTGGAGATATTTCATCCAGTTCTCCTGGTTCGTAAGAAGCCATCCTATCTCCACTAAATTGAATTTCTATTTTCCCTGGATCAGTTGAAATTCCAACCACTTTGCCAATATCACCGTTCAATACTTCCTTATCGTAATTATTTCTGGTCTGAATTACTTTATCACCGATTCGGTATCGGGCACCGAAGCGCTCAATCTCGAATGTTGATTCATTTGCTGGGTTCAGTGAGTCTTGCAGCCTTCTATTAAGTGATTGAGTTCCCAGGCTTCCTCTGTGCATTGGGGTAATAACTTGAATGTCGTTTACAGGGTCTAATCCCAGTTTATCCGGTATTCTTTGACTGACCAGATTGGCGATTTTTTCCGAGGTCTCCTCCGGTTCATCGCAGCTTAAGAAAAAGAAATCTGAGTTAGGATCATTTTTCGCCGATTTTGCAAGCTCTGAGGGAATTATGCCCTGATTAATTTCATGGGCTGCGCTAATTATTCTACTTTCTGAGGATTGTCTAAATATTTCATTAAGCCTGGCAACGGGAATTTTATCACATCTGATCATATCTGAAAGAACGCTACCAGGTCCTACTGAAGGTAATTGGTCAACATCACCTACAAGTATCAAATGAGCATTGTTTGGAAGTGCTCTAAGAAATGAGGACATAAGTTGTATGTCGATCATTGATGCCTCATCAACAATGAATAGATCACCTTTAAGGGGATTGCTTTCATCATGTGCAAACTTTCCAGATCTTCCTTGGAATTCTAGTAATCTATGGATCGTTGAGGCCTCTAAACTCGTGCTTTCGGACATTCTTTTAGCCGCTCTTCCTGTTGGCGCGCACAAGACAGTGTTTATTTTTTTAGCCTTTAATATCATAAGGACACTGCGAAGAATGGTTGTCTTGCCAACGCCCGGTCCGCCCGTAATGATTAATACTCTTTCCTGTAATGCTAATTCGACTGCATTCCTTTGACCATCTGCAAGAGGGTACCCAATTTTTTCTTGGCACCATGTCAAAGCCTTTTCTATTTCAATGTCTGGATATTCTGCTCTTTTCGAGGCTAGCGATAAGACTTTATCTGTCACTAATTTCTCAGCAGCCATTAGCTGAGGAGGAAAAACCATGGGAGTAGAAGATATTTCATCTCTTTTGACATCATCTTTTTTGACGATCCTTTCTAAGCATTCCTCAACTCTGATTTGTTCTACTCCTAAAAGGTCAGTCGCCGACTCAATGAGTTCAGCTTCAGGTAAAGCACAGTGACCGTTGCCGGTTGCGGTTTGAAGTGCAAACTGAATGCCAGCCTCAATTCTAGACCAGTCATCAAATTTAATGCCCAACTTTGTAGCGATACTATCTGCGGTTTTGAAACCTATTCCATGAAGATCATGAGAAAGTCGATAAGGATTATCACGCAATTTTTTTATGCTTTCATCGCCATATGTTTTATATATTCTGACTGCTCTTGCTGTACTAATTCCGTGCTGGTGAAGGAATACCATAATGCGTCGGACTGATTTTTGTTTTTCCCAAGATTCTTTTATTTCTTTTCTTCTTTTTGGGCCGATGCCATCTACCTCCTCTAATTTTTTTGAATGATCATCGATAATGTTAAAAACATCAGGTCCAAATTTTTCTACAAGTTTCTTTGCATAAGTAGGCCCGATTCCATCGATTAAGCCGCTCCCAAGATAGCGTTCAATTCCTGCAAGGTTACCGGGTTCTGACGTACTGATTTCGTCTGCTTTGAATTGGGTTCCGTATTGTTCATCCGTGATCCATTCTCCTCTGACTGCGATATCCTCACCTGCATTTGGAGCGGCGCAATTACCTACAACTGTCGATATTTTACTTACGCCATTAATGCGTACTCGTAAAACACAGTATCCGTTTTCTTCATTGTGAAAGGTTACCCTTTCTATGGTTCCACTTAGAGTTTTTTCCTGCACTTGGGGGTTATTTTGCCTGAACAAATTAATAAGTAGTAGTTTTTTTACGTATTTAATTTGATGTCTTGGCAATTTTTAATAAAAAAGTGCTAAGATGCGGTCTTTAATATACGTATTTTTAATATCATGAAGATTTTCACAATTGATACAAAGAAGATATCCCTTTTAATTTTTCCAGTTATTTTGGCATTTTCTCATGCTCAGCAGGATGATCCCCTCGGTGTTTCATCTAGTAAGGCTCTTGAAAGAATCCAACTTCAGTTCGGACAATACTTTGCTGATAAGGTGGTTGAAATGCAGGGGCTAAGAGGACAGAGCCAGCCAAGAGAATGGACGATCGTCGTAAATGATGAGCGCAGTCAGTTTAGATTGAGATCTGTTCGAGTCGATGCGGAAAAGTCAATCAATGAAGGTGAGAGTTCAAAATTTTATCCGGAAAATCTTCCGATAGGTTTTGCTTCATCCAAAAAGATAAAGATTGATTCTAAGAAAGCTTTTGAAATACTTATCAAAGAGGCTCGTGCCGCGAGAATTGGTTTTGATTATGTTAATTACAAATTAAGAAGCCTTGAGTTTGGTGATGAGCCTATTTGGGTGCTTTCTGCCATGAGTTCAAAAGGAGCGCTTCTTGGACAAGTCATTCTCTCAGCCTATGATGCTAATATCTTTAGAACTGTCTGGTATTATCGTGGATCGAGAGGATACGTAAAAATTGTTGATTCAGCACTTGATGGTTTAAGAAAAAATGAATCATCCGATGACGATTTTCCTGCTCCTGAAATCGATAATAGACCCAAGCCAGCTGTAGATGGACTTCCAAATAAAAATAATCCGAGTCCACCAAAAAACATTGGGCCTGGTACAGAAGAGGCTGAAGTCAAGCCTGTCGGTTAAACTAATATAATTAAACAAAGTGATAAAAAATATCCTCAGTGGTGTTAACTCTTTTGTAAACCGTCTAGCTTTTGCCATTGTATTAATACTTATTTTTGCGATTTTTATATATCCACTTTTTTCTGGTGGTAAAGAGGTCAAACGTGTTGAAAATCAGATGGAAAAAATTGGTACAGCATTAGAGTCATATTATGCTGAGAAAGGTTCATGGCCATCCTCTGGACCTAGTAATATAGGTGTTATTCTTAAGGATTCTGTGAGTCAAAAAGATCCTTGGGGTAAAGAATATAGGTATTTTTTTTCCAATGATGGGTATGCAATTCAATCGAGTGGTCCTGATAAGGTTTTTGCAGAGGGACAAAAATTTGGTAAGGATGACCATTGGTATTCAAAGTCCTTAAGACAAAAGAGATAGAGATTTTGGTGATAAATTATTCACTAAAGTTGGACGGTCTAAAATTATGAAAAACAACACCTGTAAAATTTTTAGTATTCTATTATTTAGCAGTTTAATGGCTCCTCTATGTATGGCTGAAAATTGGCCTCGATTCAGAGGAGCTAACGGGCAAGGTATTAGCAATCAATCAGCGCCAATCGAGTGGAATCAAAATAAAAATATCAAGTGGCGAAGTGAACTGCCAGGTCCTGGTAGTTCTAGTCCTGTCATTTTTGGTAATAAAATTTTTGTGACTTGTTTTTCTGGTGTCTCGACCGGAGATCAAGACACATCGAAACTAGTGAGATACGTACTCTGTTTGGATAAGGATAAGGGAACTGTTTTATGGAAAGATGAATTAAAGTCTAATCAGCGCGAAGACCCATACAGCGGTTTTTTAGTAGAACATGGCTATGCTTCGAACACGCCGCTTGTTGCAAAAGGAAAGCTCTTTGTTTATTTGGGTAAGAGTGGAATTCATTGCTATGACCTGAATGGAAAAAAACTTTGGGAAAAAAACTTAGGCACGGGCTCGACGCGACGTAAATGGGGTTCAGCTGCTAGTCCAGTTATCTATAAAAACACTCTTATTGTCAGCGCCGCTGAAGAGGCATTAGCCTTGTATGGTTTGAATCCTGAGACTGGGGAACAGAAATGGAAGTCCCAGGCAGATAGTCTTGAGATGGCTTACGCAACGCCCATCTTTATGAATATTAAACCAGATAGAGATGACTTGATTCTTCCTGTTCCGGGGGAGTTGTGGGGGATGAACCCTGAAACGGGTAAGCTCAGGTGGTTTGTTAAAACCAATATCACTGGGAACGTTTCTCCAAGTCCTGTACTTGGAAATCAAGCGGTATATATTTTTGGTGGGTATCCTAGCTTAAGAAGGTGCGCCATTAAGGTTGATGGACTAAAAGGTGATCTAGGCGAAGAGGCTACATTATGGGAAGATAAACAATCTTCTTACGTGCCTACTCCAGTATATATTAATGGACGATTATACTGGGCAAGTGATACCGGTTATGCGTGTTGTGCTGATGCAAAATCTGGGAAGATGCTTTTTAGAGAAAGGTTAGATGCTCGGGGGAAGGGTTCTAGGGGTAAACCTTTTTATGCTGGGGCAGTCTATGCTGATGGCAAAATATATGCGGTCAGCAGATGGGGAGGAACTTTTGTTTTCAATGCTGACAAAGAATTTAAACTTTTAGCGCATAATAAAATTTCTACTGATGACAGTCAATTTCATGGGACTCCTGCTCTCAGTGATGGAAAAATATTTTTAAGGTCTGACAAATATTTATATTGTATTTCTGAATGAAAATATTAACGGAAAGTTTTGTTGTTTCGACCACAGGTAAAGGTACCTATGAGATTACTGAAGAAATTGAATCAATCGTTTCCAAAAGTAATATTAATGAAGGTGTTGCTACTGTATTCGTTAGGCACACTAGCTGTTCGCTGATTGTGATGGAAAACGCAGACTTTTCTGCACGAACTGATTTGCATGCTTTTTTTGATGAATTGGTTCCTGAGGATACACCCTATTTTGTTCACACCTATGAGGGAGGTGATGATATGCCCTCCCACATAAGGATGTGTCTAACCGATGTTGATAAGAATATACCCATAATTGACGGGAAAATGGTACTAGGAACCTGGCAAGGGTTGTTCCTTTTTGAGCACCGGCGAGCTCCTCATAAAAGAAGTATTGCCGTAGCAGTTTCTGGTATCTAAGCGTGTTTTCTGAAAACCAGAGTCCGATTTTATCATTGTAGAATTCAAACCGCTTAGGTTTCAATAACGTTTTACCAATGGAAACATAAACTCACAAAATTGCTAGATATTAGCAGTTTTTACAATTAGATAATCTAACTATGGATTTAACTCATAATGCATTTGGTACATGGAGCGGTGGTCGTTTCATGCATTTCGGCGAATCGCTCACTGAAGAGCGTTTTATCTCTTTGATTAAATTGGCTTATGATTCAGGGGTAAGAACTTTTGTCACCTCCGATGTCTATGGAGTGGGTAGAGCGGATCAAATTCTCGGTGAAGCTCTCGGTGAATATGATCGCGAGTCCTATTGCCTTGTGGGAATGCTTGGTCATGACATCTATGAGGGGAAAAGAGAGGGATCTAAAGGGTACCCTAGGTTTAGTGATCCTTCCTTAAGACCTGCGACTGAGTATTCATCCTATTTAAAAATGGCTGCTGAAAAATCTTTGGAGAATTGCTCTGCTGATAAATTTGATCTTGTGATGCTTCATAACCCTGATGAAAAAGGTTATAACGATCCAGCGGTATGGGATGCGATGTCAGAGCTTAAAGTGGCCGGACTAACCGATAGGCTTGGTATTGCTCCGGGCCCAGCTAATGGGTTTACTTTGGACCTAATTTATAGTTTTGAGCAATTCGGTGATTTGATCGATTGGGCGATGATTATATTGAACCCTTTAGAGCCTTGGCCTGGTAGATTATGTTTGAGGGCCGCTGAAAATGCGAACATAAATATCTTAACTAGAGTTGTTGATTATGGAGGCGTTTTTCATGGCACCATGAAACCTGAACATAAATTTCGTGATGGGGATCATCGAACCTATAGACCTAGCGGGTGGGTTGAGGAAGGTCTGAGTCGAGTTGATAAAATGAGACCAATTATTAATAAATACGGTTTAAGTGAGCTTGAATTTTCTTGTTTGTGGAATTTATCACATGCTCCCGTTAAAAGTGTCGTTCCAACCTTCATCCAAGAGGCAGGAGAAAACGCTACACCAGTTGAAGACCTTGTTAAAGACTATGGATCATTGCCAAAAGAGAGTCCTTTTAGTAAAGAGGAAGTAGAAGAAATTGCGAGCATTGGTGATAATACGGGGTGCATGATGCTTAAAGGCGCTAGTAACCGTCATGAGGAGAGCCTAAGACCAGATGAATGGCCCATGAGACCAGAGCTTATGGAGCTTGCCGGCCGTCATGGTCTTGGAGGGGAATGGTAAATGTCATTTATTTAGCGCTTATTTTAATGATTGAGCAAGGGTCAGAAGAGCCTTCTGCGCCAATAGCCGACAGATCTGATTTCGAACATAATGATCATGGGGTGCGGAGGAGTGACCCATATTTTTGGTTGAAGAATCGAGACGATCCTAAGGTTATTAAATATCTGAAAGATGAAAACAAGTATACCAATCATGTTTTTGAAAAGACTAAGAAACTTCAGACTGATTTAGTTGGGGAGATCAAAGGAAGAATCAAACAGGATGATTCTTCTTATCCAATTCCATGGAAAGACTATTTATATTATACCCGATATGAAGTAGGATCTGACTATACAAAGTACTACAGGCGACAAAAGGATGCGGAGAATGACAGTGAGGAACTGTTATTTGATGTTCCCGCAATGTCATTCGGTCATGATTATTTTGATTTTGATCAAGGGGACGTAAGTCCCGATCAAAATTTAATTATTTTTTCTACTGACCTCAGTGGAAGGGGTTTAAGGACCATCAAAGTTTATGATATAGCTAAACAAAAAGTACTTAACGACACGATTGAATCCATTGATGGTGGCCATGCATGGGCTGCTGACAGTAAAACCTTTTTTTATACTAGGCAGGATCCTGATACCTTGAGAAGCTTTCAGGTATGGAGGCATCGATTAGGCGATGCAAGGGATCAAGATATTCTTGTTTATGAAGAAAAAGACGAAACGTTTCACTGTTACGTATTCACTTCTAAATCTGGTAAATATATCATAATTGGATCGGGTCAGACGTTGACTGATGAATACAGGTTCATCGACTCTTCAAATATCAACGCCGATTTTACATTATTCGAAAAGAGAGAAAGAGGAATTGAATATGATATAGATCATATTGGAGATCGTTTCTATATCCGGACTAACCTCGAAGCAGAAAATTTTAGACTTATGACCGCAACAGAAGGTCAAACATCCAGGTCTAATTGGAAAGAGGTTTTACCTCATAGAAAAAATATTTATTTGAACGACTTCGAGGTTTTTAACGACTTTATTGTTCTTGAGGACCTTGAGAACGGACTCATTAAATTGAGGGTTATCTGTGATCAGGATGGAACAGTTGAGGAAATAGATTTTGGTGAGCCAACCTATACGGCTTGGATTGATGTTAATTTGGAATCAAACACCGATTGGTTGAGGTATGGTTTTAGTTCGCTTAAAACACCAGAAACTTTATTCGAGTATAATTTTAGAACCAAGCAGAAACGTGCCCTAAAAACACAAGAAGTTCTAGGGAATTATGATCCTGATAATTTCGTTACTGAAAGGCACATGGTTTTATCAAGAGATGGTGAGTCTGTACCGCTTTCTATAGTTTTTAAAAAGAATAATTTCTCGAAAAATGGGAAGTCTCCTCTGCTCCTATACGCCTATGGAGCGTACGGATATAGTACTGACCCTTCATTCAAAAGTAGTCGGATTAGTCTTTTAGACCGTGGGTTTGCTTACGCGATTGCCCATGTTCGAGGAGGTCAGGAAATGGGTAGGAGTTGGTATGAATCGGGTAAATTAATGAAGAAAAAAAACACATTCAATGATTTCATTGATTGTGCAGATTATTTAATTAAAAACAAATACACTTCCACTAAGAA
>NZSO01000036.1 GCA_002696885.1 Verrucomicrobiales bacterium | reverse complement strand
CTGCGGTGGCGATAAGTGTAAGTGGAAATTCAGCTATCAAATCATACTTGCGACACAGATAAGTAGAGAGAACTGCTAGAAAAACAACGATAATTGATTTGAGATTAAAGATTATCGAAATTTGCTTTATTTTATTAAACATAAATGTTTTAGGAATTGAAGACACTGATGTCTATCTCATTGTAATTTTCTACCAAGGTGTGTCAATTTGGTATTATGTTTTTTTAATTCAATAGGTGAGTCCAAATCAGAATAATTTTCTAACATTACAATAATAAATGGGTTTAGTTGTAAATTTGTAAATTAGAGGCGTTTGTTATGTAATTACGCTGTCTGTCAGTTTTTTATATGAGCAAAAAATAAGCAGTGTAAAAAAATAACCAAAAGCTGCTTAATAGAATTATCTTATTTGATTTTCTGAAGTTTTTTAATTTTTTATTTAATATAAAATCTACGGCTAAAACTGCTAGTGCAAATCTAGTAATGCGAGCAGGTATTGTTATTAGGATGAACAATAAATAATTAATCTCCTCGCTACCTGAGTAAACTGCGTATGCCTTGTAGGGTTGACCTTTTATAGGCCCTGTAAAAATTGCTAAACCTTGATTCTCTTTAACGTTAACCTCAATGTCATCTAGCATTTGTTCGCTGATTGCTGGGACTTTGTTAAGAAAAATTTCTGCGGATTCTAAATTTTGTTTTCCCCAAGCGTACATGATTAGACCGCCAAAGAGAGCTCCTATTGTTGTAAAAATGCATGCGGTTTTTGCAGTTTTTGTACTTTTTAAAGTGATATAACTAAGAATTACGTCGGGAACGATAAAGAAAAATGTGGCCTCAGCTAATCCCCAGATCAAAGATAATAGAATAAGAGGAGAGATTTTTTTCGTTATCATATTATCGAGCATTATATAAATACTAACTAATTACAAAATACATCATAATCATAGTTGTCGATATATTAATGGTATATGATTTTTGGCAGCAATATTAGAGATTAATTAATAGAGAAACGGTATTGTTCCTGCTTTTGAATCAAATTTTGAATATGAAAGACAAGTCTGACAAAAGCATTTTTGATTACACCTACAGAGAATTTAAGAGTCTGCCAGTTGAGGATGCAATCAAGCTTGCAGGACAAGATGAAAAGAAATACCAAGAGTGGTGTGAGCAGTACGGTTTAGAGATTCAGGAAGATAATAAAAAATCCATCTGGAATAATCCATTTTTCTATTCTCGTAAGTATCAAATTGGGGCAAAAGTTTTCACACTCATATTTTTGATCGTGTTTTCACTTATTGGCGCGACATATTGTGGTTCGCCGCCAGATATTGGTCCATTTTAGCCTTTAGTCTTAAAGCTCCATGAGCCTCTAATTTTTTCTCCATCTACAAATTCTTCCTCATAAAGATACTCTCCGCTTTCTCCCATTCTTTTCCAGGTTCCTATTTTTTTATTATATAAATAATTACCTTTTTCAAATACTTCTCCATTTTGGTGCCAACTTTCAAAGTGGCCATTAATCTGGTCGTTTTTGTATGTGGTTTTAATTTGTAGTTGCCCGTTATTATGCCATTCCTTGTGAGGTCCATTTCTTTTGCCTCTTTCGAAGTATGATTTCCATGCAATTTGACCATTGTTGTGCCAGCCAATAGACAACTGGTGCAATTTTCCTTTACGATAATTCTCTGTCTTCTTTTTATCTCCATTTTCATAGAATGAAGAAACCTTGCCAGTGTAAGGGGTGTTTGAGTTTTTCAAATAAACTAAATCATAGATATTGTCTCCTCTGAATCTTAGGTCCCTCTCATTGACATTAGAGTAACTCGTGCAACCTCCAAGAATCAGAGTTGATATTGTATTGATTAAGATTAATACGAAAATATTAATTTCATTCATTTATCTCTAATGATCAATATGGATAGATTTTTTCTACAGTTAGAACTACATCAATAATCTTCATTAAATAATTTTAGGAGATTGTAATTTTTATTATTTAATTAATTCGATAATTGAAAAAATGGCTCTGTGATCTGAAGCGGTATCTTCATCTAAAACTTGAGATTCTATTATCTTCCAACGTTCTTTTGGTTGTACAAAAATGTAATCAATTTGGCGGCTTGGTTTTGAAGCTGGGATTGTTCTCAATATTTTTTTATTGGTTCGCAACCATACTTTACCTAACTCCTTTAATGTAGGGCTATCCGGAACGTCATTGAAATCTCCCGCAAGAATAGCAGGAGATTTGTTGTCGAGACTGATTATCTGATTGATGGCTTTTGCTGATGCAAGGCGTTCTGTGTCTGAGCGGCGGTGGTCAAGATGAGTCGAGAAAAACAATACGTTTTCTTTATTGGATATTTGAATCTGTGATTGAAGCAGTCCCCGTTGTTCACCAGAATCAACATTCGGTAAAAGAAAGTTTTTATTTTTTATTATGGGAAACTTCGAAAGGATTGCATTGCCATATTGTCCCCCTTGGAAAGTAATATTGGAACCAAAAACACTGTTCATTTTTGTGAGACGTGAGAGCTCAATGTCTTGGTTCACTTTGCCGGTCCTTATGGTGTTCTTGTCTACCTCTTGAAGTGCAACTAGGTCGGGATCTACTGATAAAATTACTTGTGCAATTCGAGGGACATCAAGTTTTCCATCGACTCCCTCTGCATGATGGATGTTGTATGACAAGATTCTTAGCCTTAGGTTTTGATCATCTTCTGTTGTTAATTTTTTTTGGTTCTTCTTTGGGATGATATTATTCAAGCTTGGTTTTGAGGTTTCATTATTAACATCTTGGGCATTTGCGATAATAGAGAAGAAACCGAATAAGCCTATTTTAAATAGTATTAGTTTTGTCATGAAAAATTAATAGTGAGAGCGAACGGTTTACTTGAAGAATAGCCACAAGCGTTATTCAATTATATCTGGTCTGATTATTTATAAACAATGATGGTGCCCTTCATCACTCTCCAATGGCCAGGAAAACTACAGATGAATGGATATTTTCCAGGTGAAGAGGGAACATTGAAATCTCCTTTGAATGATTCTTTGGCGTTCAAAAGGGGAGTTGACCAAATTATGTCACTAGACTCTGGGACGAATTGTCTTTGGAATGCGTCAGGATCTTGTGCCATCTCGTCTGCAAGTTTTCCCACAATTTCTTCGCTTCCCGGTTTAACAATGATTAGGTTGTGAATTTGAATATCCGGGTTATCAAAGTTTAGAGATATTCTTGTTCCTGCTTTGAGCCTTAATTCTGTAGGTGAAAAAGCCAGTTGGTTAGGGACAGCGCTGATCCTAATCGAGTTTTCGTTTTGACCGCTTTTCCTTTTGTATTCCTCGGCCATGAACCGCAACTGGTCTTCATTGGTTGGAACGTTTAAATTAGCAATTTTTTTGCCTAAAGAGTCAAAAAGATAAACTGGAGCATGAGGCTGGGCACCTCTTCCGCTAAGGTATTGGACTTGTATTTGGTTTATACCCTTTTCGAGATTAACTTGAACATTCCAGTCAGAGCTCCACCAGTTTGCAGAGGCAATTACGGGTACTCCATTAAGTAACACTCTAACGTAACTGTGTTTAATCGATAGCGTAGCACGACCTGTTGCAGGAGATTCGACATAGGTATGCATTGATCCACCCTTTTTGGATGTTGTTCCAAACGAATAATAAAGCTCCGTATTTCCATCTGAGCTAAAAAACCAGTTTATGAGCTTGCTGTCCTCTGGTCGATTTAGAATCGGAACCTCTGGGCCCTGACCCGAGGCGGTTCCATGTCCAGCATCGTTCAATATGATTTTTAATTCCTGATCATCTGATGTATTTATTTGTCCAAGAATGGATGCATACGCTAAATCTTTTTGTTGAAGATGAGAAACGGTATGAATGACTTCTGTTCTAACTCTAGGATGCGGATCTTCTGATATTTTTCTGAGTAATTCTAAAGGTTTGTTTAAATCATCTGCCTGGAACCGAATTAACGAAGTTGCTGATGCTCTTATTTTGTGGTCTGATGATTTTAGGAGTTTGTGAAGGTGTTTCTCTCTGACTTCACCATGATGATGAAGAACTCGCAATCCCTCTAATATTGATTCGTTCGATAAATCATTGTTGAACCAAAGATCAATTTTTTCGACGACTCCTGTAGTGTTTCGTAATTTTCTTCTAGCATGATCTCTAACAAGGTCTTGAGGATGGTTGAGTAAATCAAATAACTGCTCGTCAGTGGCATCTTCGATTTCAGGCCATTTTGTTACTATTGGTTTTCTATTATGTACTATTCTCCAAATTCTTCCTGTATATGGATCCCATCTGGGGTCTCTCATAGAGTTTTGTGCATGACCTATGATCCGAGTGCAGAAGTCAGACACGTACATCGCCCCGTCCATTCCAAAAGCGATGTCAACCGGCCTAAAAATTGTGTTTGGGGAAGACACAATGTCCAGACGATCTTTAGCTTTAAAGTAGGCGCCTTCAGCTTTATGTTTTGAAATGGAAACAAAACATTTACGGAGTAGAACAGCAGTAGCAATACCCTGTTGATATTCCTCTGGAAAATTGGGGCTTGAGATCACGCAAGCAGCAGAGCCCTTTCCGTAAGCAACACTGATTGCCCGTTTGAAAGGGTGGTAGACTCCGAAAGGAGTCCATGGGATAGCGTTAGAATCTTGAATAAATCCGTCGCCGTACATTTGGAAAAGATTGCCCCAACGATCCCATGTGATTTTCCATGGGTTTGGAGTTAGTGTTTGATACTCACGTTCAATCGTTCCTTTCCTCAAATCAAAACGATAGGTTGTTGCATCAACACCTCTGGTAACCCCGTGCGGAGTTTCTAGTTGAGAGCGATGAAAGACACCGTCACAAAACATCACATGTCCCAGTGGGCTCATGGCAATCATGCCGCCGTGATGGGCATCGGTGACGTCTATGCCTCTTAGTAATTCCTTCTTATAGTCTGCTCGACCATCTCCATCTTTATCTTCCATATAGATAAGTCTTGGTTGATGAGAAATAATTACGCCATCTCTGTGAAAGGCTAAACCATCCGGAACTGTCAGTTGATCGGCAAATACTGTTGATTTATCTGCGCGGCCGTCACGGTTTGTGTCCTCCAATATGATGATTTTGTCATGTGGAATGTCCCCAGGTATCGTTCCAGGGAATGATGGCATTGTGACTACCCAGAGCCTTCCCTTAGAATCAAATGCTATCTGTTCAGGATTACAAAGTTCGGGAAATTGCTCTTCCGAGGCAAAAAGATTGATTTCAAAGCCGTCGGCAACCTTAAAAGANTTTAGCATTTCATCTGACGATGGTAGTTTTGCAGGAGTTCTTTCGATTAGAGGTTTTAGAGTNAGTGGTAAAGNGTTCAAANTTTTATCACTATCACTGGCCATTGTGTGAATGAGTGAATCTGATGTTCTGATTAGCTCATGAAATCTTGGAATTTCACTTTCGTATTCATTGGCACGTCCACGAACACCAAAATAGAGTACCGTGTTTACTGGCCNGACAACGTTTGCGACATGATGAGCTTTTTGCGAAACGGCCNTAGCAATNGATCGCATGCGATTTTTATCGAGTGCGTCGAATGCTTCATTTCCTAGAACGCTTCTGGAAATTTTTTCAGCGACGAGTTCATGTCCTTTGGGATTAAGATGAATACTGTTATCAGTNAGTGGTTTGTGATGTTTATTATATTGGGTCTTTGTAAATTCGAATAGGTCAATAAAGTCGACGCCTCTAATTTTGGAGATGTTCGACATTGCATTTGAAAATACTTTAATCTCCTCGTTTCTTTTTTGAGGATTTGGAAAATGAGGATGCTCTAGGTCTTCTGTTGCGATCGGTGAGAGCATAATTATTTTAGCGTCTGGGTGCCTTCTCTCTATTTCATTCAAATAATTATTTAGATCATCTTTAAACTTTTGTATTTCAGATATTCCTGAGAAAGACTCATATAANCCAAAACCCAATATCACGTGATTAGCTGGCCATCGTGCTAAGAGTTTTTTGAGATGATTTACATATCTCTCGGGCCTTAGGCGNTAGCCCAATTCATCTCCTGTCCATGCAAGACTTCTTAATTCTAGCTCCTTCTCCGGGTGAGCCATATGGAGTGCNGCCTCGAAGAATCCATTTTGCTGCATTCTTTCAATGAATGAATTTCCNTATAGGACTATCCTGTCCCCACGATCGAACTCAACGCCAGCCTTTGAGTGGCTGCAAAATAGAAATGGGAGTAAAAATAAAAAAAGGTTCCAGAATTTTTTCATGGTGAGCAATTACACTAATAGATAATNAAAAATCTCAGCNACAAAATTGATGANTATTCGGACGATTCNATTTTCTTAAGTGCTGAATTTCTGATTGTGCAATATTTTATTTGGGTATCCAAGCGAACCGTCCCCAGTTTCTTTTTCGTGGGACAATGGGTATTTCTTTTTGTCCAGCTCCAGTATCAATCATAACTTTTGGTCCACCTCTNTTTGGATCAGGAAAGGCCCGAGTAACATAACCNTCTGGTGACCACGTAGGATCATCACCTTTGCCGAATTTCTTCCTTTTTTTTCCGTCACTACTAACCACCCATACATGAAATGTTGATGCAATCATTTGATCTCTTTGCGGATCATTTTTTCCAGTGAATTTGCTCATGTGAATCATTTCAACACCTTCCCAATGGGCAATCCATTTACCGTCATGAGACCAGGAGGGGACTTTTTGTTCAATTGGAGCTTTGATTTNTTCATGGTAGTCGTTTTCAGGATTAGAGGCTAGTCTCGCATTAGTTCCATCAAGATTGCTTGTCCATATTCGCATGCTGCCACTCCGGTTTGATACAAAAGCAATTTGATTTCCCGTTGGTGAAACTGACGGCATAGCATTGCTAAATTTTAATTGTTCTTTGTCGGTGAANAATAACCGAGATTGACCTGTCTTTGTATTAACAATATGAAGTTGAGAATTGGTTGCTGGATCATGTTTTGGGGATGGCCTTACTTTCATCCATACGATGTGCACGGAATCAGGCAACCATGAGGGCATTAGATTCATGCCCTCATGAATGAGTGTTTTAGTATTCTCACCATTGATGTCAGAGATTCTTAGAGCTAAAGCATGATCAATTTGNTCTGTATAAGCAATTTTCTTTCCGTTTGGGGAGCAACTTGGCATTTGGCATCCGTTTTTCGAATGAGTTATTTGAAGGCTGTCGGTGCCGTTTTCCTTCATTCTATATAGCTGAAGAATATTCTTTTCGTCTGTATGGCTAACAATAACCTCACGTAATTCTCCTTGCCCCGAAATGATGCCTNCCTGTTGGAAGATAAAAAATGTTAGGTATAAAAAGAAAATTGTAGNTTTCACTATAGCTAAGATAGCACCGGTACTGGTTACTCATCAATTGAGAAATTCTTTAACAACTCATGCATTATACCAGAGGATTTTGAAAGCTTGATAATACGTATTGCTCCGATANGATCAATTTATGAAATTTGCACAAGTTTATGTGATTTCACTTTTTTTTCTCATTCAATCCTATGGAGAGGAGAAAATTTCATCTGATATTAGCAGGTCGGTTGAATCAGGTTTACGTATTGTTCAGAAGGGTGCAGGAAATTATCCAAAAAACAGAGATTGTTTTTCCTGCCATCATCAAACTTTGCCGATGTTAGCCATGAGAGAAGCGAGTCAGGCGGGTATACAAATTGATGAAGAATTAATGAGTGACCAAGTTCAGTTTATTAAAGACCTATTCGAGGACCGGCTTGAAGCCATTGCTGACGGAAAGTCCCTCGGCGGTCGAAGTCTGACTGCTGGGCATTTATTATGGTCGTTTGAGCTTGGAGGAGTAGAAAAGGATAATATTAGTGATGCGTTAGTGTCGTACTTTCTTCATCATCAACAAAAAGATGGTTATTGGGACGTTCAGACTAATCGTCCTCCATCTGAAGAGTCTAAAATTCATACCAGTTATTTTGCCGTGCATTTTATGAATCTTTTTGCTCGTGGAAAAGATTTGAAAAACAGAGTTGATTTAGCTGTGGAAAAGGCTCGTCCATGGTTGATCGCCTCAAAACCGAATTCTCAGGAAGATTTTAATGGTAAACTGAAAGCACTCAGGACTCTAAAAATTGATCCTGAACAAATAAATAAAATCCTTCAGAAAATACTTAATCAACAGAATGAAGATGGAGGTTGGTCACAGCTTTCAGAAATGGAAAGTGATGCTTATGCCACAGGTCAGACATTGTATACTTTGCTCAGTGAAACTTCGACGAGTGATAGGGATGATAAATTTAATGACGTAGTAAATAAGGCTCGTGATTATCTGCTGCGAACTCAAAAAAAAGATGGCTCTTGGTTTGTTAAAACACGATCAAAGCCAATACANAAATTTTTTGATAATGGAGACCCTNACGGAAAAAATCAATTCATCTCNATCTCAGCTACAAGCTGGGCGACTGCAGCCCTAGCCAGATTTAATTTAATTTATACNCAGTGATTNCATTAATTTAAATAATNAGTCCTTCAACGCTTTAAACTTTNAAATATCTCCCGNCCTTTGACCTTGACTTATAACTCTGCTACTCGTTTCTATTTATTTATGTTTCGAATCTCTTTTTTAATTTCTTTAATCTTAACATTTGGATCCTCAGTTTCTGTTATTTTGGCGGAGGAAAATAAACCAAATTTTATTATCATATTTACAGACGATCAGGGATATGGTGACTTAGGTTGCTTTGGTTCGACTAAGATTAAAACCCCAAACATTGACCGTATGGCAAAAGAAGGCCGTCGGTTTACCAATTTTATGGTGGCTTCCCCGGTATGCACACCTTCGCGGGCAGCTTTGCTGACTGGTTGCTATCCGAAGCGAGTTGGAATGCATCAGCACGTGCTTTTCCCTTCTTCCACTAAAGGATTAAATCCCGAAGAATACACAATAGGAGACCATCTCAAAAAACAAGGATATGCCACAGCTGCTTTTGGAAAATGGCATCTTGGTCACCACCCTGAAACACTTCCTCAAAATAATGGATTTGATACTTACTATGGTATTCCTTATTCCAATGACATGAACCATCCCGACAACAAAGGGAAGCCCCCAGGCAGAGCACCAGGAATGGATGATTTGTGGAATGATCCTAAATCCACGCTAACGAAATGGAATACACCATTGATGGAGAATGAAAAAATTATTGAATTGCCGGTTGATCAACGAACTGTGACTCGTCGGTATACTCAAAAGGCTATTGATTTCATCACTAAGAATCAAAAGAAACCTTTTTTTGTCTATCTACCACATTCAATGCCTCATATCCCATTGTATGTTCCAGACGAAGTCCGTGATCCTAACCCTCTAAATGCATATACCAACACTATCGAACATATCGATGCTGAGGTTGGAAGGCTTATGGATAAGGTTCGTGAATTAGGTCTCTCAAAAAATACCTACGTGATCTATACAACAGATAATGGACCTTGGTTGCCGTTTAAGCACCATGGCGGGAGTGCCGGTCCGTTGCGCGACGGAAAAGGCACCACCTTCGAAGGAGGTCAGCGTGTTCCTTGTGTCATGTGGGCTCCTGGACGTATTCCGGCAGGAACGGAATGTAATGAATTGATGGGAACTATTGATTTATTACCCACCATTGCTGAGTTAACGAAAACCCCACTTCCTAAAGGTAAAAAAATTGATGGTCTTAATGCTGCCTCTCTACTTGAGGGGGGTAATGATTCTCCTCGTAAAGAATTTATTTATTACACCTCTCGTGGAGATCTCGAAGGGCTTCGTCAGGGCAAATGGAAAATACTTGTTAAAAAGAAAAGGAAACCCAGAAACGCTGGTAAGAATTGGAAGGCTCCGGCTCCTGAAATATTACTTTTTGATATGGAGAATGATCTAGGAGAAAAAAATAATCTTGCTGACGATAATCCACAAAAAGTTAAAGAGCTTACCGCTCGTATGAATGTTCTTGATGCTGAAATTACCAAGAATGCTCGTGAGCCATGGTATAAGAAGCAATAGGATGTTCATCGGCTGGAAAATAAGATTTAATTTTGCTCATTATTTTCGACTCATTGTCACCACATTTTTCTCAACGAAAAACAAATCTGTTGTTGGTGCTACAGTGTTCTTTTTATTTGTACAAGTTTTAGTCGCGGATGAAGTAAGCCAAAATATAAAAACTTGGACGTCCAAGGCTGGAACTAAGATTAAGGCGAGTTTGATTTCTGCAAAACACTATGAGGTTAAGCTTAAGACTAAGGAGGGAAAAATATTAAGTCTACACCCTCATAAACTCAGTGAAGACGACCAAGAATTTGTTTTTACCAAGTTTCCTCTCACTAAAATTGCAAAATCGATCATTGGAAAACGAATAATAATCGATGATCAGGGCTCGACTGTGACGGTTGTTTTTCAATTCAATGAGGATGGTGGATTTGAATTTGGAACAGAGGAAAGTGGAAAAATAATAAAAGAACAGGAGGGTCTCATTTACAAAATTAAAGGCCTGGAAGTAGAAATTTTTAAGGGTCAGGAAAAAACAAACCGCTTAAAATTTTACAATTCGTTAACAAAAATTGGTGATACTTTATCCTTTGGATTATCCAGGACAATGGTTAATGGCAAAATTATTAGCCTCGAGCCAGCCAAACCATTCTGATTATTTAGTTGGAGAGTAATCGACTGCGTTCAGAAAAATTTTCTCTGGTGCCACCGCGAGAATTTTTCCATCTTTAACAGATTCAGCTCTTGCCTTTTTCCAGTTTGGATCTGATATGAATCCTTTCCAGTTCTCCTTTGCCTGTGCCTGGTTTTTATGAGAAATGATATAGATGAGTGTGTTTGAACTGCCTTTGTTTTTATCAGATGGTGTCCAGTACGCGATATTTGTCATGCCATGCTTCTCAAATAATTTGCATGTGTGGTCCCTGAATCGTGCATTCAAATTATTCAATCGGCCCTCCGCTGTGGTGTAGGTTCTCAATTCGAAGATTCTAGGGTGTTTAGTGATTGCAGGTTCTATCTGTGGAGAATAATCAGATGCCTTTAAAAAGGTACTTTCTATTTTTGCGACAAGTCTGCCATTTTTAATTGAGTCTCTAGACGCTTTTTTCCATTCAGGATCATTAAGAAAATCAGTGAACGACTGATTATGTGCTTTTCTGTTTGGTGAACTGATCACGTAGAATAAGCGATTATCTGATTTATCTGCCGGTACCCAATATCCAATATTCTTGAAGCCATGCTTCTC
>NZSO01000035.1 GCA_002696885.1 Verrucomicrobiales bacterium | reverse complement strand
TGTTGGTAACATATCTAATAAACTCCTTCGACTACTTTCTTTTCCATAGCACCAAAAGGCCTAACATCGCCTACTCCATCCCATGGATATTTATCGATTGGCTCTCTTCTTATGGCTTCATCTCTTTCCAAAAAACGAGGCATGAAAAATTCTTTGGTAAGAGTTGTTAATTCAACCCTTCCAAACTCACCATATGGCATTGTTTTAGCTGTATCTTTTGGATCGACAACTCTTAGCACTGCTCTTGGCTGAGGCGCGTAGTAGGTGACACTATATGTTTCGTCTAGAGGTCTGCTTACAGCTAGGCCCATTAAAGTGTTGCCATATGTGGGTACGAGATGTGTTTTTCCTTCTAACACCTCTTCGACCCAGAACCTTACAGATTGTGGAGTCATAGTTGTGCCTCCACAAAATACACCTTTGATGCCAGAGCCTGGTATAGAAATCCTTTCACCAATGGACTCCAGTAATTTCGGAGTTGTGAACATACAGCCAATGTCTCTGTGTTTAATAATTTCTACAGCTTGATCGATGACGTGCTTTTGATAACGCTCAACTTCATCAATTTGTTTTCTAATGATTAGTTTTTTCACCCACCGTGGATCAAGATCAACATGATAACAACTCCCACCACGGTATTGAGCCAAATGTTCAACAGCTAACCTGAGTCGTCTCGGGCCTGTAGGGCCAACCATTATCCAATTGGCACCTCGTGGAAAAAACTCATCAGAGAGAGTTTCAGAAAACATTTCATAATCATGCTTAAAATCATCCCAACCAACCCTTTGTTTGGGTAAACCCGTTGTGCCACCAGTTTCAAAAATATTGAAAGGTCGACCATCCATACCTTTAGGAACAAATCTTTCGTTCTTTTCATCTCTCAACCACTCATCTTGAAAGTGATCAAATTTAGAAATATCATCGAATGTTTTTATCTCCTCGATTGGGTCCCAACCTGCATTTTTTTTCCAATCCAACCAAAAAGGTGTACCAGTATCCTCTGAAAAATGCCACTTTAATACTTCCTGCAATTGGGTGTTAAGATTCTTCTTAGCTTCTTCCGGAGTCATGATAATAATTAACGATTATTGTTGAATTTGGGATCTTTGGATTTAGTCAACCTGAACTAATATATTGTTATCCAAATTTCGGAAAGAATTTATCAATTGTTTCCTGTGAAGGTTTTTGGGTTATGCTTGAAACAACAATCATGGCAAAGAGTCCAGCGGTAAAACTTAAGGCAACAGGCATAACTCCTTCTCCAAAGATGGAAACAATCGACTCAGCCTCGACTGTGTACTCACCACCCCAGCCTGATTTACCAAAGAAATAGAGCCAAACAGCTACAGCGGCAATAATGGAGGCCATGGCGCCAGCTTTTGAACATTTCTTCCAATACAATGACGCAAAAACTAAGGGAGTTAAGCTCGCAAAGCCTGAAAAACTCCAAACTGCTAGGTCAAAAACGCTTTTCTTATAAAGGACGATTGAAAGAATATAAGTCAAAACAACGATACTCACTACGAATAACCTGGCGATCTTAACTATTTGTTTATCAGAAAACTTTTCCTTTCCATATCTATCAATAACAATGTCGTTGGTGAACATCGTTCCCAAACAGAGAAATTGTGAATCAAGAGAGGACATGATTGCCGCTAAAATCCCTGCAGTAACAAGTCCACTAACGACAGGATCAGCAATTAAAATACCAACCATTTTTGCTAAAACAGCTCCTCCAGGAGTTGACTCTGGAAGCTTACCTGTAGCCCATAAACCAATTAAAACGCAAGGTACCCATACAATCATTATGCATAGCGGGTGAGCAACCACAGTTAGTCTAAAGCTTTTAGCGCTTCTTGCTGTCAGCCAATGCTGAAACAAGTGTGGAAACATTCCAACACTCAACGGGATAAACATATAACTTAAGAACATGGCAGGAGGAACACCAATGTGACCACCATCAGTTCCAACGGATGGCGTTCTTACCAAATGAGCATCATTTGCTTGCTCAATGGCAGCAGAAAGGCCTCCAAGTTTTTCGCTAATCAAATAAAAGGCAAGTATACCCATTACCATGAAAACGATTGTCTGAAATGTATTTGCCCAAGCTGCAGCTCTAGAACCACCTGCAAAAATATAGCACAAAACTACAATGCATATGATGGCACCGGTTAATGGTGGTGGCACGGCATCATTGTATGAAGCGAATAACTCAGGAAACATTCCTGGCTTTTCACCTTTTGGGGTCATCTTTGCTGACGATAAGCCTTCAATTGTTTTGGAGGCACCGATAACTCCAATCAAAAGGTACGGAATCACAAGGCATACCAAAATTGGGAACAGTAGATATCCTATTGCTTTTGATTCAAACCTGTCTCTAAAAAACTGTATTTGAGTGACATATCCATACTTTTTACCAAAAGACCATAATTTTATTCCAATTAGAAAAAAACATGCAGCGTGGATCAATCCTGATGAAGATGCCATCAATCCATAGGTTCCCACCCCCCTTTCAAACGCTTTACCAGTTGATCCAACAAGCGCAAATGCAGTCATGGTTGTACCAAAAACAGACATAAGCAGCATAAATGGACCAATGCTTCTACTCGCAACAAAGTAATCTGTACTAGTTCCCCTGAATAATGTCTTGCTAAACATTGCCAATCCAAGCAACAAACAAAGATATATAGCAATGACCACTATTGGCGTGGCAGAAGCTGAGTTGGCAATTAATGATATTTGCATTACTTTGATAGGTTAGCTTTTAATCATCTTTTTCTGCCCATTCGACCAGATCTTTTGGCCATGCGAATTTTATAGCAAAAACCCATAGCGTGGCCGCCACAAGCGAATAGCATGCATGATAAAAAAGGCCAATTGGCATAAAACCAAAAACATTGTAATCATTGTCCCAGTTCCAAAAATCTTGATGTAAAACTCCAAGAATTATTGCCAGAATTAGGATTACATACTTACCTTTCATATTTCTGGTATAAAAAATAAAATTTATTTAGCAACGGTTTTAGCTCCTTCTTTGAAAGCATACAAATGAGTTTGACTTGCTATGTAAAGAACACCATTGGCAATCACTGGACTCGCATAAACAGGCGCCGAGAACTCTATGATACCAAGCTCTTTCATTTCACGTCCATGTTTAAGAATAACTACCTCACCATCCTCATTACCAATAAACACTTTACCATCAGCGGCTAATGTTGATCCCCATATGTGACTCTTTGTATCATAAACCCATACTTTTTTTCCTGTATTAAAATCTACACAATGAACTCTACCTCGATAGTCAGCAGCATAAATTAAATCTTCTGCTATTGATACTGTTGAAATTCCTCTTTCAATTTCGGTGTAATCCCAATTAACCTTTCCGGTCTTCGCATTTACAGAAAACATCCTACCCACTCCTTCACCGTGTTCTGGGTCCTGTCCTATCAGGGATATTACATTACCTTTATGATAAACTGGTGAAGAGATAAATTCGCTTGGACCCTCAAAAGTTGCGTATTTAATTTTTTTACCCTCTTTATCAACACGATATTCAGGTAAATTTCCATCCACTTTCCAGTTTTCTGGAAGCACTAGAAAGCCTTCATCATCTTCTTTTGCATTTGGGTCAAAACTGTATAAAAACCCATCACCTCCTCCAAAAAATATAGAGGGCTTTCCATCCACATTAGCAACCATTGGGCTTGACCAATTGCAATGCAAAGTACTCTCACCAATCTTGGAAGCTTCCTCACCAATCAATTCACCGGTCTTTAAATCAAGTAAGATTAAACATGGGGCTTGTGGAGCTGGCACATTTAAATGCGACCAGTCAACTCCGTTTGATGTGGAAACTACGAGTTTGCCGTCAACAATCTTGGGTGAAGAGCTGGCAATGTTGTGAGGAAAAACTCCCAATTCTTCTCGCATGTCGAAAACCCAAATTATATCGCCGTCATTTTTACCTGGTTTGAAAGTTTTGCCACCCGTTGCCATAAACTTGCTCTCATCTTTGTAGGGGCCGTCATTTCCATTGGCCATGCCCTCCATATCAACACAAACGACTTTGCATCGGTTTGATATGAAATAAGCTCTGTCCTTGTGAATTAAGGGTGAAGAACAAACTCCGAGATACTCCCAATCAGATACTTTTCCTGCACCAAGTTTAGGAATAACTAGTTGCCAGAGAAAAGATCCATCTTTTTCGTCAAAACACATAATAATACCTCTATCACCCTCATGTTGAGCGTCCCTTGGTGATTCATTATTAGTGCCAATTAAGACTTTTCCACCCGCAATTGTCGGAGTTCCATAACTTTGGGATCCAATCTTTGCTACCCACTTAACATTTTTAGTGGTCGACATATCAATGTCTTCAGTGCCTTTTTTTCTTTTTCCTGGCTCCATTTCAACAGGTATACCTTTAGCTGTTGAAAACATGTTGTTATGACCATTTCCACCCCACTCAGGCCATTCTTCCGAAAAGATTGGGGTATTGATTCCAATTATTGTTAATAAGGTAATAACTATTTTCATTTTTATTTGCTTGGTATGATTGAAATATTGTCGACAAAGACGGGTTTCTGACTTTGCGGTGAAAATCCAAAAAGGCCAGGAGCACCCTTCCCGTGACCATTTTTATGTGGAACCTCTATTGTCCACTTGCTTGGCTCATCATCTCCTTTGGGCCACACTTTCCCTTTAATGATAGCAGTTCCGTCTGAATCTAAATCCACTCTGGTTTTAAGGGTATACCATGTCTTATATTTGACTTTATAAGGAACTGAAACCTTGAGTCTTTCCTGGTTAGAGCTGACCTCGAGTTGATTGGCATTACCTTTGAGTACAATTAAATATCTTTGATTCACCAAACCAACATCTGATTTGATTCTTCGATTACCATCGGTCATAACATCTGCTTGCATTGTGTAATTATTCAGATCTGGGTGCCCAATAAAAGTCATTGCCCTTTGAAACAAGACACGATCAAGTGTTTTTCTTAAGGCTTTGTTTCCATCAATTTCACGAACTTCCCATTTGAATCTTGCACCAATCCAAGGCAGTGGAGGAAAAGCAAATTTTTCACCTGGGTCAATAGTTGAATCAATGATTGCTTTGTAAGATTCAAAGTCTTCATTGAATGGAATTCTATCAAGCACTCTTCCCCTAAATATTCCACTTAATTCACCACTTCCACCTTTCCATGCACCAGCCGAGGTTTTGGCATTTTCTGAGGTTGAAATGGAATTTTTTTCAAAAGAAGCATCCATTTCAGTTTTTACCTTAGCAGTAGGTGGAATAAATTTTGAAAAGTCAGCATTTTTTATTTCAGATAAAACATGACCCTTTTCGTCTAGTGATTGAAATTTAAGTTTTTGTTTCTGATTCGGCTGAAGCAGAACATCGGTTGGAATAGTTCTCACCTCAAAAGCTTTACCAGCAACGCCTTGATTAATGTTAGGCCATTTTTTTCCAGTAATTTTGCTAAATGAGAAATTCCAGCAATAAAGTTGTTTCGTCGTGTGTAAATACAAGCGTCCTTCACATATTGCAGGAGTTCCTATTAAGTTACCATCAAACTCCATAGTGTGTAAGATTTCACCAGATTTATCTCCTGGCTCAATGATATAAAATTTACCACCGAATATGGGGACAAATAATTTCCCATCACAATACAAAGGTGATGCATGTAAATTATCGTTTCCTAGTTTTAGATGCCATAATATTTCACCCGTCTTTGCATCAACACAAACTAGCTCACCAACCTTGGAAACTTGATAAACCCTATCTCCAACAAGTATAGGTGAACTTGTAAAAGATACAGTCTCATTTCTCCAAATTTCTGTGCTTTCAGGCAAGACTTTTTGAGGAGACTTAAAATCGATGCTTTCAGGAATTTTCACAGATATCATACGTCCTTCTTCTGTCGTATCGATGTTTTCTTTACCATGAGGACAGATAACTGTGTCCTTATAAATCAAAGGACTAGAGTTAACGCCGCCATAGCTCATATGGAATCTCCACAATGGCTTACCATTAAGAGCATTAACACAAACAAGATTACCATCACCCGTTCCTGCATAGAAAACACGTGTACCATATCTAGTCTCGACAATTGGTGTTGAAAAAGAGCTATCCTTGGGAGCGATTCCTGGCTCACTAATCCAGACTATATCACCTGAGGTTTTGTCGAAAGCATAAAACCTGTCACGCGCAGGGCCCTGTTTTCCCCAGTAACTTGTTATGCAATGCATTATCACTAAATCACCCTCAACAATTGGTGCTCCGGTTCGACCATTGGGAAAGGTTAACCTACCGAACCTCTCCATCATTGAATGCTCCCACAACTTTTTACCTTCGGATGTAAAAGCAACAAAAAGACCATTAGTGGTCTGTAAGTAAACGTTTTTAGTGTCAGGATCGATAGCAGCAGACCCTATGGAATAGCGGTCATAGATTGTGTCACTAATGTAATCTCTGAAAGAATATTCCCATTCTTTTTTACCAGACTTTGCATCAAGGCATACAATCAACTCCTCAACCTCTTCACCTTCTCCCCTATAACCAAATACAAACATTTTACCATCTGCAATGACGGGTGTTCCTCTGCCTTTGAGATTGTATGTCCAATTTGGCTTGTCGTTAAATTTCCAATCTTCGTAAGCTTCATGACTTACACCATTCCCATCTGGGCCCCTCCAAGAGAACCACTGAAAATTCTCATGAGAGTCAGCAGAACTCCAGCCAGTGAAAAGCAAATGAGTTATTACAACACAAATAGGCGAGCTGAGTGATTTTAGCATTTTTGTAAGTAGTGAATTTTAAGGGTATTGCAAACAATAATAATTAATTGTTCAATAGAAAATGACTCAAATAGGAGCAATCTCAACTCAAGTTCTGAGCAAAATACTCCAATAAATCAACCCTTTTTTAAGTTATAACAGACTAATCTGCCCGCATTATTTCTAATCATTAACCTTGAATTACAAATAGTAGGAGGAGCCCAGCATCTACCACCTACGGCCTGAAATCTTCCCATTTCTTCAAAAGATTCAGGAGATGCTTTACAGCTAATTACTTCACCTCTCTCCGTTAAAACGATTAAAGCCCCTTCGGCATAAATGACATTACCTCTATTCCCACCGAAAGATTCACTCCACATAATTTTACCATCATTAAGATTCATACATATAAGCTTAGCTTTACTGTCATTGTCGCCTGAAACTGCGTAGACATATCCATCAATTAGTATTGGTGACTGGAACTGACACAACAAATCTTTGGTCTCATAGACCAAATCGAATTTTTTATCATTTATTTTAAATAGAGCGCCACCCTTACCATATCCTGAAGAAACAAGGATATGACCATTTGAGTAAATTGGAATGGCAGCATTGATGCTGTACTTAGTACGCCAGTCGACAACCGCTACTTGTTTTTTTCCCTCAGGGTCATATAAACACAACTTGGAAGCATTAAATTGAGCAATTCGATCAACTCCACCAAGGTTAAAAATAATTGGAGAAGAATATCCGACAGTACCATTTCCACAGCTCCAATTTAGAGAACCATCGATTGGACTTACAGAGGCTATAGAAGTTCCATCACCGCCAGCAGAAATAATAAGATCGTCATTGTATAGGATGGGTGAACATGCAAACCCATAGGTTGGCCTTTTCCCATTTAACACTTTTGAAACATAGGAAAGACTCCATTTTTGTTTGCCAGATTTAAAATCAAGACAGTTTAAATTTCCGTCATGACTTAATGTATATAATTGGTCATTCTTTACATCTATAAGTGGAGTAACAGCAGGCCCTCCCTCAAACATTCTTTTATCTAAAGGACATCTGTATGAATACTCCCATATAATTTCACCACTAACTCCATCAAGGCAATATACGGTGTCAGTACCTTTGTTATTCCCCATTGAAAATAAAGTATCATTAATTGCTGAAACCCCCGAGACACCAGTTCCAATTTCAAACTTCCAAAGCCTTTTTGGTTCAGCGTTAAACCAATCAAGATTTAAGTTAGTCTCTGCTGATATGCCGTTTCTATGACTGCCGAAATGTCCAAGCCACTGATTTGGTTTAGGCATAACAGGTCCACTTAAATGATCGGAGGAAATATTTGCTGAACCTTTCTTTAATTTTTCCCCACATGAAGTAAAAAAAAGAGTTAAAAACACCAAAAAAAATTTAAACATGATTTTGAAATAGCATGGTTCGAAAAATCTTATTTTTATGAACATAATAGAGCTCAAACTATATTGATGAAATCAAACTGGACAATTTAATCCTATAATTAATAACATTTGTTGACTACACCTTGACAAATACTCGTAAAAGGTCTAATGAAAGCACCCCTTTTTAGGGTCAAAGATTGTTAAAAATTAACCAATTTAAAACTATGTCTCAAATTGAGGTAATCCTTAAACAGCAAGTAGAAAATCTCGGCGCAGAGGCTGATGTTATAAAAGTTAAAAGAGGTTATGCATTAAATTTTTTAATTCCAACCGGCAAGGCTTATGAAGCAACTACTGGTAATCTAAAACATATAGACGCCCTTAAGAAAGCTAGAGCTCTTAGAGAAGCTAATGAAATTGAGGCGGCCACAAAATTGGCAAACAGACTAAACAAACAGAGATTAAAGTTTGAATTAGCAACAGGTCAAGGAGGCAAAGCATTCGGGTCAGTTACCGCTAAAGATATTCAAGATTCATTAGCCGAGACCGACAGACAATTCAGAGACATAGACCGGAAGCAGATTCAACTTAAAAAACCAATCAAGAGGACTGGAGATTTTGAGGTTGAGGTTAAAATTCACCAAGATATTAACGCAACACTCAAAATTAAAATATCAGCCGCAGCGCAGGACGATGCAGCTAACGGTGAGTAATAATATAATTTCGATTTAAGTCGAAACACTCACTTTCCTTTGATCACTCATGTAAAAATTCATGTCGTGAATCATTTTATTTTCTTTATTAGCTAAGGAGTTTTTTCTATTTATTGATCTTGATGGAAAATGCCAAAATAGAGTCAACTTCAAATGTTGAATCAAATATCAGGGATGCCCCCTCATTACTAGATTCTTCAAGCAGCAAAAAAGCGATTAAAGAATTATCTAAAGATATTGCTAGGGCATTACCTAACAACACAGATGCTGAGAAAGGTGTCCTTAGTGCAATGCTTCAATCACCTGATGAAATTGCTACTGATGCCGTTCAAGTTCTCGACCCTAATGCTTTTTATGTCCCTTCACATAAAATACTTTACGAATTAATAATTAAACTTACTGATGAAGGCAAACCCATCGATGCAATAACTCTTCAAGAAGCACTCATTAGAGAAAATCTATTGGATAAAGTNGGAGGACCAAGTGCTGTTATCGACCTAATTGATTTTGTTCCCGATGCAAGNCACTTTGAATATTATGTNGANATCGTNAAAGAGAAACATTTGCTTCGTGANATTATATCAACATGCACAACNTGCATAAATTCTGCTTATACTCANGAGGGNGACGCATCTCAAATATTAGATCTCGTTGAACAAAATATCCTTGATATTGGTGACAAGGATCAAGACAAAGCTGAATCACTTACCATGAAAGATCATGTATTGAGCGCAATTGAAAATATTGAATCAATGTATGAAAACAAAGGTCAAATTCAAGGATTGGCCACAGGGTTTAGAGATGTGGACAATTTGTTAAATGGATTACAACCAGGACAAATGATTGTCATTGCAGCAAGACCTAGTATGGGAAAGACATCACTAGCAATGAACATTGCAGAACACGTTTGTGTCGACCAAGAAAAAGCAGTCGCTGTTTTCAGCTTAGAAATGACAACACAAGATCTCGTGCAAAGACTTTTGTGTAGTAGGGCTCGAGTGAATAGCCAAAAAATTAGATCAGGAATTCCAGATAGCAGTGATTTCCCTAAACTTATGAAAGCTGCTAGTGAGTTATCAAAGAGCAAAATGCTCATAGATGAAACTCCTAGTATAAGCATCATTGAAATGAGAGCGAAGGCTCGAAGAATGAAGCAAAGAGATAACATTGAACTTTTGGTCGTTGACTATTTACAACTAATGCAATCCACAACCAGAAGGGCAAAAGATAATAGACAAATTGAAATTTCTGAAATTTCCTCTGGCCTCAAAGCTCTAGCAAAAGAACTTCATATTCCTGTGATTGTCTTAGCACAAGTCAACAGAAACCCTGAAGAGCGAAAAGGAGGCAGACCAAGAATTAGTGACCTTAGAGAATCTGGATCAATTGAACAAGATGCTGATGTTGTTGGGCTATTGATGCGCCCAGAAAGGTATGCTGATGATGATGACGAGAAAGATGATCTTGAAGGAGAAGCAACTTTTATCGTTGCAAAGCAACGAAATGGTCCAATTGGCGATGTTCCCTTAACCTTTATTGATAGCCAGATACGCTTTGCTGATAGAGCAAGAGAACAAGAACATTAAAAAACAAATAATTCCCAAAGTTATTAACAATTAATTATTCATTGTTAGTGTTCAAAATATATACTTATAAATAATTATTTAAAAAATTAATGTATCATTTGTGAAAGATCTTAATCACAAGATATATCTTTCACTTAAATAATTAAGCCACAATACAAGGCAATAATTATGGCTTTAATATTCCAATTTTAACAAAACACATAAAAGAATTGAGAACTGGGCGTATGAATAATTCATTGATAGCAATGAGTGAGCAATTTTTAAAATTATAATTATTCACAAGTTATTAACAAAAGATTTTAAGGGTTTTCAAAATCACTAATCTGACCTTTCAACAACCACCCTCACCCCTTCTTCCGTAACAACCTTAATATTGGTGTTTTTTGGAATAAACTCTCCATCTGAAATTACATCCACAATTCCATCTTCAATCATTGCTGATCCCGAAGGCTTAAGGTCTGTCAAAGTTTTACCTGATTCACCCAAAAGAGAGTGTCGCTTTGCATCTTTCAAATTTTCATCTGATGCATTGTTAGACTCAATACCCTCGCTCAAAACCATACCTCTTAAAATGGGAATATTGTTCATAAAACGTACGAACAGAAGACTAATTAAGACTGCCCCAAATAATCCTAGGGATAAATTCATTAATGGATCACTTAAGACGGTGATAAAATTTGAAAAATTAAGCTCCCCACTCCACCCAAGGTCGAGAGGATCAACCATTGTATAAATAAGTGAACCTACAATTAAGACAGCGCCAATCAGACCAAGAATCATTAAACCCGGAAAAACAAAAAACTCTAGTATCAATAGAATAAACCCAAGAATGAAAATGCCGACGATTTCATATCCTGCTAGATATCCAGCCACATTATGCCCGAAAAAAAACAAGCCGAATGAAATTAAGGATATGAAACCAGGAAATCCGAAACCTGGTGCCTTTAACTCCATATAGGCACCTGCAATACCAAATAATAACAACCAAGGAGCAAGTTTTACAATGAGATCACTGACGTATTCAAAACCCAATGGCTTAGCAACAACAATATCTCCACTCAAACCTTCCTTTTGAACTAAATCATTAATAGATTCTGCAAGTCCCTCAGCAAACAAAGGCTTCCCATCTATGATTTGGGTGGCTTGCCAGGCATTAAGGACAAGCAAATCGTTCTCATCGTCAGGAGAAAACGCGTTTTCGGTAGTTAGATTTCCCTCAGAAGAGACGACAGGAATTTCAAAATAAATTTCTATTTCCGAATCTACAAAGGCCTTTGCTATCTGAGGATCATGTCCTTTCAATCTAGCGACATCATCGGCAGTAGCAAGAATATCACTCATTACCTTCTTTAACATGGCTTCAGGAATGTCCTGTCCATTACCCATAACTGGTGCTGCAGCTCCTATTGTTGACGGCTCATGCATGTAAATGTAATCAGTTGCAATAGCTATTAAAGCTCCCGCAGACATTGCTTTAGGGTTAACATATGAATACGTAGGAACAGATATTTTCTGAAGATCTGAAAGCATAATTTCCTCAGTGTACCAAGCGATCCCGCCAGGTGTGTTAAGATCGAAAATGATAGCTGATGCTCCATCTGTATTTGCCTTCTCTATAATTCTTTTCATGAAATCAAACTTTGTCTCCCTAACGAGCGATTCCATGCCAACTGGGATGACTACAATTTTGTTTTTGTAGCTTTCCAACTTTGTTTTACCGATCTTACTTTTCTCTAGAATTACCTCATCGTCAGAAACCGTAACTGATTTAGGTTCATTTTTTGTACGCTTTCTTTTCTGGTTAATTTCTTTTATTACAACTTCGGGTGAAGTGAGTTCAATGAAATCACAATTGTAATTTTGCAGTTCAATTATTTCAGAAACACTTTTTGCCACTCCTCCTGAAATCGATAGTTTTTTAAAATCTTCACTTGTGAAACTTAACACATCTCCAGAACGAGAAATGATTTCATCAGAAACAGTTACTTCACGATCAATATCACAAATACCAAGTATTAACTCTTTCTTAAGTCCAGTGTTTGCAAAGACGCCTGAAAAACTCTCAACCAAATCAAAGTATCTTAGATCGGTTAAACGCTTAGGAAGCATTTCGGATGAACCTCTCCATTCAACAGGTTTGACCTCTCCACCAATAACTGTATCGATGGATGGCACATATATGTGGTCTGAAGAAAGGGCAATTACGGCACCAGGCCCTGAAGCATCACCATTAACATAGGCAACTTTAGGTATTTCTAATTTAACGAACTTTTCGGTAAAGTTTCTTAGTTCCGAAGCCAAGCCACCACTGCAATCAATTTCAACAATAAGGGCCTTTGCTTTGGACTTCGAAATACTCTCAAGAGATTCATCTAAAAATTCAACCTGATCAACATTAACAAAAGAATAATTATTTATGTTGAGAACAACAACTTTAGAATCAATATCATTTGAGTTTTTCTGCTGTGAGTGACAGAACTCAGGTCGAATAATAAAATATATTAGAATAAGGAATTTTGTTATATTCATCATAAATTTTTATTCTTTTGTGTGTATTATATTCTACTTTTAACGATTTAAAACTAGCCTAGAACACCCCTAATCATAACAATTTTATTTAACAAATCACATTAGCACAAATTGGTTAAAATAACTGATGCCGATTCCTGAAGAAACTATACAGCAAATTCTTGGTTCAACTGATATCGTTGAACTCGTTGAAGGCTATTTTCCTCTCCAAAAAAAGGGCCAAGATTACTGGGCTTGCTGTCCGTTCCATTCTGAAAAATCCCCATCATTCAAGGTCAGCCCAACGCGGCAGGGTTATTATTGTTTTGGATGTAATGCAAAAGGAAATGCTATCGGTTTTGTCATGGAATATGAAAGTCTTGACTTTCCTTCAGCAGTCAGACGATTAGCAGATCGTGTGGGCATAGTCATCCAAGAGGATAATTTCGACCCTAGAGCAAACAAAGAAAAAGCACTTAAAAAGAGAATAGTTCACATTAACCAAGTTTCATCAATATGGTTTCATGAATATTTATTAAAAAGCAATTCTTCTGAAGCTAGCAATGCTAGAAAATATTTAAAAGATCGAAACATTGATATCAAGATTGCTAAAAACTGGATGATTGGATTAGCACCTGAAAATGGAAATGTTTTCCAACATTGGTGCTTAGAACAAGGGTTCAATAATGAGCAAATGGTTGCGAGCGGTTTAATGTCTTATAGAGATCAAGAAAATATATCTAGAGGAGTATATTCAAGATTCAGAAATAGAATAATGTTTCCATTACACAATGATTATGGAGATACCATTGCATTTAGCGGTAGAGTATTCACTCCAGAGAACAAACTCGCCAAGTACGTTAATTCTCCTGAAACTCTAATCTTTAAAAAAAGTAATGTCTTTTTTGGACTAAATAAAAGCAAACGCTCAATAGCAAAAAATGAATCAGTCATTATATGTGAAGGTCAACTTGATTTAATTAGATGCTTTGAAAATGGAATAGAGAATGTAGTTGCCCCTCTAGGCACTGCCCTTACTGAAAAACATGTGAATTTATTAAAAAGGTTCACAGGTGATAAAGGAGAGGCAATACTTTGTTTTGATTCTGATTTAGCGGGCTATAAGGCTAGCCTTAGAGCTTACGAGGAAATTTCAAAAACAGGAATTTATACCCGTGTAGTGACTTTGCCTGAGAACTCCGATCCGGACCTATTAATAACAACTCATGGTGCAGAAAAATTCATTGAATTAGCTAACTCAGCCAAAACTTTTCATGATTACCAAATCGAATCATTATCAAACCATTTAGATCTTAATAACCCAAGAGATAAAGTCCAATTTGCTAATGAACTTTCGATTACAGTAGGACAAGTAAAAGACCCCATTGCCAGAGACAGCTTCATTAATGATGTGGCTATACGATTAGGTATTTCATCTGATGAATTTAGAAAACGAGTAGTTAACTCACTTGGGAAAAATTATAATAAAATTGATAATTCAAATGATGTTGAAAAACCATCCGCTACCAACATCGATCAAGATGTAGAAATTTTAATCAAGCTCGCTCTGACCGATTTAGATACTAAAGAATGGATCCAAAATTCCTTAGATTATAAAAATGAACTTAAGATATTGAAGGAATATCAACTACTGGTGGAGCTTTTCGATTCATTACCTAGATCAGAAAATCCGGAGGAAATTAATGCCTTCATATCTTCAAAGGACTCAAATATAGCAACAATTCTTAATGAAATAATTATGAGAGATTTTGCTCAACTGTCAGTTGCAGATGCAAAAAAATCGCTGATACGACTAAAGATTAGGAATTTGCAAGAGGAAATTGATTTCAATAAGACAAAATCAAAGAAAAGTGACATCTCTCATGATGAAATTTTGACACTTACAAGCAAAGTTGCGTCTCAAAGAAAAGAATTACTTGATTTCAAAAAGGCCCTATCGAATATTGATGAAACACGGGAATAAATTCACTAGAGTTTTAATAAAAACCATAGTAAAAAAACAATTTTATGGCGGGAAAAACCTCCACTACCTCCAGAAAGAAAAACACTAGATCATCTAGTCGTAAAAACACCTCAAAGAAAGTTGCGATTGCGCCAAAGAAAAAAGGGTCAGTAGGCAGGCCAAAAGGGAGCAAAAACAAACCTAAGGTTGAAAAAGAAACAACTCCATCAGCTAATCCCTTTGGTGACATTCCTATGGAAAAAGTCAACACAATTAAGGGAATCATAGAATTACCCAAGAGAAGAAGAGGAAGGCCAACTAGAGAGGAAGAGGAGCTAAGAGAGAAAATACTCAAAGAGCATGGCATTACAGGTGACCCTAGGGTAAAGAGACCCAGAGGAAGACCAAGAAAAGAACACTCTCAAAATTTCATTTCTAACCAATCAATTACTGATACAGGGCTTTCTAACGATTCCCCTCTTGATATCGATTCACCTCAGATCCAAGAAAAGTTAAGACATCTCATCAGACTAGCAAAGGAGCAAGGTTATTTAACATTTGATGATATCAACGAAGCACTAGAAAATGATGGTCAGAGCGCCATTGCTTTAACGGAAGCAATAATCATGCGTCTCAATAATATGGAGTTTGATATTATTGATGCCTCTCAGGTTGATAAAGTTGGTGAAATAAGAAAACAAAAAGAAGAAGGCGCACCACACAAACCTCAGGCTAAACTAGATATTCTCGATGATCCTGTCAGGATGTATTTGAAGCAGATGGGACAAGTTCCCCTTCTTACCAGAGAAGAAGAAGTTGAAATATCAAAGAGAATAGAAACAGCCGAAAACAAAGCTCAAGAGATACTTCATAAGTTTGGGTTTGCATCTCAGCTATATTTAAATGTTGCCAATAGGCTGTATGAAAACAAAGAACGTTTTGACAGAGTTATTTCCGATAAAGAGATAAACAGTCGAGACAAATACATGAGATCATTAAAAAGACTCATTAATACTGTTACTGATACGTCCCTACAAATTTCAACTATCTATACAACACTTCAAAAGCCTAGAGTTAANGGGAGAAAAGACCTTGAAGCAGAATATGATGCTTTGATAAAGAAATTAAATAAGGCATACAAGAGATTTCATTTTAAAGAAACAGTGATCGAGGAGTTCTTAGATAAAGCTCAGTCTTACAACAAGGAATTCTTGCGCTTAGAAAAAAAGAACGATTCTAATCAGGATCTTCAACAATATTGTCTGGAGGCCTGGCATAAACCAGAAGATTTCAAGTCCAGATACAAAGAGCTCAGAAAATGGGTTAAAGCCTCTATTGGTGCAAAATCTGAAATGGTTGAAGCTAACTTAAGGTTAGTTATTTCTATTGCCAAAAAGTATACAAACCGCGGTCTGTCCTTCCTTGATTTAATTCAAGAGGGAAACATGGGTTTGATGAAGGCAGTTGAAAAGTTCGAATACCAAAGAGGTTATAAATTCTCCACCTATGCTACTTGGTGGATAAGACAGGCGATTACAAGATCAATTGCTGATCAGGCACGTACAATACGTATCCCCGTTCACATGATCGAAACCATTAACAAGTTAATGCGCGTTCAAAAGCAACTTGTTCAAGAGTATGGCAGAGAGCCTACCGCAGATGAAATCGCTGAAGAAATTCATCTTCCCGTTCAAAGAGTTAGGGCAGTTTTAAAAATGGCTCAACAGCCGATATCTCTTCAAGCCCCTGTTGGTGATAACGATGACACTAGTTTTGGTGACTTCATTGAAGACATTAGTGCAGAAAACCCAATGGAATCTACTGGGTTCGCCATGCTTAAGGATAAGATTAAAGATGTACTTGATACCCTCAGCGAAAGAGAAAGAGCGGTTCTTGAACAACGTTTTGGATTATGTGATGGTTACAGCAGAACCTTAGAAGAGGTAGGCAAACAATTTGAAGTTACTCGTGAACGGATAAGACAGATTGAAGCCAAAGCTCTTAGGAAAATGAGACATCCAACTCGCATAAGGAAACTCGAAGGATTTATCGAGATGTCTTACATGTAGGAATTCTAATTCCCAAACAAAAATTTCTCTATCAAACTGCTTCCATTTTGGAAAATCCCTTTTGGAATTTCAATGATCTCATTTTTTAACTGAGTTAAGATTTCATCCATTTGAGATGAAACATTTAACTTTGAGGCAATGTTTTTTAGAGTCTTATTGTCAATTATGAAATTTTCATCGGCAAGGAGTTCACTTAATTGAACTCCCTGGTTCTTTGATGATTCCGCAAGCAAATCTAAGGCTTTAAAACCAATGTCGCTTAAACCTATTAACTCTCCCCACAAGGCAAGCCCACCAGAATCAATAATTTGTTTCCGAATATCACTAGTGTATGGATCTAATGAAACTGGATTAATTTCACAAATTGCCCATTTAAATCCATCAGGGGGTATCTGATGTTCATTACTATTAATTGAGGTATTGAATACAGCTTTAAAGGCGTTATTTCTATCAAACGAAAAGACGCTATCCAAAACTTTCCTTTTAGATAAGCTTAACCATTTCAAGGTTTCAGGAGTAATGCCAACCATGTAAGAACCTGAACTAATTTTTCTGTTATTGAATTTGAGTGATCCTGTTACACAAATCGTACCAGTTGTTAATGAGTAAAATTGTTTAATGTCAATTGTGTCTGAATTATCTATTACAAAATCAATTTTTAGTTCATTTAGGGCAAGGCTTCTAAATTTACTAGTGCCAAGAAATGAATCTATACGATCAAGAATCGGTAAGGCTTCTATTCTCCCATCAATAAGCTCAGCTCTGCCTTCAATTTCGGGATAAGACAAACCTCCAACTAAACTTAGATCAACATTCATTTGACCCTTCAATTTTTTCACCCAGTCTTCAGGTAAAACTTTATTGGTTGGCAACTCTGAAATTTTACATTCAATATTTGCTGGGATTTTTTTAGAGGAATCAATTTCTCCAAATATCCTAACATTAGATGAATCAAAGACATTGAAATTAACGCTATCAATAATTGTTCTTTCACCTAAGACTCTAATATTGCCATTAATTAAATCTAACTTTGGATAGTCTTCTAACCAAACACTCCCATTAAAAAGCCTGACATTATACGGATCATTTGGATCTAGTTGTTCGGCACTTAATGAAAGACCTCTACCCAAAACATTTATTGCCGAATGATTTAAATCAAAATTAATATTTCCGATGTTAAGCAATTTTATAAACAATTTATCTGGGAAAAACATCTCCCTGAACCAACTCACTTTTTCACTCTTGTGCATAGATGAGTCATCTTCATTTAGATGCTTATCGTCCTTTTTTTTAGACTGATCAGATAAAAAATTTAATTGATTAAGGTTAACAGATGAAACTTCCCAAGTTTTATTTTTTATCGCTCCTAGATTGATATCCGCCCTGATACCATTTGCTTTTACTTTTGACAAAATGCTCAATGAATTCCCTACCCCTTTAAAAGAATTACTGCTAAAGGATGATCCTGACCATTGGAAATCATCGAATTTCCCATTTATATTCAATTTATTACCGACTTTGGATTCAATCAATTCAATGAAACGCTCACTTTTTAAATAAGAACTAGTAAGAACAAAAATAAGAAAAAGAAAAAATACACCTAAAATAAATGTGCTCAATAATGTGAAAAGTGTAATCTTAAGAAATTTTATTTTCTTTTTTTTATTTCTCTTCGCTTTCAATGTAAGTTCACTTTTCAACAACAGATACGACTTCTCAATCAATTATTTACATTTAACTTAGCCCATTTCTCTCATTATTGTGCTTATCTTAAAAAACATATGTTTTAACATTCGCAAAGATGAAGAAAAAATTAATCTAATTAAGGATAACAATCTTAAAATTGGAAAAGGTTCTTTTGTTGCAGTCGTTGGCCCATCGGGCTGCGGTAAAACAACTCTACTAAAGATAATTGCTGGAATAAATGAACAGTCTAGTGGAAAGATAACTTGGAATGAAAGAGATTTAGCTGAACAAGATTTCAGTCCAATTGAATTAGGATATGTACCACAATTTAGTATTGCTTATGATGAATTAACCGTTCAAGAGAGTATCAATATAGCAATCAATATTAGAGTAAAAACAAAAGACAAGAGCCACGCTCAAAATATTTACAACAGAATCGTCAATCATACCGGGCTGGATAAATTATCTGATAGAAGAGTAAAAGTTCTTTCAGGCGGACAGAAAAGGCGGCTTAGTCTGGCCCTAGAGTTGGTAACAAATCCAAGGGTTTTACTTTGCGATGAAGTGACAAGTGGTTTAGATCCAAAATCTGAAAATGAAATTGTTTCTTTAATGCATTCATTATCGAAAGATTCAGATCGTACCATTATTAATGTAACTCATAGTCTAAATAATCTTGATCTTTATGATAGCGTTATTGTTTTGTACGATGGTTTCACCGTTTACCATGGTCCTCCATCTAATCTGAATCACTATTTTAGTGTAAGTTCAGCTGAAGAAATATATCCTACCTTAACAAAAAGAGAAAATATTGAGTGGCATGAATCATGGAAGAAACATTCTTCTAAATACGAAGACCCATTATTATCACGACAAACTAATTCAATAGAAATTCATAATCAGGAGCAATTACTTTCTCAAGCTAGTGCCGCGAAACAATTTCATGCGTTAACATTAAGAAAATGGAAAATTTTCTTGAGAGACCGAACTCAAATTGTTCTTCACCTTGGAATGCTATTTTTATTTCCAATTCTTGTTGTATTATTTGGCTTGGATGGAATTGACCAACCAAAGACAATTCCGAATCAAGACAACTCAGATGTAATCGAACAACTCAACCATCAAGTTTCTGTATCAAAGAGTCATATGAAAATTGGATCGCTAATTTCAGGATTAGTGATGTTTCAGGTAATCCTCTTGACATTAATGGCTTCTAATAACTCATCTAGGGAAATTGCTGGAGAAAGAGAAATTTTGGAGAAGGAAAAATTTTCTGGACTACGAATTTCAAGTTACCTATTGAGTAAGATCGGATTCCTATTGATATTGGTTTTATTACAATCAGTATGGATGGGAATATTTGTACAGATATTTGTTCCATCTTTACCTGGCAACATTATCACCAAATTAATTGTTCTATTTTTAGTCAATGCCTCAATGACATCAATATGTCTTGGCATATCTGGTATTATGCGCAACCCTGAACAAAGTTCGCTTTTGTCAATCTACCTTGTTGGATTTCAGCTTCCACTATCTGGAGCAATACTAGCTTTACCAAACTGGATAAGCCAAATAACACAACCATTTATATCTGCATATTGGGCTTGGTCTGGATCTTTGGATTCGATGAAAGGTGAATATTTTGGACAATCGATTGATGCAGTAACTCAAGATACATCTCTCCAATCGATAAATATCTGTGTTGTATGGCTAGTTATACACATAGTTGTAGGTCTGTTTTTTTCTTATATTGGAGCAAAGAGACCACAATGGTAGAGGTGGACTGAAATATAAACATTTAAGATATTTGTAATCATAAAACAAAGATCTATTATATCTATTGTTATGTCACGAAGGGCACAAAAAGGAATCAATCCAATGATAATAGCATTAACAGGCATCATTATTGCATTAATTTTTGTGACGATAATTTTTTTATTAAAAACACAAAAAAATTCCATTCGATCAGTCAATAAATTTAATGTTAATGACTATATCAAAGAAGGTTCCACTTTACTTGGGACCGAAGGGATCGTGACAGGCACTGTTAATGAAAAACTTAGATGGACTACAAATAGAGGTGAAGTAATTTCATTAAGGGTTGAGGAAATAAATCAACTAATACCAATATTAATTCCACCATCATTTAGAGACTTAAACATCTCAATTGGTGACAGGTTCACCTTTAGAATAGAGGTTGGAAATTCTGAAGTTTTAACAGCTAAGGAAATTATTCGTAAGTAAATAAACTAATGAAGTTAATTAGACTCATCACAAAACTTATCATTATCAACTTTGTTTTATTAGCAATAACTAATGGACAAGTTTTAACCGAAAGGCCTCCTAGCAAAAAACAAAACGTCAGTTCAGGCAATCCTGATTCTACAACCGTAATCAACCAGGAGCCCAAGAGATCAGACCAGCCATTCCTCGGTACTGACGTTCCAATTTTCAACCCTGGAACTGAGGTGTTCTCATGGGATGGTCAGAATTGGAACATAAATAATAATAGACTCATGCGAGCGAGGTTT
>NZSO01000034.1 GCA_002696885.1 Verrucomicrobiales bacterium | reverse complement strand
TGTAGGCCCCAACATTTCTCTCATTCCTGGACCGCCCTTAGGTCCTTCATATCTGATTACTACTACATCGCCTGCAGTAATCTTACCATCGAGTATTGCTCTCTGAGCATCATCCTCGGAGTCAAAGACACGAGCCTTACCAACAAAACTTTCTCCCTCTTTCCCACTTATTTTTGCAACCGCTCCTTCAGGAGCAACATTACCTCTCAAAATCACTAGATGACTTGATTTCTTTATTGGGTCCTTAACTGGATAAATGATATCCTGACCTGCGGGATATCTCAGATCAGAACGGTTAACATTTTGCTTTATTGTTTTACCAGTAACTGTCAGGCAGTCTCCATGCATTATGCCTTCATTAATGAGGCTCCTCATCAAAGGAACAGTTCCTCCAATGTGCACAAGTTTTTCCATAACGTGCTTACCGCTTGGTTTTAAATCGGCAAGAACTGGGGTCTTTTCGCCTAATCTTGTGAAATCATCAATCGTTAATGGAATATTAGCTGCATGAGCCATCGCTAAAAGATGCAGCACTGCGTTAGTCGAACCTCCAAGGGTAATGACCATGATTATTGCATTTTCAAAAGCCTCTTTGGTCATTATGTCTGAAGGTCTAATTCCTTTCTCGAGCAAATAGTTAACAGCAGCTCCTGCATCCATTGCATCGCGCATCTTGTCAGAATGAACGGCCATTTGAGATGAACTATTAGGTAAACTCATTCCCATAGCCTCAATCGCACTTGCCATTGTATTTGCAGTGTACATTCCTCCACAGGATCCGGCCCCAGGAATGGCACACTCTTCAATGGCTTCCAGCTGAAGACTATTAATTTCACCGGCTGCTCTTTTACCGACTGCCTCAAAAACAGATACAATATCGACGTCATTGCCTCTATGGTCACCGGGTCTAATTGTTCCTCCATAAACGAAGACTGCAGGCCTGTCCATCCTTGCTGCTGCAATCATACACCCCGGCATATTCTTATCACAACCCCCCACCATCACGACGCCATCATAACCCATACCAACGCATACAGTTTCAATGGAATCAGCTATGACCTCTCTAGAGACCAGAGATAACTTCATTCCCTCAGTACCCATAGATATACCATCGGACATAGTTATCGTGTTGAAAATAACCCCTTTTCCACCGGTCGAATTAACCCCTTTTTCAGCTTCTCGTGCCAACTTATCAATATGCATATTGCATGGCGTCACATCGGCCCAAGTCGAAGCTATCCCCACCTGAGAACGCGTAAAATCGTCTTTTCGAAAACCAACTGCATAAAGCATTGATCTACTTGGAGCACGGTCATCACCATCTACAACTTCGGAGGAAAACTGACGAGGCTTATATTTGGGTTTTTTCTGTTTAGGAGTTTTCTTGGTGACAGCTTTCTTGGCAGTGGTCACTTTTTTTGTAGCGGTTTTCTTTTTCGGCATTTCGAAACAAATCAATTAAAACCAGATTTTGAACTTACATTAGAAAAGTTCAAGTATAGAAGATGTGAATATTTAATGATTATTTATGACTTTGCCCTAATTGCACACTTTTTCACCTTTTTTAAACTTACTCTCATTGACATTTGTACCGCTGTCTCTGATCATGGCGCGACATGTCAAAGCATAAAGTTTTAATTGCAGATCCAATAGCCGAAGCAGGTATTGAAGAACTTAAATCTGATCCAGCCCTAGATGTTGATGTTCGTATTGGAATTAAAGAGGATGAATTATTGAATGATGCTGCACTCTACGAAGCAATAATTGTTCGATCTCAAACAAAAATTACAGAAGAAGTTATCGAGGCTGCGGAAAACCTTAAAATCGTCGGTCGGGCAGGAGTAGGCGTCGACAATATTTCAATACCAACAGCCACAAAAAATGGAGTAATCGTAATGAATACTCCTGCAGGAAATACCATTTCTACGGCTGAGCATGCTTTCGCTTTGATGGCCTCACTATCAAGAAATATCCCCCAAGCCCACGCAACTGTTGTTGGCGGAGGTTGGGGAAGAAAAGACTACAAAGGCGTAGAATTAAATAATAAAACGCTGGCAATTTTGGGAATGGGAAGAATCGGAACGGAATTTGCCAAAAGAGCCATCGCGTTCGGTATGAAAGTGACGGCATTTGACCCTTATCTCTCTCCGAGCAGGGCAAAAGCATTGCAAGTTGAACTCTATGATGATGTAGATGAAATCGTGAAGGGGGCCGATTATATCACTCTTCATATGCCTCTAACCGAGGAGACTAAGCATATAATAAATAAAGAACGATTAGCGCTCTGCAAAAATGAAGTGCGAATCATTAACTGCGCCCGAGGTGGCCTGATCGATGAGCATGCCTTACTCGAGTCTATTGAGGCTGGTGAAGTGGCCGGGGCAGCGTTAGATGTCTATGAGGAAAGTGAACCTCCCCCTGAAGGTTATCCCTTACTAAAATCCAACAAGATTATCTTCACCCCGCACCTAGGCGCTTCTACAAACGAAGCTCAAGAAAATGTTGGAATCGAAATCGCTCAAAATGTTAGAAATTTTTTGGTTGATGGTACCATTATAAACTCCGTCAACACGCCTAGCGTCGACAGTAAAACCGCACAGTTACTCGAACCATACCTAAATCTTGCTGAATCCATGGGGAAAATGCTCTCCCAAGTCGCGTCAAAAGGTAACGAAACACTAAATATAAGTTATACGGGCAAAGTGGCAGATTTGGACACATCACTAATCACAAGGTCAGCATTAAAAGGATTTCTGGAAAGGGCATGTGGGGAAGAATCGGTCAATCACATCAATGCACCAGGAATCGCTGAGAAATTAGGCATTACGGTAAGCGAAACAAGACCAACTGATGAAAATGAATTCACTGAGTTAATAGAAATTGAAACCTCAAATGAAAAAGAAAAAGCTTCCATTTCTGGAACATTTTATGGTCTGGCGCCAAGAATAGTAACGATCAACGGACACAGAGTTGAAGCCGATCCAGAAGGACATGTTCTGTTGGTCAGCAATACTGACAAACCAGGTGTTGTTGGTGCTATTGGAGCAGTGCTTGCTAACCACAAAGCAAACATCGCCACTATGTCTTTAAGTAGAAATCAGGTTGGAGATTTAGCTCTTACAGTTTTGAACCTTGACGCTTATTTGGATAAATCAGCCAGAGACGAATTGTTGGCCTACGAAAACATCCACAGCGCTAAGCTCGTTACTCTTTGATATCTTAGGTTTAAGTATTAATCACCTTTGATTACCCAACTTTTCAACAGTAGCAATCATTTTACTGATCCTAAATGGTTTGGTCAAAACACCTGAGAATCCATGCTCTAGGTAATTTTCCAGAACCAAATCATCAACAAAACCTGTCGTCACTATTGCTTTGACGTTTGGTTTAATTGAACGAATACGTGAAAGTGTTTCATTGCCACCCATTCCACCTCGAATATCCAAATCAAGAATCAGGACATCAAAAGGTCTATTGAATTCCTCAGATTTTTCAAAGGCCCGCATTGCTGCCTTCCCCGTTGAAGCACAATATACATCGTGGCCCTGCTTTTGTAGAGACTTCTCAACAATTGCACATATATGTGGTTCATCATCTAAAACTAAAACCCTAAGGGAAGATGAATTCATTAAGGATGTATCACTTGGTTCTCGCGCAGAAAGAGTGGCAGGGAAAAAAACATCAAAACAAGCCCCTTTTCCCTCTTCTGAATTTACCGCTATGTGACCACCATGAGACCGACAAATAGTGGCCGCCCTACTCAATCCAAATCCTCTTCCATTATTATTCTTGCTGAAGTAAGGATCAAAAACTCGACTCATCTCATCGTTAGTAAGACCAGGACCATTATCTTTAAATGACAATTGAACATAGCTGCCTGGCACTAATGGTAAGTCGTCTTTAGAAGTGACTTCTCTATTTTCACCCTCAATAACGATCTCACCGAACTTTATGCCCTCCTTTGAAATATTCTGAGCTGCGTTCTTGATTAGAGCTCCAAACATTCTACGTAACTGCCCCTCGTCAGCTTTAATCTCACTAAGCTTGGGCTTTATTTTTATGACTGGTTTAATTCTATCAAATTCAAACAAAGAGAAACTCAATGTGTTTCTTATTAATTTAGGCAATAAAATCCTCCTCTTTGTAAGCGGCCTTGTTTTTCCCCTTATAGCTGAAACCTCAAGTAGAATTTCTCGCCCCCTTTCACATGCTGACTGAGCCCTATTCATTGCTTCAATCGAATCATGATTATTTAAAGAATCTAGGCAAATTAGACTAAGATTACCCTCTATTGAAGTAAACAAATCTCCGAATTCATCGGAGATCCCTGCTGCAAAACATTCAATAGCTTTTTTCTTTGATTCAAGCATTGAATCGTTGTCTTTATTATTTCTATGACCGACGTCACGACACAACATCATTAAGGCGTAGCCCGAATCCCAAGGGACAGCTGACATCATTATGTCAAGTGAAGTCATATTACCGTCAGGTTTTCGATATGGTATTGACTGAAGAACAGTTGAGCCACTAATCACTTCTCCGTTTGAAGCGTATCCATCTTTACCAAATATTTTAGGAAATATTAAAGACATGTATTTGCCTAATAGCGCTTTTCCGTCGTATCCGAGTACCGATTTAACGGAACGATTAACCCCAATCACTTTTCCCTCTCGATTCTGAAGAACAAGCATGGCTTCAGGCGATTCGATAAACAGACTTTCATATCTTTTTTTATCACGACGAAGCCTTGAGTTTTTCTCTCTCAAAAAATCCTGATTTTTAAGCTTAGATTCAATGAGCTTGAATCTTGATCGAATCTCATCGCTTTTCGAATCACTGTATAAGAATTCATCTACTCCATACTGAATGAGATTCGAAACATTGTAACCTGAATCCCTATTGAGACTCAAAATCAAGTAAGGTTTAGAATTTCCCAACTTGGATAGCCATGTCAAAAACTCCTCTATCATTGAAGAAGCTAATTCAACATCAACAATAATAACTTCAAATTTCGACGCCTTGATTAAATTCTGTAGATTGTTGAAATCAGAGCATTGAGTAATTTCAAATCCCTCTTCAATTGCAAGGCTTGAAATAAATTTAGTCTTAGAATCACCTCTGTTAAAAAAAACAATCCTCCTAAAGCTTATTTCGATTGCATTGCCAAGATCAAAAGGATTTCCCGAACTATCTGATTCTTTACTTATCACAATAAAAACTCAATCCCCTGTCATTTTAATGGAAATGAATGATAAATTTACAAAACTTTTCCTTAAAAACAAAAAGTTTTTAAATTTTATTAGTTATTTCCAGATCTACCACATTCAATTGATTATGATGAGAAGTAATGAGAATTAATATATAATCGTAATTTAAATGAGGGAAAAAATCGTCACTATACTAAATCAAATTGCGCTCATTTTGGAAATCAAAGGGGAAAATGCCTTTAAAATTAGAGCTTATAAAAATGGAAGCGAGATCATTGAAAATTATGGAGATGATATCATTCAGATCACTAAGGATGGAAAATTGGGAGAACTAAAAGGCATAGGGAAAGCACTAGCATCAAAAATAGAGGAAATCGTCGAAACAGGAAAATTAACCTATTTAGACGAATTGAAATTGGAATTTCCAGACACATTTTTTGACTTATTCGAAATATCAAATCTAGGACCTAAGAAAATTAAGAAACTTTATGACAATCTTCAAATTGACTCCATAGACAAACTTGAGGCTTCTTGTAAAAATAACGAAATTAGTAAAATCTCTGGATTTGGTAAAAAAAGCGTTGAAGCGATACTTGAGTCAATTTCATTTAGAAAGAGTAACTCAAAGTTTTTTCGTACAGGAGACATTGCTCCTATAGCTGAAAGCATCCTTGAATTTCTTCGACAACTTCCNCAAACATCACAAGCAGAAATTGCTGGTAGCTACAGAAGAGGAAAAGAAATTGTNCATGATATTGATTTCATTGTAGCGACAAAACTTCCTGTTGAAATAATTAACGAGTTTACANAGATGCCTGAAGTTGCNCAGGTAATTTCAAAAGGAAAAACAAAATCAAGCGTTCGGCTAAATAATGGTCTCCAATGTGATTTGAGAGCTGTTAAAAATTCTGAATTTCCTTTTGCTCTAAACTATTTTACAGGCAGCAAGGCGCACAACGTAAAAATGAGATCCCTTGCTATTAAGAATGGCTACAGCCTTAACGAATACGCGCTTAATTCAAAAACTAAAACCAATGAAGATGTAATTAATGATGAATCAGATCTCTACAAAGCTTTAGGCTTATCATTTATACATCCAGCCTTGAGAGAAGATCAGGGAGAAGTTGAAGCAGCCAAAGATGCTAGTCTCCCGAATTTGATTCAAATAGAAAATCTTAAGGGTACTTTTCACAACCACACGACTGCAAGTGACGGAAAAAATTCACTTTCTGAAATGGCTGAAGCTGCTACTGATTTAGGACTTCAATATCTTGGCATATCGGATCATTCGAAGAGCTCAGTGCAAGCCAACGGACTGAGTGATGAAGAATTACTTCAACAAGTAAAAGAAATCAAAGATTTCAACGATAGAAACAATAATGAGTTAACGATTTTTTCGGGGGTAGAATGTGACATCTTAAAAGATGGATCTTTGGATTATAATGAATCAGTTTTATCACAACTAGATTATTGTATCGCCTCAGTTCACAGCTCCTTTTCTTTGACAGAAAACGAAATGACTCAAAGGGTAATTAAAGCAATTGAAAGCCCTCACGTCACAATGATAGGTCATCTAACTGGAAGACTTTTACTCTTACGAAAACCTTATGACATCAATGTTAGTAAGATAATAGATGCTTGTGCAAAAAATAACACAATCATAGAAATAAATGCTAATCCGCGTAGACTTGATATGGATTGGAGGTGGTGGAAAAAAGCCAAGGATAAAGGAGTAAAATGCTCCATAAACCCGGATGCTCACAAAATTGAACATTTCCAATATTTACACTTTGGAGTGAAAATTGCACAAAAGGGATGGCTTGAATCTAGTGATGTAGTAAATTGTTTACCAATTGATGAAATCAAAAAACTACTAAAACAAAAATCAACATAACAACAACTTGGAGTTTCCATATACAGTTTTTATTATATCGCTACTGACAGCCTATTTAATTGGCTCACTTCCGTTCGGCTTCTGGATTGCAAAATTAAAGGGCATAGATATTCGTGATCATGGTAGTGGCAATATCGGTGCAACTAATGTTTTTAGAAATTTGGGTGCAAGATATGGGATCACAGTGTTAATTTTGGATATCGCTAAAGGCCTTCTTCCCGTTCTTATTGGAAGCTCTATTATCCTAGCTGAGAGTTCTACTTATCTTGCTAAAAGTAATGATGAAGAAGCTCTCAAGGGATTTGTTTATGTAACTTTAGCAATCTCTACCATCATTGGACATAACTATACTTTTTGGCTCGGGTTCAAAGGAGGTAAAGGGATAGCAACTTCTGCAGGCGCACTCATTCCATTTCTTCCCGAGGTCTTGCTTGGCAGTTTTATAATATGGATAGTTGTTTTTTTCACTTCGCGCTACGTAGCACTAGCCTCAATATTCGCTGCTTTGTCATTACCTATCCTAACTTATGCTTTAGATCATAACTATTTATTCCCTGATATTAATTCCTCCTGGCCAGTCTTATTATTTGGAATTCTTGCAGGGCTTATGGCGTTATGGAGACATAAATCCAATCTCCAAAGAATAGTTAAAGGGGAAGAGGACAAATTTGAGAGAAAGAAAAAATAGCTGTTTATGAAGAGTATATCTGTTTTAGGCGCTGGCAGTTGGGGCACAGCAATCGCAACTGCAGCAGCTGAGCGAGGAGTAGAAGTTCACCTTTGGTCAAGAAACGCTGAACATTTGGAGGAAATAGCAAAGCTTAAAGAAAACAAAAGATATCTTCCAGGGGTTAAAATACCAAACAATATTAAACTTACTGATGACCTAAGGGCGGCATCAAGATCTGATATTCTCGCATGCGTTATACCGTCTACAGGATTACGTCATTTTACTGAGGACCTTTTATCCGTTGGGTTAAGAAAAGATTCAGTAATTCTTTCGTGTACAAAAGGCATTGAACGCTCGACCGGTCTTCGGATGACAGAAATTATTGAAAGTAATCTTCCAGACAACATTGCGGCAGTCTTAAGTGGTCCTAATCATGCAGAAGAGGTTGGAAAAAAATTGGCTACCGCTGCAGTCATTGGATGTAAAAACACTAAAATCGCCAAAGAAATTCAGTCCATATTTTCATTACCTTGGTTTAGAACCTACACAAGTGAGGATGTGGCTGGAATAGAACTAGGAGGAGCTGCAAAAAATATTTATGCCATCTGTGCAGGAATCTCAGACGGACTAGGATTAGGGGATAATGCCAAATCTGCACTCGTTACTCGAGGATTAGCAGAGATGGTTAGACTCGGAACCGCACTGGGAGGTAAGCCAGAAACCTTTCAAGGACTATCAGGTGTGGGGGACCTTATAGTGACCTGCTACAGCTCATACAGTAGGAACAACAGAGTTGGAAGATTAATTGGAGAAGGTAAATCATTAACTGAAATCATGAGTTCAATGAATATGGTTGCTGAAGGAGTTCCCAATACCATTTCGTTTTATGAGTCGACAAAAAAACATCAAGTCAACACGCCAATCATCGATCAAGCATATGAGATGATTGAAAACGGAAAGAAACCCGACAAAGCATTACAAGATCTCCTATCACGCGACCTGAAAGCTGAAACCGATTATTAAGTCTGTGTTTGCTTTTAGCAACTTTTTAAGATTTAATTACTATGTAATTATATTTTCAATGAGGCATACCTCATTATAAGATTCATTACTCCAAGAAATGAGCGACCAAAGTCCCCTTGATCTTTCTAACTTCCAATTAGTTCCCGATTGGTTAAAAGAAAATCCAAAAAAACAAAACTTCTCTAACGAACAAAAATCTCGTGATAAAAACAAAAAAAATGAGATAAAAAGAAAACAATGGAACAAAGGGAAAAATAAAAACTTTAGTCGAAATAAAAACTTTAGGGAAAGACCTGAAAGAGTAGCTCCTCCAAAGGGAATCAAAGCGGAAATTCTTCCGTGCCAAGCAAGTCTCAAACAAATAGCTGATCAAATAAAAAAAACAGCTAGGTCGTATTCAGTATTTGAAATTGCAAAATTAATTTTATCACAAAGGGAGCGTTATGAAATTTCATTTACACTAGAGGAGCCGAAAGAAAGCGAACTGTATTTTTGCTCATCTAACAACTCTTTATGGTTAAGTAAAAAAGAGGCCATGAATTGCCTTTTGGGAGAAGAGACTCTTCTTAAATATTACGACAAAGAAAGCGTTGAGGTGGAACCTCCGAAAGGAAACTATCAATCGATTGGTATATGCGGTATCAGCGGGACGAGAATTGGTCCACCCAATCATCACTCCTATCAAAAAGAAATTATCAACCTCCATAAGAGTAAATTTTCAAACATTGATTTCGAATCTTATAAAAATAAGATCAAAATCGAAAACAGTGAAGAATTAGTAGATGAATGGAAAAAAAGTCAAAGTTTCCAAGATCAGTATTCTATAAAAGGTGAAATTCCTAATGATGATAAAATCATCTTAAAGAACCGAGAGGACGCTGAAAGTCATTTCTTAAAAAATTACTCTGAAAAACTGATCGATTCTGGCGAGAGTTTCATTGTACCTGGAAACATAGAAGGAAAAATGCTTTCTCAAGGTCTTCTATCATTGATTAAAAATGCCTCCATACATGCAAAGAAACATCCTGCTAGTTTAGTGAATCCAATATGTACAATTCTAGGTAATGAAGGATTGAAATTTTTCAAGAAGGGAAAAAAGATTTTTGCATGTGTCTCACGACCTAAACCACTCTCAGATGATGATACATTATCGGATCCAATTAAAGCCATCGTAACATTCATACGAGAAAAAAAGAGAGTAACTAGTAAAGAGCTCCTGGACGAGCTCGCTCCATCAGGTGAAAATTCAGACAATAGCATCGAAAACAATTCTTCAACCGATGAATCAAACGATGCTGAGCTTGGAGAGAATCAACTCAAAGTCTTACAAGATTTAAACTGGTTGCTAAGAGAAGGTGCCGTAATCGCTTTTGGAGATGGAAAAATCGAACTAGCAATACCAAAACAACCAGCCCCTAAAGTAGATGCAACTGAAAGTAACGATAAGCCAATTCAATAGTCAGCTTACGATTTAATTAAGTTTTCACAAATGCCTCCAAGTCTCATTGCTGATCAAAGTACGGCAAAACAATTAGCTAGTGATAATCATGATTGTCAGTCTCATNANCTNAATCAAAATCAATTAAACGATTTAGAACTTNTATTACANGGCAATTACCATNCACTAGATCGGTACCTTNACGAACAAGATTANCTCTCTGTTCTTGAAAATTTCCAACTCCAAGATGGTTCACCTTGGTCCAAATTACTTNCTCTTGAGGTTGATAAAAGTCTTCATGAGAAAATTAAAATGGGTGAAAANGTCTCACTTCTTGACCCAGAGGGAGTATTAATCGCATACATCAATATTGATAGCATTTTCATCAATGATGAAAGATATTTCTTGGGGGGTAAAGTAATTGGCATTGAACCTCCAAGCCATTCTGGAAAGAATGCATTGAGACTGTATCAAAATCCAGACTCATTGGAATTCGATACCATGTTTTTGTGTAGCAATGTTTTACATAAAAGTGAAATCGACTATTTAAAGGAACATTTTCAGCAAACAAAAAAAAGAATACTTATACAGATTTTCTTTAACGAATCCTACAGATGTTATGTAAAATTAAGGTGCATTATAGCTGCCTTATCAAACCTACCTGAGAATAGCTTTGAATTATCTTTAATCCCGGAAGCCTATTCATCAAATATAAGAGTTGTATTAAATCAAATTATCATTGCTAAAAATTGGGGTATAAAAACTTTTTTAACCAATTTCGATCAATCAATTCCTACTTTTGATGTTGGTGTACAAACAATCCAAATCCCTCCTGGAAATACCAATGATACTTTTGAAAGTGTATTAAGCGAACTTAAATATATCGAAGCTCCAAATTCCAAAAAAGGCATTACATTATTTTTTACAGGGCTTTCAGGATCCGGCAAATCAACCATTGCTAAAAAGCTTCAATCATTATTACATGATAAGTCACGAAGACGGGTAACTCTTCTTGATGGAGATGTTATCAGAAAAAATTTATGTTCTGGATTGGGTTTTTCAAAAGAGGATAGATTAACGAATCTCAGAAGAATATCTTATGTAGCAAAAGAGATTTGTAAGCATGGAGGCATGGTCATATGCGCACCTATCGCACCATATGAAAGCATAAGAGACGAGATTCGTAATAGTATTGAGCAGGATTCAATTTTTATACTGGTGCATGTTAGCACTTCACTAGAAGAATGTGAAAAAAGAGATCGAAAAGGTCTATATGCCAAAGCTAGAAATGGCATAATTAAAGAGTTTACCGGCATTTCCGATCCTTATGAAATACCTACCAACGCTGAAATCAACATCAACACTGTCGGAAGAACGGTGAACGAATGTTGTGATGATGTATTAAATTATCTAGAAGAAAATAATTATGTTAAGATGTAGTATCTACCAAGCTCTTCATAATTGCTTTCTGAGCGTGTAGTCTATTTTCAGCTTGGTTAAATATTATATCGGCATTTTTTTCAAACACTTCTTCAGTAATCTCTTTTCCTCTGTATGCAGGAAGACAATGCATAATCATTGGGTCAGCTGATGATGATAAAATGAGCTCATCATTGATCTGAAAGTCATTAAACTGCCCGCTTCTTTCATCGGCTAAATCCTCCATCCCCATACTAATCCAAACGTCGGTATAAATTACATCAGCGTTTTTGACAGCGTCTTTTGGATCTTCGATATACTTCGATTGAGAACTATCAATTTTATTTAAATATTCCAGAGGTGAACAAATACCACTAGGACCAGATAAAATGAGTTCAAATCCAAGCTTTTCAGCTGCCCAGACCCAAGAATGAGCAACATTACAATTTACGTCTCCCAGAAAAACGATCTTCTTATTATCCCAAGTACCCTTTGTTTCTTTTATCGTGAGTAAGTCCGCAATAATTTGACATGGGTGCTCAAGATCAGTTAGTGCGTTAATTGTTGGAAGCTTTGAATATTCCGCAAAACTTTCTACTTCGACTTGAGAATCATTTCTGATGATTGCCCCATGCAACATTCTTCCCATTACCCTAGCGGTATCTTTAATTGGTTCCCCTCGACCAAGTTGAAGGTCTCTTGGAGAAAGAAATAAAGCAGAGCCTCCTAACTCGCGAATACCAACCTCAAAACTCAATCTAGTTCTTGTGGATGCTTTACTAAAAATAATTCCCCAACACTGGTTTTTTAATGGCTGTGCACCAAAATCACCACTTTCTCTGGACTCTTTTAGTTCCTCTGCAGAACAAATTAAGGACTCAATGTACTCTCTTGAGCAGGATTCAATAGAAAGAAAATTTTTCATTTTATCACCTTATTAAATGTTGATCTCATTATCTCAATTGCCTCTTTCACTTCGTTCTTGTGAACATTTAAAGCAGGCAACCATCTAATCACATCAGGTCCAGCAGGAACTGTTAGCAATCCATTTTCNGCNAACTGATTGACCAGATAAATTGANGCGCTTTGTTCTGNATCAATCAATGAAGTAAATTTTTCTTGATCAAGAANAAATCCAATCATTAGACCTTTACCTCTTATTTCTTTAANNAGGGGCATCTCTTCACACGAAAAAGAGTCTAAAATAAATTCATTTAANTCTTTTGTATTTGTTGCTAAATCATCATCNATTACNGCTCTAAGAACAGCACAACTTACAGCAGAGGCNAACGGAGAACCACCAAAAGTCGAGCCGTGNGACCCAGGACCGAGAATNTTGCACAATTTTCCATCATTGGTTTCTCTTGACTTGATCCAAACAGCCCCGATCGGGAAGCCTCCTCCCATAGCCTTGGCCCACGAAACAGCATCAGGCATAATGTTTTCTGCTCCATCAATTGCCTGCCATCCATTAAGGGCTCCACATCTTCCTATTCCACACTGAACTTCATCAAAAAGAAGGAGTATATTTTTTTCATTACATATTGACTCACATCTTAATAAAAATTCCTTATTGGCGACATTAATTCCTCCCTCTCCTTGTATAGGTTCAAGTAAAATCGCTGCCGTATCTTCAGTAACAGCCTTCTCCAATCCACTAATATCATTGAAATCAACATGTTTAAATCCTTCCATCAATGGACCAAATCCAGATTTTATTTTTATTTGTGCAGTAGCAGCCATCCCCCCAGTTGTTCTTCCATGAAAAGACCCGTTAAATGAAATTATTTCTCTTCTAGGAGCCCCTGATGGGCCTGGGTTTATTTCTCCAAATTTTCTTGCAATTTTAATCAGTGCCTCATTCGCTTCAGCCCCACTATTACAAAAAAAGCATTTACCCTCATATCCAATAATCTCTTCAGTTATAATTTTTGCTAATTCTCCCTGTATTCTTGGTTGATATAGATTGGAACAATGAATTAATTGTGACGATTGATCAGCCAAAACTTGAACCATTTTCTCATTTGAATGCCCCAAAGAATTGACTGCAATTCCACCGCTAAAATCAAGGTATCGGTTGTCATCTTCATCATATAAAAACGACCCATTCCCTTTGACTGGCATTATTGGAAATCTGCCATAGTTGGGAACTATATACTTATCATATAAGCTGATAGTTATTTCGTCTCTATTACTCATGATGGCACTATTTCCGTACCTATACCCGTTTTAGTAAATATTTCTAGAAGTAATGAATGAGGGATCCGGCCATCAATCATGTGTACTTTACCAACTCCTGACTCAATAGCATGAATAGCTGAGTTTAATTTTGGTAGCATCCCTCCTGTAATTATACCCTCCTCAGAAAGCCCTTTCACCTCAGAGCATTTGATCGTATTAATTAATGTCGCGTCATCCTCGGGATCTCTGAGAACACCTAAAACATCACTAATATAAACTAACTTATCCACATGCATCGCTGCAGCTAATGAACTTGCAGCAATATCGGCATTCGTATTTAGAACTGTATGAGAGTTTTCCTCAATAGAAACAGGCGACAATATTGGTATAATTTCCTGATCAGTTAATTTTTTTATTTCCTCTGTTTGGCATTTAACGACTTCTCCCACCAAACCAAGATCAGCATCTTCTGAATCTTCACAATTGGCTTTCATTTTTTTTGAGATAAAAACCTCTGCCCCATGAATTCCTTTTGCTCTTCCTCCATGAGAGTGCACGAGACTCACTAAATTTGGATTAACCTCATTCACAAGGGTTTCTTCAACAATCCTCATTGTATCAGGATCAGTATATCTTTGACCAGAAACGAATCGGGGCTCTATCCCAGAATTTGCCATTGCATTCGATATTGCCTTCCCTCCACCATGAACAACTACAGGATTGATTCCTACTGCCTCAAGTAAAACAACATCTCTCAAAAGAGCATCTAAGAGCTCCACATCTTCCATTGCTGATCCTCCAACTTTTACCAGAATACATTTTCCTCTAAAATCTTGGATATATGGAAGGGCTTCAATAAGAATGCCTGCCTTATTGATATGCTCTTTTAAAAACTCTTTGTGTAATGTCATGAAAAATTCTAAAAAAATCACGAGCCTGTAGTTGATCGTGAAGGAGGTAGTTTACTCGACAAATCAAGAGAATCAATTTCCCTGAATCTTTAGAGCATACTCAAGCCTATTATATGAAACGTATTCTTCAGAAAGATCTGAGGTAAAAACACGATGAGAAGCTTTCCCTAAATTGAGATTAATGCGAATAGTAAACGCTTTTTTTGAAACTTCTCTCTTAAGTTTTCCAATCGGGGTACTTGCAACCACTCCACCCAAAGCAGCAGCAGATTCACCAAAAAATATATCTACTCGTTCCTCTTCAACTTTGGCACCAGAATAACCAACCGCATCAATAATTCTTCCCCAATTAGGATCTGATCCATTCAATGAGCACTTGACTAATGATGACTCAGAGACCGCTTTTGTCACTTTTCGGGCATCTTTAGAGGATACTGCGCCATTTACTTCAAGGGTAACAAATTTAGTTACGCCCTCACCATCTTTAACTAACTTTTTGGCAAGATCTATCATCACCTCTTTTAAGCCTTCTCTAAAATTAAGAAGGTCATCAGACTTTGATTTAGGCATTGGATTATGAGCTGCTCCATTAGCCATGACCATCACTGTATCATTAGTGCTCATGTCCCCATCAACACTAATAGAATTAAATGAGTCGTCGACTGCATCCTTTGTTATAACTTTAAGATCTTTCTCATTAACAGCAGCATCAGTAACGATAAAAGCAAGCATAGTAGCCATGTTAGGAGCAATCATCCCAGACCCTTTTGCAGCACCTGTGATTGTGACTTTTTTTCCACCCATTTTAATCTGAATTGATGTGACCTTATTAACACTATCACTGGTCATGATTGCTTTAGAAAAGCGACTCCATCCTGTAGTTTTTAAACTCTTAACCAATGTTGGAGCCGCAGAGCAAATATTATTTATCGGTAAAGGATAACCAATAATACCGGTGGAGCATGTGAAAACCTGCCATGGTTTAATATTTAACTCATCAGCAATAGATTTCGACATCAATAAGGCGTCTTCATAACCCTTCTCACCATTACATGCATTGGCGTTTCCGCTGTTTACTATCACAGCTTTGATATTAGATCGACGAAGATGTTTCTTTGATAATTTGACTGGAGCTGCTTGAATCTTGTTAGTTGTAAAGGCAGCAGCACAAACCGTAGGGCATTCTGAAATTATTAAACCCAAGTCCAATTTATTATTGTCTTTTATGCCTGAGGCAATTCCTGAAGCCCTAAAGCCTTTCGGCATATTCAAAGTTTTTGCCCTTCTCATGGTTAAAAATGTTAATTCTTAGGGGTTAAAACTCCTCTAAAATTTGAGACTAAAATTATAGATTGAGCCCAGTTTGAATATCAAACCCGCACATTAAGTTAAAGCTCTGAATGGCTTGACCTGAAGCTCCTTTTATTAAGTTATCCTCAGCGCTCATTAGGATTATACGATTTGTTCTTTGATCATAACTATATCCAATATCTATGTAATTTGTCCCTTTGACGTTTTTTGTGTCTGGCGTGACACCCTCATCAAGGATTCTGACAAAAGGGCAATCACTATAAGCTGATTCTAATATTTTGTGAATATCTTTAGCATTTGTAATTCCCTCAGAAGTAACATAAATGACACTGGCAATACCCGCAGTGATTGGTACTAGGACAGGAGTAAATGAAATACTAATAGTCTCACCTGCGGCAATTGAGAGCTCTTGTTCAATCTCAGATAAATGCCTATGCTTTGGAACAGAATAGGCACGAACACTTTCATTGCATTCCGCAAACAGAAGTTGTACACTTGGCGTCTTACCAGCTCCGCTAGTACCACTCATACTAACTACATGAATAGATGAGGACTCTACGAGTTGACTTTTAAGGAGAGGTAATAAAGGTAACAATATGCTCGTTGGATAGCACCCTGGTGATGCCAGAAGGTTCGCTTTTGAAATCTCCTCAGGTCTAATTTCAGGCAAACCATAAACAGCCTCTTCCAGTTTTTCAGGAGCAGGATGAGTCTCTCCATAAAATTCCTTATAGGTTGATGGGTTCTTGATCCTAAAATCAGCACTTAGATCAATAACTCGGATACCCTCCTCAAGTAAAGAGACAGCATAATTTGCTGCGACACCATGAGGCAGTGCAAGAAAAACGATCTTTGCTCCACTTTTGATAACATTTTCTACTGTAGGCTCTTCAAAACAAAGTGAATCCGCGATATTATGACCTCTAAGCCTAGGAAATACATCTGAGATAGATTTTCCAGACTCTGCTCGAGAGGTAACACAAACGAGATTCGACTTTTGGTGATTTAGTAAAATACGAATAAGTTCAGAACCAGAATAACCACTGGCTCCTAAAACCGCGACTTTAATAGGTTCAGAGTCTGTCATCATGGATAACGTCGCTTTCAGCTCGTCTCAAAGCAACTTTGTTTTTCACTCAGTTAAAGTTAAGACCCTAGGTGTTTTCTCTTGCTTCGTAATAACTTGTGGTCAAATGTCTCAGAATAGCAAAAGAATATAGATTTTAATCATATATCGGGCCATAGCGCAGTTTGGTAGCGCGCTTCACTGGGGGTGAAGAGGTCGTGGGTTCAAATCCCGCTGGCCCGACCATTAAATCTTAGGATAACAAATCAGGTCTATTCTCTTTGGTTCTCTGCTGCGCCGCCTCATATTTCCAATCCAATATTTTTTTGTGATTTCCAGACATAAGTACTTCAGGTACCTTCATGTCGTTGAATTCGGCAGGCCTCGTGTAAGAAGGTGCCTCCAAAATACCATCGTAGACAGAGAAAGATTCTTCAACATTTGACCGACCATCACCTAAAACACCGGGTATGAGCCGGGCTATCGAGTCAATAAAAACCACAGCCGCGATGGCACCATTTGTTAAAACATAGTCACCAATCGAAATCTCCTCATCCACTAAATATTTGACTACTCTATGATCAACCCCCTCGTAATGACCACAAAGAATAATTAAATGCGACGATGACTCCGCATATGACTCCGCAACTTTTTGATTATACTTTTTGCCCTGTGGAGTCATCAAAACAACTGTTGTATTCTGTTTTTTAAGATCATTAACCGCCGCAAAAAAAGGCTCTGGCTTCATTACCATTCCAGGCCCTCCACCATATGGTTCATCATCGACTTTTTTGTGATTATCTGTGGTCCATTCTCTCAGATCATGTACCCGTGTAGTGACATGTCCTTTATCAGACGCCCTACCCATTATACTCTCTGAGAGAGGCACCCGAACTAATTCTGGGAAAATCGTTAAAACATCAATTTCTAGAGACATGAATTATTCAATTGAACTATTATTCTTATTCAGAAGATGCTTTTTGTCCGCGTAACTTAGCTTCAATGAAACCATCAATAGCTCCATCCATTACATCATTAACATTACTGGTTTCATATCCTGTTCGATGGTCTTTGACCATTTGATATGGCTGAAAAACATAAGATCGAATTTGACTACCCCATGCAATTTCACCTTTTTCACCATACTGCCTTTCCATTTCAGCTTTTTTCTTATCTTCCTCTATTTGAAATAACTTTGCTTTTAAGAGCTGAAGGGCCACCGCTCTATTTTTATGCTGACTCCTCTCAGCACTACACCTAATTAATATACCAGAAGGATGATGTTTTAGAATAACCGCAGTCTCAACCTTATTCACATTCTGACCACCTTTACCACCACTTCTGGTAGTTGTTATCTCGTATTCTTTTTCATCAAGTTCTATGCCAGAGTCATCTTCGATTTCAGGAACTACATCAATACTAGCAAAAGATGTATGACGTCTGGACTGAGAGTCGAACGGTGAAATTCTGACTAATCTATGCACACCTCTTTCAGTCTGTAAGTAACCATAGGCGTGAGTGCCACATATTTTTAAAGTTACTGATCGGATTCCCGCTTCATCATGTTCTTGGCATTCCACGATTTCCACCTTCAAACCTTTTCTTTCAGACCATCTTTGATATTGCCGCAAAAGCATTTCTGCCCAATCACAAGCCTCGGTACCACCGGTTCCAGCATGAATTGTCAAAAAGGCATTATCTTTATCGTGTTTACCAGAAAGTAATAATTCCATCTCGAGATTACCAAGCATTGAGGACAATTCATCGATTTCTTTTTTAACCTCAGCCGCGGAATCTTCATCACCCTCGTCAGCAGCAAAAGTTATCAGTTCGTCTATATCTGAAACTCTAGATTCAAGATTTTCAAAGAGGCTAATCTTTTTTGCCGCAGACGAATGTTCTTCAGATATTTTTGCAGCTCTTTCGTTATCGTCCCAAAAGCCCTGAGCAGACATCATTTTCTCCAGCTCATCCTGCTGGGTTTGTAGAGCCTCTAAGTCAAAGATACCTCCTAAGCTCCCCAATACGTGATTTTAAAGAGTCAGTATCAAAAGCTTGAAGGTCAATGGAAATTTCGTCCATAGGGTTTACTTTATACACTGATAAGCATCGCGCAACATGAACAAATGCCAAGGAACCATCATTCGTAGAATTCCACTTACGGAATCAAGCCTGATCGTCACTTGGTGCACCAAAGAACAAGGCATTTTAAAAACAGTCGCCAAAGGAGCTAGAAGACCAAAAAGTCAATTTTCAGGTAAACTTGACCTGTTTTTTGAGGCTGAATTTGAGATAATTAGAAGTAAAAAAACCGACTTACACTCGTTGAGAGAAATTCAAATATTGCGTACAAGGGCAAGTCTTCGGAAGAGTTACTTAAAAACTCTATCAGCAAGTTATTTTACTGAATTGATCAACAAGGTCTCGGAATCTGACAGTCCAATAAATTCTTTATACGAACTCCTGTATAGAGGATTAAATTATCTTGAGGAAAACGAACCAAAATTATTGGCTATTCATCATTATGAAAAGGAGGTGTCAAAAATACTAGGCATTTTCAATCCAGAAAAAGAGCCCATAACTTCAATTTCAGAAATTAGCAGAATTCCTAGAATGCGCACAGAAATCCTAAATCTACTAACAAAAGAATCGAGTGATCATTAACAATTCTAATTTAGATAATCATATAGAATTACATCAGACAAAAAGATCGTTAATAATTTCACTCCAAGCTTTCGTCTCTTCCTCGACACTAAAAAGGGTCTTTTTATTTTTGCATTGAAGATTCAAGTGCTCCAAAAACGATTTATCCTTTTCAGCTTTAATCAAAAGAGCTGTAAGAGCTTCCACATCTCCGACAGGATAATAGCCCTCGTATTCCTCCCCTAAAACACCCATGACTCCATCATTGTTAGTTGAAATGATCGGAACTTCAAGTTGAACAGCTTCCCCTACGACCCTTCCTGCACCTTCATGTTGAGAGGTAATAAGAAGTAGATCACTCTGACTAAGGATAGTTCTAGTTTCTAATACGGAACGACCTCCAATCCATTCATATCTGTCGTTATTTTTACTCTCTTTAAAAAGTAAATCTTCAAATTTCGAGTCCAAGCAATATCCAACATGGGTGATTTTCAATTTTGATGAAGCTGGAATCATCTGACATGCTCGTGGTGCAATCAGGGGATCTTTAACAGGCCTGATATTAGAAATTAAGACTACTTTGAATTCAGAATCAGATTTTAAAGCCTGACTATCGAGCTTTAATCTTTCTATACTTTGATGAATTACCGAAGATTTTTTTCTATATTTTTCAGGAACTTGATTAAATGCTTGAGACTGTAGAAGCACTAAAACATTAGATATCTCCATTGAGTCAATTGCTCGATTCGATGGACAAGGGTAAATATCCGTACCAGAAAGAATTAAAATAATTTTTGATTTCGGATTATCGGTGTGAAATTTCCTAATATCAGAATTATTCTTATCGGCATTTATGGCGATTAATACTTCTGCCTCTTGATTATCATATTTATTTATCAGCTCAACATTGTTACCCAAACTCTCTAATATTCGTTCGTACTGTAAAGCTGAACAGAAATTTCCAGTAACAGCCTTTTTATTATCAGGAAATAGAATTAAAAAATTCATATTAAGGTTTTAGGAATCTATATGTATACGTAACTTTATATTGGATTGATCTTAAGAGTTGTTAACTTTAGTTTTTAGAAACAATAAATTAACCAAAGAATGAATATACCAAAAGGTGAATTTGATGCTTATATCTTTGATCATGATGGCACTTTGTCATTATCAATGCACGTTCACTTTGATGGTTGGATTGAATCTTTCAGGAAAAACGGCGGTAACTTTGAATTCACTAGAGAAATCGCCCAATCTTATGCAGGCGTTGGGATGCATGATACTGTTAAAATATTAAACGATAGGTTCGGTTGTGAGATGGACCCAGAACAGGTTGTTCTTGATCAAGAAAACTATTTCTTCAATAACATTGAAAGAGTTAAGCCTTACGATCCGGTTGTTAATTTTGCAAAAAACTGTAAAGCCGAAGGTAAACCAATTGCGGTGGCTTCGGGTGGAGTAAAAGAAACCGTCGTCATGACTATGAATCAGATTGGTATAACTGATCTATTTGATGTTATTGTCACTCAAGATGATGTCAAGAATAGCAAACCAGCCCCTGATCTATTCTTATTAGCTGCAGAAAGGATGAACATTAAACCAAACAAATGTTTAGTTTTCGAGGACAGCCAATTGGGCATTGAAGCCGCCAACAAAGCTGGAATGAAGTCAGTGTTTGTTCAACCAGATGACCCCGAATGATTTTAGATCTTCTTAGGTTTTGAATTAACTTTTCTGGGAAATCCTCAACCTATTATCTCTTTTACGACTCTAGCTTCTTCCACACCCGTTAAACGTTGATCAAGTCCTTGATATCTAAACGTTAGTTTTTCATGGTCGATACCCATTCTATCAAGAATGGTCGCATTAAGGTCCCTAATATGAACTGGATCTTTTACTATGTTATATGAATAATCATCTGTCTGACCATAGTCAAAACCTCTCTTAATTCCTGCGCCAGCCATCCAAGTGGTAAAGCATCGGCCATGATGGTCTCTTCCATGGTTATCTTTGGTAAGTTTGCCCTGTGAGTATATGGTTCGACCAAACTCTCCACCACATACTACTAGAGTATCATCAAACATACCTCTCTCCTTAAGATCCTTAATGAGTCCAGCACATGGTTGATCAATATCTTCACACTGTTGACGAATTTTGGAAGGCAAGCTGCCGTGTTGATCCCAACCTCTGTGAAACAACTGAAGGAATCTTACTCCTTTTTCAGCCATCCTTCTCGCGAGTAAACAGTTCCTAGCAAAACTTCCAGGCTTCTCAACGTTAGGCCCATAAAGATCCTTAACATGCTTAGGCTCCTTCGAAATATCCATTAATTCAGGAACCTCTGCCTGCATCCTGAATGCCATCTCATATTGCGAGATTCTAGTTTGCGTTTCAGGGTCATTAAATTTCTGATGTGTCTTAGAATTTAATTTTTGCAAACCGTCAAGCATTCCTCTGCGCATATCACGATCAATACCTGGAGGGTTATTTAGGTAAAGAACCGGCTCACCTGAGGATCGAAGTTTAACCCCTTGATGCTTTGAGGGCAAAAATCCACTACCCCATAATCGGTCATAAAGAGCCTGTAACTGACCCCTACCTCTTGAAATCATGACAACATAAGATGGCATATTCTCATTCTCACTCCCCAAACCATAACTCAGCCAAGAACCCATACTTGGTTTACCAGGAGGCTGTACACCAGTATTAATGTAGGTAATTGCTGGGTCATGATTGATGGCCTCTGTGTTCATTGAACGGATGATTGTTATGTCGTCAACGATTCCCGCGGTGTAAGGAAGAAGGTCCTTGTTTACCCAAGTTCCATGCTTGCCAAATTTTTCAAATTCAAACATGGGAGCAACACAAGGAAATGACTTCTGACCACTCGTCATTCCAGTTATTCGTTGTCCTTGTCTTATCGAATCTGGTAATTCCTGACCGTGTATTTTACGAAGCTCAGGCTTGTAATCAAACAAATCAATGTGTGAGGGACCCCCAGGAAAAAAAAGATAGATTGCCCGCTTTGCTTTGGGCGGAAAATTAGGAAAGCCTGGAAGTCCTGAAGCCGCTCCGGCCGATCCAATTAAATTGGGATTCCATAGAGAACTCAACGCCGCGGCTCCCATTCCGTGACCAGTGCTTAACAAAAAGTTTCTGCGATTATAATGATCCATAATATTTTATTGTTAAATTTTTATCCTCGGGTGAGGGTTTCGTCCATATTTAGAAGCATCTGAGCAATTACAGACCAGGAGGCATGTTCAACTAAATCGATATTTTCATTCCTTGGCACTTCACCCACAGACAAAAACTGTTTTGCCTTTTCTTTGTCCGAACTAAAAGATTTCATTTGTGATTTCAACACCCCACTAATAACCGAAATTTCATCGTCTGTAGCGTCTCGTGATAAAGCTATTTTAAAACCGTAGTTGATTCTATTTTTTTCATCATTGCCTCCTTCGGTGATTATTTTTTGAGCAAAGGATCTCGCAGCTTCTACAAACTGAGGATCATTCAACACTACCAAAGCTTGTAAGGGGGTATTAGTAATTGGCCGCTGTATCATGCATTTCTCCCTTGTAGGGGCATCAAATATAAGCATGTTCGGCATTGGAGCCGATCTTTTCCAATAAGTGTAAATTGATCTTCTATATAATTTATCCCCAGAGTCCCTCTTATAACGGAGCCCTCCATTTAAGGAAACCTCATTCCAAATGTTAGCTGGCTGATAGGGCTTCACACTTGGACCACCAACCGTGTCCACTAACAGACCTGAAAAAGATAATGCCGCATCACGAATAAATTCACCCTGCAGACGAAATCTAGGCGAACGAGAAAGAAATATATTTTCGGGATCATTTTTTTGAGCAATGGGAAGAATTTTAGATTGTTGTCTGTAGGTTTGAGACGTTACAATCTGACGGATAGCCCTCTTAACATTCCATCCATTTTTGACAAAGTCACTTGCCAGCCAGTCCAGTAGCTCTGGATGAGTTGGGGGTGAGCCCTGGTTTCCAAAATCGTCTGGTGTTTTTACTATACCCCTACCAAAAAACATAGCCCAATATCTATTGACTGCTACTCTTGCAGTTAGAGGATGCGAAGGGTCTACCAACCAATTGGCAAGCCCTAAACGATTTCCAGGCGCGTTGTTCCTAAGTTTAGGAAGAATGGCCGGCACACCAGGATTAACAATTGCATTGTCTCCGTCTTTTATAGGTTGATCATATTGCCCTCGATTAAGTACATAGGTGACTCTTTTTTTGGCCTCAGGATTATCCTGCATGACCATTGAGGTAACTTTCTTTTGCGAAGATAAATCTGATTTCTTTTTATTCAGCTCGTTCTTTATAGCAATCAGTCTTTTATACTCTTCGTCATTATTATTAAGGTAGTAATTAAGGAGAGTCATTTTTTGCTCTTTAGTCCTTTCTTTTTTACCAAGAGCCAGGAGGCTTTTTATTGGGTCTCCACCAATATTTTTAATTTCATCTTGGTTGAGTGCACGGTCATAAATTCGCAGCTCATCCAGCTCTCCTTTGAAGTAACTAGACTTTGAACGGCTACCAAGCTTAAATGGAATTTTAGTAACAATAGAATCTTTCAATGAATCTTGCTCCACTTTGTTACCAACTAAGTTCCCATCTAAATATAGTTTAACTCCAGAAGCTTTAGAGGAACCATCGTATACTACAACCACGTGGTGCCATTTATTCACTTCGAGCTGTTTGTCAGAAACAACTTTCAAAGCATTGCTTGGCCATGTGCTCACTATATGAGTTCCAAATGATCTATTCTGAAGCCAAAAATCATAACCTCTAAAATTATTATCTTCATTCATACGTGCAAACACTGCAGAGCCATTACCATCAGCTGGTAATTTTAACCACGCTGAAAAAGTAAACGAAGAATCTCTCTCTATATCTGGCCAATCTTCAAAGTTAAATGAGGTTTTACCATCAAACGAAAGCCCAAGCTCATCACCTCTATTAATGGATTTTAATTGACCAGAAAGAGTTCCATGAACCCCACTAATTTCATCTTTAACCTGTTTGCCAGATTTCTCATTAAGAGAGAAATAATGCTTTATCCCATCAGGTTCTAAATTTTTCTGATCGACGTTCTTTTCTGCATCTCGGAGCCACGCGACATATTTCGGGATTACAGACCTCTTATATCCCTCTATTTTATTTTCTTCGTACTTAATTCTCTTTTCCAACTCCTCTAATTTGGCTACTTGCTTTTTATCAGGCACGTTGACCACCGGAGCTTGATTACCGTTTCTAGTCTGCATTCCAGGATCAGTAGTATTGTTGAAATAGGCGAACATTTGATAATATTCTCTCTGCGAAATGGGATCATATTTATGATCATGACACTGGCTACACTCCATAGTTAATCCCATCCACACATTTGATGTGGTCTTCACTCTATCAACAACATACTCAACCCTA
>NZSO01000033.1 GCA_002696885.1 Verrucomicrobiales bacterium | reverse complement strand
TAAAAAGTAGATTAAAAAAAATGGTTCTTCAAATTGATGACCAAATGGTTTGAGGTTTTCTAGTGAATAAATAAGATCTAGAGAAATTAAGCCTCGGCCTCAGCTGTTGCCGTACTTGAAGAGGGCTCAATATAGGTATCAACCCACTTAATCTGAGCCATTGGAGCAGCATCACTTTGGCGTACGCCTAACTTAGTGATCCTTGTGTATCCACCTTTTCTATCAAGAGAAGCATTTGCAATCTTGGTGAAAAGAGTTTTAACAGCTTTTTTCTGTCTAAGAAATGCAAAGGCCTGCCTTCTGTAATGAACTCCTTTTGCAGTTTCTCCGCCTGATTCGGCCGTGATTCCTTTTTTTCCAAGAGTAACCATTTTTTCAGCAACTGGACGCAGGGCTTTAGCCTTAGCCAATGTTGTTCTGATTTCACCTTCTTCAATAAGACTACATGCTTGGTTAGCAAGCAATGCACGGCGCTGAGCCTTATTACGCTGAAGTTTCTTTGTTTTATGGCGATGTCTCATGATTTTAACCTAGTTTTTTGTCGGCAGCTTTACGCTGCGCGAGGGGGGTCGCAATTATAGAGCAACATTACCCTCGCGCAACGCGAATTTGTTGTGTTTTTGACTATTTTTCCTCTTAATCGTCCAAATTGGCGGCAATCAGGTCTTCAAGTCCTGGGCCGGCAGTTGGTAATTGGGCGTGCAAGGTCGGAGTTGCAAATGCTTGATCAAGCAGGCTTGGATCGAGTTGCATTCCCAATGAGAGACCCAATTCTTGGAGTTTCTCTTTAATTTCGTTGAGTGATTTTTTACCAAAGTTTCTGTATTTGAGCATTTCTGCCTCAGACTTCAGTGCCAATTGTCCAACGGTTGTGATATTGGCATTATTTAGGCAGTTAGCAGCACGAACAGAAAGTTCAATTTCGTTAACGCTCATATTTAGCAATTTACGCAACTCAGCGTTTTCTTCACTTTCAGATTCAGGTTTGTTGTCGAATTCGACCTGGTCATCATCATAATTAACAAACACATCAAGGTGATGTCTAAGTATTGCTGATGATTGGGTGAGAGCATCATGTGGCTCTAGACGACCGTCAGTCCAAACTTCAAGAATCAATTTATCGTAATCGGTTCTTTGCCCTACACGAGTGTTGTCTACTGCGTACTTTACGCGTGTGACCGGTGAAAAAATGGAGTCAATTGGAATGACGCCAATTGGCATATCAGGTCTGTTGTTATCTTCTCCACTTGCAAATCCTCTTCCAACTCTCACTTCCATTTCGCATTCGAAAGTGGTTTCTCTATCAAGTGTACAAATCACTTGATCCTTGTTAACTACCTCATACTGAGAGTCCTCAGTGATGTCTCCTGCGGTTACTTCACCTTCTTTGGTAACTTTAAGGTCAAGCATCTTTGGGTCTTTGTTTTCAAAGTGTTTGAATTTAACTTTTTTTAAGTTGAGAACAATGTCTGTAACGTCTTCAACAACCCCAGGAAGGCTGCCGAATTCATGCTGGGCTCCTTTGATTTTCACTGAAGTGATTGAAGCTCCTTCTAATGATGATAGTAGAACTCTTCTAAGAGAGTTTCCTACGGTGTGTCCGTAACCCGCGTCAAATGGCTCTGCGGTGAACTTTGAGTATGTTTCTGTTGCTGTGTCCTCATCCTTGATGAGTCTGTCAGGCATTTCAAACCTAGCTAGTCTAATTGGCATATATTCTTTTTGTTTGCCGGGTTACCCTTGGCGAGTCGGTGAACAGGCTTTGCATTGTGCCAGCACCCAAGGACCTACGGCTTATTATTTTCTCGCGTGGTGACAATGGATTAAAAAAAAGAGAATTCAAGTAATGAATTCAATATATTCCATATCGATAGGCACAAAAAAACCCACCTAAGGGTGGGTTTTTTAAAGTTTTATGAAATATGATATTACCAGCTGAGAGATCTGCCTGTATCAAATTTGGTCTGGAATCCTAGCTCGGGAGCAAGTTCAGAGTATCCGTGGTTTAGGTCCCACCAAATGCTCTTACCACCATAATCAGGTCTGTAGCTTCCTTTGTAGGTCTCAATTGGAAAAGTCACAAATTCGAAAACTCCGTAACCAGCTCTAACCAATGTTCTGTAAGTACCATTTATTACAGAAGTGGCTGCATGGATTGAACCTTCGGAATCAAGTGTTCTTGACCAGGTAACTGGTATTTCATTGATACCGAATAGGATATTACCAACCGCTCTGGAAAGTTTATGAATGGGGGTTTGTTTGCCTCCAGGAGGTGACTGGATGTCTCCAAATGATAATCCTCCAATTAAAAGGCTCGTAGCTAGGGTTAATGCAATGAATTTTTTCATCTTAAAGTCTGATATATTAGCTTTAATGAGTGTGCTTTGACAAGCCGAAAATTATCAAAATTCCATTCTTTTAACTAATTAGACTATTACAGACCAAAATTAAGTGAATTTATACACTATTATCCGTTGCGATTACTAAGGGTCGTTCTTATTGTAAAATTAAATGCAAGAGCAGGTTCAAACATTGGTCGATGCAGGCCGTTTAGATATAGAAACAGGGGAAAAGATTTCTCTTTTAGAGCCCGGGGTATTTTGCCTTCACAAAAGCTGGGGCCCGGGAGTCATTAAAGAATGGGATCTTTTTGGAGATAAGATCTCAATAGATTTTGATGGTAAGCCTGGTCACTCTATGAAGCTTCAGTTTGCGGCCAATTCATTGGAAGTTCTCGGAGCTGATCATATTTTTGCCAAATTTGTGGGTAATCCCGAGGAGACTAAACAAATGGCAATCGATGAACCGGTTAATTTTGCTTTTGAAGTTTTAACAAGTTTTGGGGGATCTTTGTTTTTGGACCATTGGGAGGATAAAGTTAAGGGCAGAATTGTTTCTGATGAAAAGTATAAAAGTTGGTGGGAGTCGGCAAAAAAGAAAATAAGAGCTGACAGAAGATTTCTCTTACCATCCAAAAGAAACTTACCTTTTGAATTGCGAGAAGAGGATGTTTCTCCATCTGATGCGCTTGTTAGTGATTTCAACGAGGCAAAGGATGTAAAAGCAAAGATTTCTATCCTTGAATCAATTCTCAAGGATTTGTCAGTGTTTGATGATCCCGGCTCTCAGCTCAAAGAATTAATAGCATCAATATCGCCCCTTTTCGTTGTTGCTTTCAGACGGTCTGTGGCGTCTGCGGTTGAATTACTAATTGCTCGTGATGATTTGATTTCCAAAATTGATGGAATCGATTTGGATGAAGGAACTCAATTAAGCCAAGTCTTAATTGATAACAAAAATAAGTTATCTGAGATCATCAGGGGAATGGGAGTTGGTAGGCAAAGACAAGTCTATGACGCTATCAAGGAAACTTATCCAGAGACATGGTCATCTGAACTCATTGGATCCATGGAAGGTTCTGGTGCACGGGCAATAGGTGAGATTACAAAATATCTATCTGATTTCGACAAAGACTCTGAGCTATCTGAACATCTAATGACTGGATTAGATCAAAGNAGTCTAGGGTTTGAGGTTTTGACATGGATTTGCAAAGAANGAAAAGGGTTGTCCTCTGATTCTTTCGCNCATAAAGGCATATCTGCNTCAATNATTGGGGCGCTTGAGCGTGATCACTTNGATGAAAGNACTCCTAAGACAAATAGATTACACGATTTGTTNATNGATGATGCTGATTTAATTCCTGATTTGCTTGTTGATTCTGATGATACNGAGATTAGACACTTTACCCGNAGGATTCAGGCAACTCCAGTTTTTGAAGGGCTTAATAAAAATTCTCTTTTAGCGAGAATTGTGAAGAAATTCCCTGTTGTTGAGGATTTAATCACCGGTGAAAAATCGGATGGTTCTGGAAGTAAAGATGGAGAAACTAAAAAGCCTGCAGGTCTGATTGTCTCATGGGAGAGTTTGCAGGATAGGCAAGAGAAGTTAGAGGACATCATCAATAAACAAATTCCTGAAAACTCCAAGGAAATTGCGGTTGCGAGAGAGTACGGCGATCTGAGGGAAAATTTTGAGTTCAAAGCAGCAAAGCAACAGCAGGCTGTACTCATGAGGCAGAAGGCTGAGTTGGAAGCTGAAATATCAACCGCACGGGGAACTGATTTTAGCGATGCCAATACTTCAATTGTATCAGTTGGAACGGTTGTAGACTTCGAAGATGTAAGTTCTGGCAGTATAGAAACTGTTACTGTTTTGGGTGCATGGGATACAGATACAGAGAAAAGTATTGTATCTTACCTTTCAGGAATGGGTTCAGCAATGCTTGGCAAGAAACAGGGTGAGCAGGTTGATTTGCCAACTGAAAAAGAGGGTGAAAAGAGAACGGTTCTAATAAAAGAAATAAAAGCTTATTTTACTCCCGCATCATAAAAGAAAATAAGTATTTGATTGCTCATTCAAAGGGCTTGATGCATTTATTGAATTTTTAAAAATATTGAATAGTTAAATTATGTCGTCTTCAAAAATAGTTTCAGTTAAAGGTAGAGAAATCATTGATTCCAGAGGAAATCCCACTGTTGAAGTGGATATACATCTTGAGGGAGGAGGCTTTGGTAGAGCTGCAGTTCCCAGTGGTGCTAGTACTGGAGAATATGAGGCATGGGAGTTGAGAGATGGTGATAGTTCTCGATATCGAGGAAAAGGTGTCACCAAAGCAGTTGATAATGTAAATGGAAAAATTGCCGAGCTTTTAGTTGGAAAGGACTCTAATGATCAAAGCGGAATTGATCAGGCAATGAATGATTTAGATGGGACTCCCAACAAAAAAGAGCTTGGTGCCAATGCAATTTTAGGTGTTTCCCTTGCTAATGCTAAAGCTGCTGCTGCTGCTTCTGGTTTGCCTCTATATAAACATCTTGGGGGTGATGCTGCGGTTACACTTCCTGTTCCAATGATGAATATCATTAATGGTGGAGAGCATTCGGATGCGCCAATTGATTTCCAAGAGTTCATGATTATTCCAAAAGAAGCGCCAAGTTTTTCCGAAGCGTTACGATACGGAGCTGAAATATTTCATTCACTTGCATCAGTATTGCATGACCGAGGGCTTTCAACCGCGGTTGGAGATGAGGGAGGTTTTGCTCCTAACCTAGAATCTGCAGATGATGCTTTAGCAGTCATCGCTGAGGCGGTAGACAAGGCTGGCTACTCATTAGGCTCACAAATCGCGATAGCATTGGACGTAGCATCCAGTGAATTTTACGATCAGGACAAAGGAAAATATGTATTCAAGAAATCTGACGGCTCTGAATTATCTGCTTCAGAATTAGTTGATTACTATGCCGAGCTGCAAAAAAAATATCCCATTATCTCTATCGAAGATGGTTGTGATCAGAACGATTGGGAAGGGTGGAAGGTGCTTACCGATAAAATTGGAGCAACCACTCAGCTCGTTGGTGATGATTTGTTTGTTACTAATGTAGATTTTCTTCAAAAAGGTATTGATTCTAGTACTGCAAATTCAATTCTGGTTAAGGTCAATCAGATTGGATCTTTAACCGAAACTCTCAAGGCGGTTAATCTGGCAATCGACAACGATTATACCGCGGTTATATCTCACAGGTCAGGCGAAACTGAAGACGCCACAATTGCTGATATTGCGGTAGGAACTAATGCTGGACAGATTAAAACTGGTTCTATGAGTCGATCTGATAGAATGGCCAAATACAACCAGTTATTAAGAATTGAGCAAGAACTAGGTGCGAATGCCGTTTATGGTGGTAAATTGAAAGTCTAATTAAAAGGCCTTCATGGGTAAAAATTCCAATACTAGGAGAAATCGACAGCTTAACGGCGGTAAAGTTGTTCTTAATATATGGCAGAGATTGACCAGAATTTTGGTCTTTTTCTCTTTTCTAGGACTTTCAGTACTGGTTTTTTCAGTTTTTGCTCCAGAGTGGAATAAGCTTCAGGCAATGGATGAGGAAAATGCCCAGCTTAAAAAAAAGTTAGAAAGCCTTAAAATCGAGAGGAATCAGCGCCTTAAAGATGAAGTCCATACATCTAATGATATTGAGTATCTTGAAATTGTGGCTCGAGATAAATTAAATCTACAAATGCCTGGCGAGGTCATATTTAGAATTCAAAGATAATATTACAGTTTCGAAGGAAATTTCCACAATATCGTTGTTCAAGGTTTGTTTGATCACTAAAATAACAAACTTTTCATTACAAATGAGCATAAAATAACTTGCTAAGTAGGCTAGTTTACTGGTACAGAATTCCGCTCTTTTATTCATTTTATGGATAAAAAAGAGAAACCTTAACCCCAACACATCTTGTATAGCGCTGACGAAACATATCTTAGTGAATTGCTAATGGAGAACAATCTTGTGACTGAGTCACAAATTGAAGATGCCAGAGGCCAAAGAAAAGCTACAGAATCACTCATCGAAACAATCATTCGAACTGGGCAAGCCAAGGAGAGCGATATAGCAAAATGCTATGCAACGGTGAATGGAATGACATACGTTGATCTAACCAGTATTCCTGCTCCTGACAAAACAATAATTGATTTGATTGATCTTGATGTGGCTAGAAGAAATTCAGTTGTTCCGATTGGAGTGAACGAAGCCGGGCATATACAAGTCGCAGTAGGAGACCCTTTTGATTATTCTGCGATCGATAATTTGAATCACTTAGTTGGTCATGATGTTGAAGCTCAGCACAGTTCATCTTTTGAGGAAATTAATGATGCTATTGGCCGTTGGTATGATGAGGCGATAGGGGCAGCTAATGCTGATGATGAGCTCGTTGTTTTATCTGAAACCTCTGGAGGAGATGCAGGAGCAGATGGAGAGGTTGGAGCCAATGACGCTCCAGTGATAAAATTAGTGAACCAGATTCTAATGGAGTCATTCAATGCGGGTGCATCAGATATTCATATTGAACCCCTAGAAAACACTGTTCGAGTTCGTTACAGAATAGATGGCCAATTGCATGAAGTTGCAAATCATCCACGAAATCTTCTATCTGCAATCGTTGCCAGGTTTAAGATTATGACAGGGGCTATGAGTATAGCCGAGAAGCGGTTGCCTCAGGATGCACGTATTCAGTTAAAAATTGGAGATAAAGATCTAGACTTGCGCGTGTCAACAGTCCCAACTAACCACGGGGAATCAATCGTAATGAGGGTTTTGGATAAGTCAGCGCTTAATTTGGGTCTGCCTCAGTTAGGTTTTCTTAGTGATGATCAGGCCACCTTTGAGCAGCTCATTACTTTGCCTGATGGAATTCTTTTGGTTACAGGTCCAACAGGTTCAGGAAAGACGACAACATTATATGCTTGTTTGAATTACATCAATAAACCTGACAGAAAAATCATTACTGTTGAGGATCCTGTTGAGTATAACATGTCAGGTATTAATCAGGTGATGGTCAAAGAAGATGTTGGAATGACCTTTGCCGCGGCACTGAGGTCGATTTTGCGACAAGCTCCAAACATTATCATGATTGGAGAGATACGAGATCTTGAGACCGCATCGATTGCGATAAATGCATCACTCACGGGTCACCTGGTATTTTCTACACTTCATACCAATGATGCGCCTAGCGCCGTGGCAAGGATGGCAGACATTGGTGTGAAAAGGTTCTTAATTGCCTCTGCCGTCAGAGCCATACTCGCACAAAGATTGGTGAGAAAACTTTGCTCTGAATGTAAAGAGCCCGGAGATCTCACAGAAAGACAAATCAAGGCCTTGGGTTTGGATGCTGCCCAACTTGCCGATTCTTCAATTATGGTGCCGAACGGATGTGTTAAATGTCGTGGCACTGGACATAAAGGAAGAGCGGGTATTTTTGAAATCTTCCAAATAGATGATGAAGTAAGGCATATGGTTAATGAAAATCTTTCAACACCTCAGTTGAGAAGACAGGCTAGGGAAATTGGAATGAGAACAATGAGAGAAGACGGTATTCGTAAGGTTCTCAATGGTATGACTTCAGCTAACGAAGTAATCAATGTAACAATGGCCGACGCTAGCTAATTTTAATTTCACTCAGAAGATTTCAATGAATTCAGAATATGTTCTAAATATTTTACAGGAACGGCAGCTCATAACAGATGAGCAAGCTAACACTGTACGAAGCCAAGTTGCAGATTCCTCTAAGGATGTTGCTCAACTGATAGTAGACACAGGTGCAATAGATAGAAATACAATATTTTATTATGTCGCTGAGTCGCTAGGTCTTGATCATGTCGATCTAAAGGGGCATACCCCACCGGCTGAAGTTATTTCTGCAATTCCTGCCGCTACGGCGAGGCTTTATAAAGCAGTTCCAGTATCATATGATGGACACACTTTGACCGTTGCTCTCGCTGACCCCTCAGACCATCAAGCCAGCGAGGAGATTGGCTTCGCCCTTAGCCAAGAAATGAAATTTTGTGTTGCTGACTCTAAACAGGTCTTGGATGCGATCGAACGTATTTACGTTGCCGGTGAGGGCACCGGGCAGATGAATGATATTTTAGGGCAATTAAAAAGCATTGCTTTGTCTGATGGAGATGAAGAAAGCGAGGCCAATTCAGCCCCTATTGTCAGGTATATTGATCTTGTGCTTGAACAAGCTATGAGAGAACAGGCCTCAGATATTCATTTTGAGCCATTTGAAGATGAATTTAAAATTAGATATCGCGTAGATGGTGCTCTGTATGAAATGAGCCCTCCACCAGCACACCTTTCTAATACGATCATTTCTCGTATCAAGGTTATGTCTAATCTTAATATTGCGGAAAGAAGAATACCTCAAGACGGAAGAATGGTGTTAAGTCTTGCCGATAAAGATGTTGATTTTAGGGTTTCAACTCTTCCAACCGCTCACGGAGAAAGTGTCGTGCTTCGTGTTTTAGACCGTTCTTCAGTGAGTTTGAACTTGGAAAATTTAGGTCTCCCTTCAGAACTCAACGAGTACATTGAAGAAACCATCGTTAAGCCTAATGGAATCTTTATATGTACTGGTCCAACTGGAGCTGGTAAGACAACTACTCTTTATGCCTGTTTGAGGGAAATTAATACAATCGATAGTAAATTATTAACGGCTGAGGATCCGGTTGAGTATGACGTTGAGGGAATTATTCAAGTTCCAGTCAATGAGAGTATAGGACTTACTTTTTCAAGAGTTCTCAGGGCGTTTTTGAGACAAGACCCTGACCGAATTCTAGTGGGGGAGATGAGAGATGTTGAAACAGCTCAAATTGCTATTCAGGCTTCTTTGACTGGTCACCTAGTGTTTTCAACTTTACACACTAATGATGCACCTGGTGCGGTAACTAGATTAGTTGATATGGGTTGTGAACCATTTTTGGTTGCAGCTTCACTAGAAGGGGTTTTGGGGCAGAGACTGTTGCGTACTATCTGTGATGATTGCCGTCAGCCTTATGAACCTAGTGCTGCTCTTTTGGGTGAATTAGGTTTAAGTCCTGAGGACATCGGTGATAAAAGCTTCTTTACAGGGGGAGGATGTGAAGAATGCGGAGGTTCAGGATATCGTGGAAGGCAAGGCTTGTTCGAGCTTCTTGATATCAGTGAGCCTATTGCTGAAATGATCACTGATCGTGCACCAACGGTTGTTTTACGTCAAAAAGCCATCGAATTGGGAATGACAACCCTAAGAGAGGATGGTTTAAGAAATATTTACGAAGGAAATACGACCATTGAAGAGGTTCTAAAATATACTTAAAAATACAAATCTTTTAAATATCGATAAGATCTGTCATTGCAAGCATTGCAATTTAGAGCTTAAATTAGTAAAATCCCTCTTTCACACCACTTTACCCCATAATTTAAAATGCCAATATTTGAATACTCAGCTATCGACGCAAAGAGTGAGGAAACGACTGGAAAGATTGAAGCGGCTAATCCCGCGGATGCAACTAACCAGCTTAGAGCTTCAGGGCTTTTCCCAAAGCAGGTTGTTGAAGCTGGTAAAGGCAAGCTAAAGGTTGCGAAGAAGGGGCGTAAAATAGGAAGGACCAAATCTAAATCTAGTGGTTCTGGATCGAAAAGTCTGTTCACTAAAAATACAGTGAAGGGCAAGGTGTTGATGATCTTTACGCGTCAGCTTGCCACTCTCATTGATTCTGGACTTCCATTGCTGAGAGGTCTCACGGTTTTGGCAAAACAAGAGCCAAACCCAACTCTTAAAAAGACCATAGAAAATTTAGCAAACTCAGTTCAGACAGGTAGTACCTTTTCTGAAAGTTTGGCCCAACACCCAGCAATATTTAATAAGCTTTACATTAACATGGTTAAAGCTGGTGAGCTTGGTGGTGTTCTTGAGCTCGTCCTTATTAGATTAGCAGAATATTCTGAGAAGGCTCAAAAACTAAAAAACAAGATCGTCGCAGCGATGGTATATCCTGTCATTGTGATGGTCATTGCATTGGCGATTATGGTTTTCCTTTTGACTGTTATTGTTCCAAAGTTCGAACAGATCTTTACGGACATGCTTGGCTCGAAAGATAGGCTTCCAGGTCTTACAAAGTTCGTTATTAACTTATCTGGAAACTTGTCGGCCAACATTGTCCCTATAGGCATAGGATTGGTTGTAACTTTTGTGGTTTATAAAATTTTCGCGAAATCCACTGGAGGCAGAAGAGTTTTAGATGGCATCAAGCTCAAGATGCCTTTATTTGGTAACGTTCAGAGGAAAAGTGCAATCTCAAGGTTTAGTAGAACTCTAGGAACCCTAGTAACAAGTGGTGTTCCTATCTTGCAGGCTTTAAATATTACAAGAGACACTGCTGGAAATGTGGTTATATCAAATGCGGTTCAAAATGTTCATGATGCAGTAAAAGAGGGTGAATCAATTGTTAACCCCCTTGAAGCGAGTAAAGTGTTTCCGGCCATGGTTATTAGTATGGTTGATGTGGGTGAAGAAACTGGTCAACTTCCCGAGATGTTATTGAAAGTAGCAGACGTTTATGACGATGAGGTTGATAACGCTGTTGCGGCCCTTACTTCAATGCTAGAACCGTTAATGATCGTCCTCCTCGCTGTGGTTGTTGGTGTTATTGTTATGGCACTATTCCTTCCGATGGTTGAAATCATCAAGGGTGTTGCTGGAGGTTAATTCTAATTAGAGTCATTTGATTTGATCCTATGAAAAACACTCAGACCAGAGATAAGTCATCAGCTTTTACATTAATTGAGCTTTTAACTGTGATTACAATCCTTTCGATTTTGATGGGAATGGCTATGGCCATAATCAGTTTTGCTCAAGGTAAAGCCGCCGAAGATAAGACTCGCGGGGCGATGTCAGCGATCAAGGCCGGCCTTGAAAGATATAAGGTCAGAAACGGAGAGTACCCTGAACCAATGGAAAATAATGGTTCAGGTACATCGGGTGCTATAGCTCTATATCAAGCGCTTCTTGATGATGGAGATGATGAAATATTTGGTGGGCCTAATGAACCCT
>NZSO01000032.1 GCA_002696885.1 Verrucomicrobiales bacterium | reverse complement strand
TTCTCCACAATCAGCACCTGATGGTAATACTATACAGATACAGGCAATCACCAGAACGAATTCAATCCTTGTAATAGCAAGACCTGTGGATATTGCCTATATAAGAAGTTTGGTCGAAATATTTGATGCCCCTAGTCAGGTTGATAATTTTCTCAAGCGAGAACTTAAGTACATACCAGTCGTTGATTTTATGCCTGTCGCTACTAATGCTCTGTCAAGATTCGTAGATGGTGGAGTAACTGGAGCTGGACGAACCTCCAGCACCTCAAGAAGAGGCACTTCAACAACTTCTAGAACTAGTTCCAGCGGCTTGACGGGATCAAGCAGTAGAAGTTCGGGATTATCTTCTAGGGGAACCACTGGTGGTTTTTCAGGCACATCCAGTAGAGGAGGTCTTGGAGGAAGTAGTCTTTCGAGTCCGTCTGATCTTGGAGGGCCTGAGTCAATTCTTGTTGGAAACACTCTACTTATAGGTGATTCACAATTAAATAATATTGTTGTTTCCGGTCCACCTGAGCAACTTCGCATAATTGATCAGCTTTTAGACGAAATTGATATTCGTCCAAGACAAGTTTATATTAACGCTGTTATTGCTCAGGTCTCTCTTGGCGATGATATTAAGTTTGGTAAAGACCTTCTTAGAACTGTCGAAGAGATCACAGTCGATGGGGAAAAAGTGAATGTTGCTGGCAGTTACAAAGCATCAACTGGTGGTGTGGGAGTGATTGATATAGCGAACCTAGCTGCAGTTGGGGATTCTTTTCCAACACCCGATGGTTTGGGTGTATGGGCACAAGTGGGTGACTATTTTAACGGTTACATACAGGCCCTTGAAAGTACTAATAAGTTTGAAGTTATTTCCAGACCATTTGTATTCACTGCCAACAATCAGCTTGCCAGTATCGCATCAGGTGAAAGAGTTGCTGTGCCAACACAAAGCATTTCAAGTCTTGATGCAGGTGGAAACGTTTCCTCAAGTATTGGATTTGAGGAAGTTCTCCTTAGACTTGATGTGCTACCTTTGATCAACTCAAAGGATGAGGTCACGCTTACCGTTCAACAGGAAAACGAAAATATAACTGGCACAACTGTGATTGGTGGAAATGAGGTTCCGGATATTGCTACTCAACAATTTGAAACGACAGTCAGATTGCCAAATAAAGCAATTGTTGTATTGGGAGGAATTATACAAGAAGATGACAATGAGCTTGTAACAGGATTACCTTTCCTAACAAAAATACCATTAATTAAAAATATTGTTGGTTCTACTTCAAAAGCAAAGAACAGAAGGGAGCTTCTGATATTTCTACAACCTCATATTATTGAGACCACTGATGATCTGGTTGAAAAAAACATTAAAGAAATTCGCGAAACGATTGTAGGAGAAGACGCTATTAAAGCTGGTAGTTCGCAACCTGAAATGGATCCTGCTTTGTTTCCAATGGGAAGAAAGCCCCTTTCAGGTAATAGAGGCAAAGTTTTTGTTGAGCCGCCTTTACCCCAGGAAGAGGCTTCAAAACCATTAACAGAAACTAACCAAAACGATCAGCAAAAGAAAAAAGGAATATTTAGTAAATTATTCCGCAAAAAATCTAAAAAAGGTTCTTAATTATTAGTTTAGACTGTTAAGATTTCTTCACTAATTTAATTGAAATTAGAGTAAATCTCAGAAGAAAAAATTACAAAACCCCTATTTTTATAGTATTAAATTAAAAATTTATCGATCGAATATTCTCATAAAAAACTGAATTATTTTAGTACTTAAAAGAGTGAAAAAGTGTTGATCGATTGCAATGAAACCGTTAAATTACATTAAATCAGTTATTTTAACTTTTAAAAACAAACACCCACAAACTACAGCCATGAAAATTAAACTTTCCCTTTTGGGAATTCTAGTAAGCATGGGCGTCGTAAGCGCTCAGACAGCAACAACAAAGCCTGTTGGTTATCATACCGAGACCGCTAAAGGTAATGCATTCACATTGATGGGTGTTAACGTTGGAAACGCAATCGCTGCAGCTGGTGAGTTCGATGCGGACGCAGCTACAGATAATGATGCAGATTTTACAGCACTTCTCGACGAAGGAGTTTCATACACAGTGCAAAATATCACGACTGGTGCCGCAGCAGCTGTAACTGGATTTGATGCTACCTCGCTCACAACAGATCTCGCAGTTAGCTCAGGTGACTCTTATGAAGTTCGCGCTGATGTTACTATTGGATCTCTTTTTGGTGCAGCTAACGAAGCTGGCTTAGGTGCAGGTAATGCTACAACAGCAGATGTTGTTTGGATTCCAACTGCAAACGGATTCGCTCAAGTTTTCTATGATGATGGAAAAGGATTCCCACCACGTCCTGCAGGATGGCGTGCAATCGGAGCAGGTGCTGCTGATCAGGCTGGCACTTCAGTTCCATTCACAGCTGGTATCTTTATTCAGCGTCGTCAAGCAGAAGACCTCGACATTGTTTTCGTTGGTCACGTTCGCACTGAAGCTACTTCCTTCAGCATCGGAAGCGGATTCAACTTCTTGAACCGTGTTCTTCCAGTAGGTGTTGCTCTTGATGATTCTGGAATAGAGAACTTCATCAAAAAAGGAAATACAGGTTCAGGTGATCTTATCTGGAGCCCTGATGGTAATGGTGGTTACAACCAGTACTACTACACCGACGGTGGTGGATTCCCTCCACAGACTAAAGGTTGGAAGGCTGTTGGACAAGGTAACGCGGACAGAGGAAGTGCTACTCTTGCTTCAGGATATGCTATCCAAGCATCAGAAGCTGGTTCAGTTAGTGTTGCTATCCCTAACGGACTCGACCTTTAAAATAAACTGATTTAGTGCGTCATTATTGACGCGGCTGTTCCGCCTCACCAGGAGACTGGTGAGGCGGATTGCGTTTAAGGAAGTGAATAAATGAACGATTTTTCTATTTTAAGAGAGATACTTTCGGGTTCATTTTGATTAGCCAATTCGAGCTCTTAAACTTCATGAAAAAACATACTAAAGGAATCAAGCTAAAACGTCGCGCAGCGTTAAAGAAAACGGCTCAATCTTTTGGAATTACATTTATTCCATCGTATTTAGCTACTGGTTTTAGAGCTAAGGGAGATCCTAAACCTCCAAGCAAGAGAATCAACTTAGGGTGTGTAGGAGTAGGGGGCCGAGCGGGAGGCGTAATTCCAGGTTTATGCAGTCAAGAAAATGCTCAACCCGTTGCTTTCGCGGATGTCGACTATGGCGCCAGAAATGTTGAAAAAAATCTCAAGCGTTGGCCTAAAGTCAGAAAATATTCTGACTTTCGAGAAATGATGGATAAGTCAGGTAAAGACATTGATGCAATTAGCGTAGTTGTGCCAGATCATTCTCATTTTTGTGCAACAATTTTGGCCATGTCAATGGGTAAGCATGTTTATGTAGAAAAACCCCTCACTCACTCTTTCCAAGAAGCGGAATTACTAATGAGAGCTGAAAAAAAGTTTAAAGTTGTAACTCAAATGGGAAATCAGGGACACACAGGAACAGCTTCTAATCAATTTCGTGAATGGGTGAAAAGAGGTATTATAAAAAATGTGACCCATGTTGATGCATGGAAAGGACCCAGTTGTTTCTTCATGCAAAAAGACAAGCGAATTAATCGCTGGCCCAAGAGAGAACCAATACCCAATGGAATGGATTGGAATTTATGGCTTGGACCTGCTGAATATCATCCATTTAGTCGTATGTATCATACTTTTGAATGGCGCGGATTTCATCCTTACGGATCTGGAATGCTCGGGGATTGGGGTTGTCACATAATTGATATGATACATCACTATCTAGATTTGGGTTTGCCCACCGAAATCAAAGCCCGACGAATGGATGACCACAATAAAGTTATATTTCCACTAAATTCCCACATGCAATTTAAGTTCCCTGCCAGAGGAAAGCATCCCGCAATGACGCTAAACTGGAAAGATGGATCAGATTGTCAGGCCCAGGTTCCCAAAAAATACTGGGATGATCCTAATAGAGCGCCCAGGCTTGGAGGTGCTGGTTCACTTTTTCAAGTCCAAGGGGAAGACTACATGATACAGCGAAATTCTCATGGCAGTAGCTCCAGAATATTTCCATATAAAAAGTCAAAAGAACTTGATCTAAAAACTGAAAATATCAGACAAAATCATCTAGAATCTTTTGTGCAAGCATGTCTTGGGAACGGCAAAACATGGTCTCCTTTCAGTGTTGGTGGTGTACTAACGCAGGTTTTAACTCTTGGTTGTATTGCTCAATATTATGATATGGATATCGAGTTTGATCCCATAACTAAACAGATCACAAACAACGAAACAGCTAATCAACGGCTTTCAATACCCCCGCGTAAGGAGTGGAGGGACTTTTACAAGATTGTTTAGCATGAATTAGTCTATTTTCATATTGTTGATTTGATTCATGTTTATCCATCAAAAATGATCAAATATACATTTTTAGTTGGATTTAGTGGTTAAATTGTACTTTTGATTTAAGAGCTGAAAAAAATGAATTAAGTTCAATAATTTGGGATTTTTTTGGCAATTATCATAAAACCTTGGCAATGATGTTACAATTAAGACAATAATTGGCTTTTTCTTATCTTAACTAATTAATCTTAAGTGAGTTACAATAATTTTATGAAAATGAAAAAAATAGACTAAAAGTACTCGACTTGTAGCGCTCTGACTGTTATAAATAATGTATATAAATATTAATTTATTATTTGTATAAAAACACAAAACAAAAACCTACTAAAACTAACTATGAAAACATTTTTTACAGCCACTATTGCTTCTGCTCTTCTTGCAGGAATTGCAGCTGCAGGAACAGTTAACTTCAGTAACTTTGCTTCTACTTGGGAAATCCAAGCTAGCGGTACTCCTATTTCTGGAGGTTTCGTTGCTGTTGGAACAGGAAGCGGAGTTGACTTTTCTGATCCAGGCGCAGCTCAGACTGCATTAGCAGCTAACTTCACTCAGTTTGGTGATGCCACTGATTTCGGTGGTGCAGCAGCATTCAACCTTAACGGTTTCTTCTCAGGTGTTGCTTCTGGAGATGGTGGAAGTGCAGCATTCAGTGGTAAGCCAATTTGGCTCGTCGGTGGAGATGGATCTGGAATCGCAGATTCTTCACACCTCTTCGTTATTGATACAGGCGCAACTTTCGAGGCAGACGCCCCACTCTTCGCAGCAAGCGTAGACGTTAACAGTGGTACTCCAGCACTCGGTGCTGCAGGTGGAACCGCAGTCAACGCAGGTGTTGCTGGAGCTTTCCAAGCTGTGCCAGTAGGCGTCGTTATTCCTGAGCCAGGTGTTTCAGTTCTCGCGCTTTTCGCAGCTGGATTCCTCGCTCTTCGCAGACGCAGATAACCATTTGAGGGTTTATCCCTCCAACTAAATAACCCACACGCAAAACCCCTAAAAATAGTTAGTAGTTTTTGTTTCAGAGCTTCCGGGAAACCGGAAGCTCTTTTTTTTATTAATTTGATACTAAATTCTAGAAGAGTTGTTAGTACCAATGATCCTCAATAATGTCCAAAAGCTCAACCTGGTTAGATTGATCATTCTGCTCATTGAATCGTAGTTGAGCGATAACTGACATTGTTTTATTTTGAGGAGCTCTAGTGGTCAATGTTGATTCAGTTGGCTTTAGCTGGCCCATAATCCTGTCACCAAGTAGTGTATCGCGTTTTACGTAAGCAAATGTTTTAGATTGTTCGTCATTTGGATAGGAGACCTCTAAACATTGCCATATTGAATCGTTGTTATAGTAATGAGAGTAGTAATCACCGAGTACTAAAGAAACTCTAAATGTTTGAGCTTCATTAGGCTTTCTTTCCATAAATTCTGAAACCTGCATTAATTGATGTCCAAAAGACACCTCCCAATTCATTTTAATTGATTCATTGGTTTGTTCGAAGGCAAAGGTTCTGCTTCTTATCTCGTTTGAAACTTTTAGATTTAAAAGGATGATGAATTTAGAACTTTTTTGTATTTTAGTGGATGCAATGATTCCTTCGTACTCTTCATCGCCTGGACCATAAATACCTTCCTTGATTCTAGGAATTGTTAATTCTGGATGAACTATCAAATCCTCTAATTTAATATTCTTAGAATCATCTAAGAAGGAATTGATAATATCCATGCATTGATCTCTCTCTTCATTTGTCAGACTGATTGAGATGTCTTTAACAATGGGTTTAAAAATAGGATCATTAATATTATCGGATACTGTCAGGTCGCGATTTATTGTTTTAAAGCCTTTATATATAATTGCACCTAGCAGAATGATTCCGCTGCCCGTTAGCAGTAATAATGAGCCGCTAGTCAAGGTTTTGTAAGCCTTTGATTGAGAGTTTCCTTTTTTTGACCTCCTTCTTATCTTTCTAACCTCTTTACCTGAAGAGTCCTGAACTGTAACAATTTCATGGGGGTCTTCACTTTGATCATCTTCATCTAGGTCCCATGCTATAATTTGTTTCTTTTTGGAATTCTTTCTTTTACGTATCCCTTTTTCGGGTGTCTCTGTCAATTTTTGAGCCTTTGCATATTGAAAATTATCAGAATTATATTTTGATTCATTTTCAACATTTAAAGAATGCTGGCAGTAAGGACAAGCAATGGAAGAAGTTGATTGTAGAATTTCTCTCTTAGCCTTGATTTGTTTTGAACAACTTGGGCAGGTAGTTATCAGCCAAGAATTATCCGAGGGCCTGGATTGTTCAGTTTCGTGCATTACGGTAAATTTTTAATATAATCTAAAAAGAAATACAACTTTCACTTAAAGAAATCACATAATGCCGATGATACTATTCTCTGATTAACCACCCTGACGTCACAATCTCATCAATGATTGTTTGGTTATTACCACCTATTTTCTTTGGATAGTGAATTTTTAATGTTAAAAATCGAATACTTTGTCCTGATTCGGCAATTCTTGATAGCTGTCCATCTGCAACGCTACCTCTCTTGATGTATCCGTAAACCGATTCTGTATCTTCTGGGTTCCTCAGGTAAAGACAACGATATTCTTCTTCACTAAATTGAAAGTTGAAATAGTCATCAGAATTTGCGTGCAGCCTAAATAATTTAGGTTCTTCTGGTTTATTTGATATAAATTCTTTAAGTGTCATTTCTGAATATCCAACAAAAGATTCCCAATCCACCACTATCTTATTTTCTTCCAGTGCAAGTACGACTGGTAAAATACTAAAGTCCGGGAAACTCACTTTTATTATATAAAAGCCATCGATAATTCCAGTCCCTTCCTCGCCAGCTAAGCTAATTCGTCTATATGCAATTGGACCGTCACTGTTGTTTTTGTAATGATTCCTCATTAATTCGCTAACTCGGTTTGAAGATCTTGATAAGTTAATCTTCGTTTCAAGATCCTCAGAGTTCAGAAACTTTTCTAATGCTTCAGAAACCGATTTGTGAAGTTTTTGAGCCCCCATTGTTTGTTGTAAATCACCAAAGGATTTAAATTTAGTTTCTTGAGAATCATCCTGTTCTGTATTTTTTGATTCAAAGAACAATTGTATCCCTTTTGTAGCTGCACTGTTTTTATTAATGCCTTTAAAACTAATATAGATAACAAGGCTGATTACTGTGAGTGAAATAGCAAGAAATATGAATCTTATGAATTTTTTTTTGGAATTTAAACTCGTACCATCCCCATCGTTTTCCTCTTCCCAATTGAGTATATCACTTTGGGCGACAGCAAATTCTTGGGCAAGTGCTTCTTGTTTTTTGACAAACTCCTGATCGAATTCAAGTTCTTCAGTGCTTTTGAAATTTGCAAAATCTTCACTATTTGATGATTCTTTATCATTTACATTATTTTGAGCTTTTTCCTCTGTTGGTATATGAGCCTGATTTGTATTTTCCTGTATTAAAGTTTCGATATTTACATTTTGGGAATCTGGTCTCTTGCTAGGCAATAAGTCGATTGTTGATGCAAGAGGAATTAGCCGAGACTCAACATCATCAATAATTTTTTTACAATTTGAACAGCGAATTGTATTTTTCTTTAAAGTGCCTTCTATGCGAATAGAACATTCGCAGTGAGGACAATTTATGTCTCCCTGGGCAGATTGGTTCATAATGTGGAGTTTTAAGAACCTAAGATACGACTTGTTTGTATAAATATCGATTAAAAATCAATCAATATCTGGGATTTGAATCTTTTCAGGTGGGCTAATGAAAATAGAGCTTTTGTTATTATTCATTATATTGGGTGTTACTGCAGTTGCCTTTAAAGGTTTTTCCTCATCATTTACTGCTTTAGCTCTCAATATTGGTTCTAAAGATGAGTATGGATCTGTTTCTCCTAAGACTGTAGGTGATCCTAGCAGAACAGCTTCAGTGGAAATATTAACGGGTTGTACAGAAGCGTTGTTTTGAAGCGCTCCAATGATTGGATGTCGAACACTATTAAGTCCATTAGAATGGAAAGAGCAATATTCGTTAAAGCCCATCTTTTTATCGACGATTTCTTTATATGTAACTCTCTCTATTTTTCTGGTTCCTTCCTCTTTGCCTGCGGTTTCCTCGTAGCATGAATCCGTCGCTCTTAGACCTGACTTTAGGCATATTTCTATCGTAGTCACACTGTCAGGCATTGTAATGGGTTCTGGAGGAAAAGTATTTAATGATGTATTGATAGCATCAACCCAAACGGGCAATACGGTATCTTTACTAAAGGCTCCGCGGTAAATCATTTTTGGCTTATCGAATCCAGCCCAAACTCCACAAGTAACTGAGCTGTTGTAACCAATGAACCATTGATCGGTAAAATTATAGGCTGTGCCGGTTTTCCCTGCCGCTGATTTATCCCTTAGGCCATATTTTTCAAATGCCATTTTTCCAGTTCCTTTGGATAGTGAATCTTTTAAACAGCTATGAACTTGATAGGCTGCAGCGGTGCTAAGTGCTTTGTTTCTCTTGGGTTTGGTTTCTTTGTAAATTGAATCACCAGATGAGTTTTCAATTGAGGAAATAAGATAAACTGATTCAAGATTTTGACCTTTATTTGGAAAAATACTAAAGGCTCTACAAAGCTCCTCAAGACTCGTAGAGCTACTACCAAGGAAAGATTTATCATAATCATCAATTGATGAATTAATGCCGGCTCTTCTAACCAGATCCACTACCTTTTGTCGTCCTATTTTTTTACCTAGTCTGACGGTCGCTGCATTCTTGGAATTACGTAGAGCTTCTCTTACTGTGATGTTACCCTGATAGGAAACGGTCTCCGACTCGCTTCCCCATTCTCCAAGAATTCCTGTATTACCGCCTATAGCAACTGATCTATTATCTATAGGAGCGTCATTCAGAATGCTTCCCGGGAAAAATTCCCCAGTTTCAAAAGCTGTTGCATAGACAAATGGTTTGAATGCTGTTCCGCTTGGTCTTTTTGACTGTATTGCTCTATTGAATTGACTGTGTTTGAAGTTTCTACCGCCAACTAAAGCAACGATTGCACCGGTGCGGTTCTCAATCATTATAAGTGCTCCCTGTAAATAGTCTGGGCCACTATTTTGACCCGATGGTAGACTTAGTGACTTTGGAATACTCGCCCTTTCTTGGTATTTTGAATATGATAAATGCTTAAAATCTTTATGGGATTCAGCCTTTGTTAAGTTTCTGAGAAGACTTTGAATTGAAGCTTTCTGTGTTTCATTATCAATAGTTGTGTGAATTTTCATTCCACCTCTGCCTGCTTTTTCAAGCCCCACTATGTTCAGTGCTTGTAACCTTACCATTTCCTGTACGTAAGAATTTTGATCAGCTGTGGATTTTACAAGTTCAATTGGAATTTTTTTGAATTCTAAAAGTTCTTTCTCTGTGATCATCTCCTCTGCATGCATTCTATTTAAAACATGGTTTCTAGCTTTTGTAGACTGATCAATATTATTTTTGGGTGATAGTCTTGAGGGGTTTTTTATTAATCCACAAATGGTTGCAGCTTCTAATATATTTATTTCTGAGGTGGATTTTCCAAAATAACCCCTAGCGGCTGATTCGATACCAAAGTAACCGCTGCCAAAATAAATCCTGTTTAGGTAATGTTCTAAAATTTCTGATTTTGTGAAATTTTGTTCTATTCTATTGGCTAAGAATGCTTCAATAATTTTGTTGTCTATATTTCGAACGCTCTTGAGCTCTGAATAACATTGTTTTGCAAGTTGTTGGGTAATAGTACTAGCGCCTTGGGTAATTCGTTTAGCTTTAAGGTTTAAAATTACCGCTCTTGCGATTCCAATAAAATCTACCCCTTGGTGTTCAAGAAACCGTGAATCTTCAACTGCTGTCAGTGCTTGTATGACATGGTAAGGAACCTTATCAAGTGCTATTGGCCTTCTATCCTCAATCTTTATTTGACCGATCTCGACTCCATGCCGGTCATATATTCTGCTTGGGACTTCAAGTTTAGTAATAGCTTCTAAATCAAAAGTTTGAGCCTTTGCATGTTTTGTCTTTAGGATCGATAGGCCATAGAATGAACTTATTATTATTGGGACAAAGAATAAGATTAGGACAATTTGAAACCACCTTCTCTTGTAGAGCTTAGGTTTACTTTTTCTCCTGTTTTCTGTGTGATAATCCATTTTCCCTGTCTATAACATCGTAATTATCCAATGTATCNTTTATTATAAATCAAAGAAAATGCCTGAGCAAGCTAACGAATGCAATAGTCAAAAGGATTCGGTACTCTTCGATCTCATTGTCAATGAGATCGAAGAAGGGAATGGGTTTATATCGTTTGAACGTTACATGGAATTATCACTGTATCATTCTNATTTAGGGTATTATACAAGAGAGAGTCATAGGGTGGGNAAAGCTGGTGATTTTATAACTTCAGTTAGTATTGGTAAATGTTATGGTACAATTTTNGCGCATTACTTTTCATCTTTAATTGAGCTTCAATTTTCTAAAGAAAAGCAAATTGTTATTGTTGAATTCGGTGCTGAATATGGAGACCTCGCTATAGATATAATGAGCGAGTTAAAGAACATTCTAAATGATGAACAGTTTCAAAATTTAAAATACTTAGTTGTTGAACCTTTTGATTCTAAAAGAAGGAAATTAAAAAACCGTCTAGTTAATGAGGAACTTAACAATATTAAAGTTATTNCAGATTTAAACGAGCAAAATAATTTGAATGGCTTTGTTTTGGGTAATGAAGTTTTAGATGCCATGCCCTTCAAGCGGGTAAGATTTAGAAATAAAAAATGGGTAGAATTGGGCGTTGGTTTAGAAAAATCAGATAAATCCTTATCTTTAATTGAGGTAGAGAATGGTATTCAATGTGAATTATTAAGCGCATGGGCTTTAGATGCTTCTAATGAATTACCAGAGGGATTTACGACAGAGGTTAATCTCCGTTTAAATAAATTTATTGAATCTATTTATTCAAGTTTTTCGAAAGTGAGTGGTTTGTTTATAGATTATGGAAGTACNACTGATGAGTTGATTGCTTCCAANAGNCTTGGTGGTACGGTTCGAGGATACTCAGACCATAAGTATATAACAGACTTANTGGCTTCTCCAGGAACTCATGACATAACTGCAAATGTTAATTTTGATGATTTNCGACTGATNGCTCAGCGAGCTGGATTNGAGGTCATNGGNCCTATTGANCAATATCGGTTTTTAACTAATGCTGCAAAAAATTGGTTGATTGATATAGAAAAAAGTCAAATGCAGAGAGCCGATAAAGAACAGATTATTAATCAATTCAAAATGCTGATTCATCCGACGACAATGGGACGTTCATTCAAGATGTTGGAAATTCAAAAATGAAATCTATTATAGGTTTTCAATCCGATATAAATGAGTTTTACTTCTCGCGAAGATCGCTTTTCCAGAAANAGCTGGTGATGCCATGAAGCCACTNTCNAACTTGTTTTTTGAAACTAAATTAAGNTCTTNGCCAGGAGTAATAACATAACAATCGCCCATTTCACTGAAGAAATATAAATATCCATCGGCATAAATTGGTGAAGCTGAGTAATGGCCTGGAATACGATCACTCCAAATTGATTCACCAGTTTTCACGTCCAAACATGATAGAATTCCTTCGTCCGTTGTCATATAAAGTTGATCACCAACNATGATAGGTGATGAGCGCTTTGGTACTCTCTTAAAAATGTCCCAATTAATNTGAGATTTGCTAATATCACCTTTTGCTTTCGGATCAATTTTCACTGAAATAAGATGAGGCTTACCATAACCAGAATTGATGATCGCATTATCCTTATAAAGAACGGTTCGAGACGCATTTGAATAACCAGAATATNTAATATTCCAAAGTTCTTTACCAGTGGATGGGTCATAAGCAAAGCATGACTTGGCTCCAGGGCTAATCATTATTATTTTTCCAGAGATCTCTGTAAATGTTGGAGTNGTNTAGGCTTTTCTGAGATCACCATCACCTCGTATTTTNCCATTAGGCTCCACNTCATCCCATTTGGTGGATCTTTCAGTTTTCCATTTAGTCGCCCCTGTTTTTTTATCTAGAGCGATAATGTACTGATAGTCGATTCCGTCCATTGTAAGGATTAGCAAATCTTNATATAATATTGGTGATGATCCTGGTCCTCGAAAGTGTCGGCATTTAAGATCTGTACGCCTCCAAGATTCTTTACCGTTAGTAGTGTTTATTGCTGCTGTTCCATAACTTCCGAAGTGGATATAGACCATACCTTCTTCAATAACAGGAGAGGGAGAGCCATAGCTGTTAACGTTGTTTCCCAAAGGTTCAACCGTTTCATTTTTAAATAGATTTAGGTTATAAGCAATTTTGCCGTCATTTGTATTAATGCATATTGCATCCATCGACTTTCCGTTAGCAGATGAATTTGTCAGCCATATTTGATCTTTCCAAATAACCGGCGATGACCAAGCTTTACCTTCAATTTTTGTCTTCCAGGTAACATTTTTCTCCTCTGACCATGAAATCGGTAAACCCCTTTTTTGTCCATCAATAATACCATTGGCATTCGGTCCTCTGAATTCAGGCCAATGAATGTCGGATGTTTGTTCAGAGTATCCAAAACACAATTGTAGGGAGAGGAGATATAAATAATATGTTTTATTAAGCACGGCTGATTATTTCAATGATTGATATTGCCCCTGTTTTTTTGCGATAGAGCGTTTTCGATTATTTTGGCAATATTTCATAAGAATATACAGGAAAAAAATCTAGGGTTTGTGTAGTGTTTTAGCCCATTAGCCTTGTTCAAGATAATAAATCTGATTAAGATCAGACATCTGATTCTTTATAATTATCAATAATTGAACAAAAAAACGAAGCAAGTTACCGGTTCAGGGGAGATCACGATTAATATGAATCGTGAACGCGATGCTTTGATTTTTGCGCAACAGCCCGAAGACGAAAAATTAATTTGTGCAGTTTTAAAAAATATTGGGTATCAGATTGTAACCTGTAATTCGTTCGATCAGATACTGAAATTTTATAGCGCCCAGCCTCTCATTATTTTTTCGGGAATTGATAATGAGAAAAAATTCTTTCATTTCATCAAAGAATTTAAGGAAAAGAAATATTCTGGAAACGATTCAAAATTATTGTTTATAGGAGCAAATAATGATCAATCTATATTAGGGTACATAGACTTTCATATTTTTCACTCTCTAGAATCAAATGAATTTCTGAATGAGCTGAGTGAGGTGGATCGACAGATTTTTAATTCAAATCAAAATGTTTCAGGTAATTGGCAATATCTTGAAAAACAAAATTCCAAGAATGATGCACTAGATGATGTCGTTATTAAATGGGGCAAGGGTATCACAAAAACTAAGTTCGATAATGCAAATATAGATCACCAGCACTTATCAATGATGCTTGATGGGTGCGCTTATGGTATAGCTATATTTGATTCTCAATCTCAATTTATTGCAAGCAATCGAAACTGGAAAGAAACAATAGGTAATGCGATTAAAGATTCTGATGGCCANGGCCAGTTTGAACTTTTATCAGGCCTCTCAAAATTATGGAGGTCNTCTTGNCTTGAATGTTTNCACTCCAAGGAAGAAAAGAAAATTGAGGAAGAGGTCCAATGGNCTAATGGAACCTCAGAATGGATAAGGTGGCATATAAGGCCTTGGGTTAGCGAGATTAATAAAGATGAGGGATATACGGTATCGTTTCACTCCATAGATACTGAAAAAAAGTTCCAATCAAGACGTTGTTTGGATCATGACTTATCAGAGGCAGTTATATCGAATCAAATCATGCCTGTCATTTTCCTGGATCACAAGGGCAGGGTAACTCGAAGCAATAGAGCTGCAAAACAATTGATAGATTGGGATCCTGATAAAGATTTGGGAAGTTATTATTGGGATGTCTTTCTTGAGGGGAGTGAAAAAAATTCTTCAAGATCTCAATTCGCCGGATTTTCTCAGTCCTTGATTTCGGATCAAATATTTAATTTTCCAGAAAAGAGTGAAGATATTATTTTGGACGGCCATGGTAACTATAATCGTATTATATGGTCAAATTCACCGAAACGAGATAACAATGGGATAATAGATGGTATGATTCGAATGGGGGTTTGCGCTGATATTTTTTCAGACAGATCTCATTTACCTGTAACTGTTTCAAATTTATTAAATATGATTCCAGTTCCAGCATGGAGGGCTAATTCAATTGGGCTCATTGATGGGAGTAATGATCAGTGGTCATGTGTTTTTGGGAATGAATTAGAGGTGAGTTACACGGAAAAAATAAATTCACTCTTGAATTATGGTCAGAATTCAAAGTTCAGAAAATTAATTGCGCATTCTCTTGAATCAAACAGCTCATTCGAGGATGAATTAACTTTAAGCAGAATAAATGGAGAGGACTGCGTCTTAAAAGTTTTTGGATGTCCTATCAAAGATGTAGTCTATGGAGTGGCCTATGAAATTTTTGAAGACAATAAGTTGGATTCTTCGAATCAAAAAGCTGCTCGTTACGAGGCTCAGCTAATGAGCTCTCGGGTAGAGCTTGAACGAATTAGTAAGAGAAATATAGAGTTGGAATCTCGTTATACTGAATTATTAAACATTGCAGATATCCTTCCAAGTTCCGTGGTGGTCATATCGATGGAGGGTAAAATAATATATGCGAATTCAGCCGCGATATTGATGATGGGTAATGATTTATTAGAGTGTGAAAATATAGATAATTGGTTAAAGCGTCATCTCATTGTCAAAAATGACGAAAATTATGACGAAATAATTGCTCGCTGGAATTCATTAGTGTGGTCTAGGGGACTCACAGCAACTTTTCCGGTAATGACGGAAAAATATGGTGAAAGTGTATTTGAATTTAAACCCAGAATCATGGAACAGGGTGGAGTCGTTATGTCTATTTCAGATGTTTCTTTGAGTGTTGCATCAGATTCAGGTTCTTCAAAAAGTGAATTAATAAAGAATCAAGATCTGAATACTCTTATACTCTCTGAATTATTTAGTGATTATGACGAGGTTAATATTGAGTCTAAAAGCATTTTGGAATCCCGTATCCAAGCTCTAGGACTTTTAGGATCATTTGTTGAGGAAAAGAATGACGTACAATTTGTAAGATTTGGGGACTATTGTTACGAGCTCCTAAAATTCCTAATTTTATTATCTCCTGCTGATTCGAATCCACAGATTCACATGAATTATTTTAGCTTTTCTCAAAGCGATCCCTTAAAAGTGAATCAGAAAATTGATTCTTCTGAGGTATTAATTCCTACGCTAAAGTCAATATATCTTGCGCTAGTAATTAATGGGATAATGAAAAACATTTTTCAGAATGTTTGTGATGACAATAGTGATGTAATTGTTGGATTATCTATCTTCATCGATAATAGAGACAGTTACGGTAAAGTTTCTATTACTCATGATGTACAATTAGATTCCTCAGAAACTTTTTCAGATAATTTTTTTGGTAATCAATTGAAGTTTATAGGCTCAATGATTGAAAAAATAGATGGCTCATTTGAATTGTATTCTGACCTAATTAACGAAGTTTCGATTGAATTTAAATATCGCTAAATTATTTAATAATACTCGTACCTTTAATGAAACTTTCACGCATCCTTTTAGTTGACCATGATGGAGGGGATCTTGAACGGATTACTGAATCTATTATCAATTTGAATATGGGTCCTACTGTGGTGGCTAGAAATGAGGTCGAAGCAATTGAAGATGTGAATAATCGTGATCCTGAATTAGTCATTATGAATATTTGTGAGTCAGGGGCCGCGCGTTCAGTAAACCTAGCAAATAAAATCAAATCCAATCACCAAAAGCCAATACTCTATCTGGCACCGAAATCTGAAATAAACTTACTCCAAAGCGCTAATCTTTTAAATCAAAGCAATTACCTTATTAAGCCCTTTACGGGCACCGATTTAAGATACGCTGTTGAAAAATCTTTTCTGAGTTTAGAGAACAATGAGGTTAAAATTAAAAGTGAAAAAGATTTCTTAAATGCTTTAAAGTGCATGCCAGATGGAATTATTTCGACAGACATTGTCGGAAACGTAACATATATGAATCCAGCTGCGGAAAGTCTGACCGGATGGAAACTAAGTGAGGCCAAGAGAATGGTTCTTCAGGATGTTTTTTCAGTGAATAATGGCCTTGGCGATGAAGTTCCTATTCAATTTAGTAATCATAAAGTTGGCAATTCAGTTCAAAATATTTTTCTCTCTAATAAAAAGGGGCTGCGCTTGCCAATACAAAACAGTTCAACACCGCTACGAGATCAAGATGGATCATTGGTGGGGATAGTTGTAGTTTTTCGACATCTTAATTCAACTAATGATGATTCCTTAGTACAGGATGAAGAAAAAATCGATTCCATAAGGAAAATTATAAATGGGCTTGTTGATCCATTATTGTTAGTCGATCAGAATTGGCGTGTAACTTTTGCTAACGACTCAGCAATCAATTTCTTTGATTTTGATATTGGTTTCTTAAATAATTATAATTTTTTGGAATCAAATTGCCCATCCTTTTCGAAAGAATCCACTGCGAGTGCTAAAATAGCTATGGAAAATCGTGAAGGATTCAGGTTTGATGTTTTTCATGATGATAAAGATCTTTGGCATGAGTTGATAGGGCACCCTTATGGAGATGGAATGTTAATTCAGTTAACAGATATCACCCAAAGAGTTAAACAGTCTGAGAGCGCTCTTCGAACGGAGAGATTAGAAAGTCTCGGGTTAATGGCTAGGGGGTTTGCTCATGATTTTAACAACCTCTTAACCGTTATTTTAGGTAACCTTTCTTTGGCAAAAATTAAAATTCCTAATGCTGCAGAGGGTTATGATGAAGTGGAAAGCGCGTTGTCTGGCACGATTAGAGCTCAAAACAGAATTCAACAACTTTTAACTTTTGCCAAAGGTGGAGCTCCTATAAAGCAGAGTTTAGATTTAAGCGGAATCGTTCATGAAATTAGCAACGACATCCAAAGAAATGAACTGATCAACTATGATTTCGATTTACCCGACGACCTGTGGAGAGTTGAAGTGGATCCCGGACAAATTAAACGTGTTATTGAAAATTTGATTAGAAATGCGGAAGAGGCGATGACTGGGGGGGGTGAATTATTAGTAAAACTAAGGAATTATGGCCCCAATTCAAATTATTCCCAAAAGCTACCAGCATCATTGGTACATGACTATTCGACAAATTATCTACTTATTGAAATTTCAGATAATGGTCATGGTATTAAAGAAAATAAATTAGATAAAATATTTGAACCATATTTTACTACAAAGAGTGATGCTAACGCGACTGGTATAGGCTTAACTGTCTGTTCCTCAATAATTGAGGCCCATCAAGGTAGTATTGGAGTTCAATCTGCCCCGGGTTTTGGAACTTCAATTTATATAGTCTTGCCTGTTTTGAGTACAGCTCATCAAAGGGGCGACCATAAAGCTCTTACTCCTGAATTATTGAGTGCCTCAAGTATTCTAATTCTTGAGGATGATTCTTTGATTAGGCAATTGCTTGTGGCGAACCTTATAAATGAGGGATATTCTGTTTCAGAAACAGAGGAGGGAAGTGAAACGGTTTCTACCTATCATGAAAGATTTAAATCAGGTAAGCCATTTGATCTAATCATTATGGATCTGTCTATTCCAAATGGAATGGGTGGTGTTGATGCAATTAAAGAGATACGCAAAATTAATCCTGATGTAAAGGCCATCGTCTCTAGTGGTTATTCTGATGACCCTGTCATGTCAAATCCGAAGGAGTATGGGTTCGATGCTGTGTTGCCGAAGCCATATAAACCTCAAGAGTTAAATTCTTTAGTCAAAAAATTACTAAAATAATTTATGCGCACAATAAATTATATCATAACCATCTTTGCTATTTTAATTATCAAGGCTAAATCAGAGACAATAAAATTATGGCATAATGAAAATGCTGGACCAGGTGCGGAAAATGTTACACTGACTATTCATCTTCCTAAAAAAATGCCCAACGAAACTCCTGCCGTAATTATTTGCCCAGGAGGTGGCTATGGAACATGTGTTATGACCTATGAAGGTAATGAGGTTGGTGAGTGGTTTTCTAAAAAGGGAATTGCTGCATTTGTTCTAAAATATAGAGTTTCACCATATCGCCACCCCCTTCCCAAAAACGATGTGTTAGGAGCTATTAAATATGTTAGGGAAAAATCAAAATTATATAATATTAATTCTTCCCAAGTTGGTGTTATGGGGTTTTCTGCAGGAGGGCATTTAGCTGCAACAGCGGCTACGCAATTTACAAAAATTTCAAATAGGCCAAATTTTCTTGTGCTTGCTTACCCTGTGCTATCTATGAAAAAGGGAGTCACTCATGAAGGATCAAAAAGAAATTTATTGGGAATAAATCCTGATCCTATTTTAGTTTCAAAGATGTCTCTAGAAACGCAAGTTAATCAAGCGACTCCGCCCACTTTTATCTTTCATACTTACGAGGATCAAGCAGTGCCTGCAGAAAATGCCCTGCTTTTTGTTTCTGCTTTGAATAAATTTAAAATTCCATGTGAATTTCACCTTTTTCAAAAGGGAAGGCATGGTGTTGGCCTAGGCACGAAAGGAAATAAAAAATGGTCTACCTTACTTCATGACTGGTTAATCAGGTCAGGATATATTCCAGAATAAAGTTTAATTTGAAAAAATGAAAATATTAAGAAGTCATCTGTTAGTACTATCATGCATGGTTATTAGTTCCTGTAATTCGACCAAAGAAATTGAAGTGGTCCCTGAATCACCTAACTTTCAGTCTCAACCTATATTAGATAAGGATAAAAAATCTCAGCCTCAGGATGGTTCCTTTATCGTTCAACCCAAGGGAACGTCGAAAGTGGGAGTAAAATCAAAAAAATATTATGAAGCGCTTGCTGCCGCGGAGCG
>NZSO01000031.1 GCA_002696885.1 Verrucomicrobiales bacterium | reverse complement strand
CATGCAAAAGGTTTGCAGTAGTTAACCCCCCACCCAGTTGCCTGTACAATGAAATATCAGTCGGATCAACTGAATCACCAATCCTGACTTCCACTGTTACTGAGTGCGTTCCTTCATTAACCCCTCTACTGATTGCACTGTGGGAATGACAATCTATTAGCCCAGGGGTAAGATGCTTGCCGTTAAGATCAATAATCAGAACATCATCTGAAACTTCAATATTTCGATCTATTTTTTTTATTTTTCCGCCTTCAATCAAAACAGAAGAATTTTTTATTAATCCCAATGGGCCGCTCGTCCAAACAGTCCCATTTTTAAATAGAACTTTTTTAGCATCTCGAATCTTTCTTTCAACTCCATAAGCTCCAGCTGGATAGTGATTAAACTCCAATTTAGGAACATCCATTTTCACTTCACCAAGATTGTCACTTTTCTTTGACTCTTTAAAATTACCTGCACGTTTTGCATTCCACCAAAAAGTTTCTCCTGTTGCTGAAACAGCCACTCCGTTCATTGTAAATTTTTCAACATCAATTGAAGCAGACATCCTAGTATAACCATCAGCGCCTCCTAATATTTGTGAAGGCGGAAAAAGTAAAAGCCTATCATTTTTCCATTGAGCTGAAAAACTAACTCCACCTCCTGCCTCGACTTTGATTTTCTTTCCGCTTGGTATCTTCCATGTCAAAGGCTTCTTGTTACCTGAAATAAATATTTCCCATTTTCCAGCTATGTCTAGAGTCTCTGAATCTTCAACATGGTATGGAATTCCTTCAACCCATGTGGTTATGATTTCTGAATCTTTTTGTTTAAAAATATCACCCTCTGACACGAATAAATTAGCAATCTTACCCTTAGAAAGACTTCCGACCCTGTCCTCAACTCCCAATAATTTAGCTGGATTAAGAGTTAAAGATTTTAATGCAGCTTTAGGATCCAATCCTCTATCTACTGCACTTCTTAGGTGTTTAAAAAAATTCGCTTTTGGAGAATCCATCTTTGAAGAGGAAATTGAAAAGGGTATGCCATGTTTTTTCAAAAAAGCAGGATTGGATGGGGCAAATTCCCAATGTTGAAGCTCTTCGAGGGAATAGTCCATTGCTCCTACCGGGTCATTAACAGCAGGTATTCCAGGAAAGTTTATTGGCAATATGATAGGCGCGCCTAGTTTTTTAAGTATATCAATCCGTCTATACTCCTTGCCGTTACCATAAACGCTGAACTTTAAGCGAAACTCATTTTTAAGAGAAAAAATTCTATCATAATCAAGTTCATCTCTTGCTATTGAATAGAAGTTACTTTTCAAATCCACTGACTTGAGGGCTTTGTTGTAAGTCGCTCTCTTAACTGAAGGTTCTTCTGTTTGATATTTCACTTCAACACCTTGATACCATTTGGCATCTGAAAGAACTTGTCTTACTAAGGCTAATGAACCCATTAAAGAGGATGGGTATCCACCAGAACCGTGATCAAAATCCAAAATTTGCGCCGTATTTGAATTTAAAATCTGCTCACCTTGTTCACCTTCACGTAAAATAATTAAACTACTCTCGCCTCGGAATATTCCATTATCAGGAACGGCATGAACTACGCAAAACCCCAAACCTCTTAGCTCCTCGTACTCTATGCTTTGCAAATCTAGATATGAAGAAACTTTCCGATCAGGCATTATATTTTTATTCCAATGAGATAAAGAATAATTCTCTGACAACTTGAATTCTTTCCAACTTTCGATGAAACCTGGATAAATTCTTTTCCCTTTAATATTCCAAATCCTCGCGTCCTCAGGAATCTCTATTTCACTACCAATGTTCTCAATCAATCCATCTCTAATAACTATGCTCCCTTCGAATTCTTTCTCGGGAGTCACAATGACTCCACCGATTAAAGCATGAATTTTTGAGTCATTTTCATTTATCCCCTCGACAGGTTTGACATTTTCTTGGCCAATAACCCAAGGCACAATAATTAATAATATAAAGGCAACCAATTTCATCTTTTACAATCAGCAATTTAAAGATGTAATTAAATTATACAAACAAAGTTCTTTATTGATAGATAGGGTACAAATTGTCATATTAAAGAAAATGAAGAAATTACTGAATATTATTAAGGCGAGCTTCCTAGTTGCTCCTTTTAGTTTCTTAACTGAACATGTTAAAGCGGCGGAAAGCCTGAAAATTGGCGATTCTGCACCCTCTGCTACTTTGCTCGATAATAATGGAAATTCATTAAATCTTGAGGAAACCTTCAAACAAGGCACCACATTATTGTTTTTTTATCCTAAAGCGAATACAGGCGGATGAACTATTCAGGCCTGCAGTTTGCGGGATAGCATTGATAAATTAAAAGAACAGAATGTTCAAATAATCGGAATCAGTATGGATAAGGTGGAAGATCAAAAAAAATTCAAAGATAAAAACAAATTACCATTTCCGTTACTTTCTGACAGAGACGGCAAACTTGTAAAAGCATATGGAGTCAAAAAGTTTACTCCTAAAATATGTGCTAGAGAAAGCTTCATTGTTAAGGATGGTAAATTGGCATGGATAGATCGAAAAGTATCTCCTAAAGGGCATACACCAAAAGTTTTAGAAGCAATCGCGAAACTGAAATCAGAGTAATTTACTTAGAAGTTACTCTGATTTTTCTGAACTTTCTCCTTGGCGTACGCCGTCAATGATTACAAGGTTCTTTCCCTTTTCCACAAGATCTGGACGAATTGATTCAGCAATACTCTGAGGCGCTAACTTTAGACCAGCTATAGCAATAATTAGCCCTAAAACTAACCCCATAAAAAACCATAACCCAACAGGTAATCCACTTCGATTGGGAACCTGCATCATTGGGGTTTGACCATTTGTCATTTGATTTTGAAATTCCCCGTAATTCGGCTGCTGACTATACCCTTGGTACTGCATCGGAGAATATGGCTGTTGTAGGTAAGGCTGCTGAACATATGACTGTTCGTATTGATTATTGTAAACTGGAGGGGGTGCTTGGGGCATTTCCTGAACCTGCGGAACCTGTATTTGAGGAATTTGTGTGGGTACTTGCTCAGTATAATTAACCTGAGGTGGAACCGCACTTTCCTGTACGCCTTGATCAACTATCTGCTGATTAATTTCCTCAGGAGAAGGATCACTATAGGCAGCCTGCTGATGTACAGTCTGTATTTCTTCATTCGCTTTTTCTGCAATTTCAACCTGATTGTATGCGTCCTTCATCCAATTATCCTGGCTTGCATCTGGCAGCCCTGCTGATAACTCTTCATTTTGAGACGTCGGCTCTGGTGTCGGCTCTGGTGTCGGCTCTGGTGTCGGCTCTTGATTAGGAATAAGAATTTTCTTTACCTTTTCATCTCCAGCTGATGAATCTGAATCTGTCGTGACAAGTTTGGGTTTTGATAATTTCGCATCGTTATTCTCTCTCTCATTAGGTACAAGCAATTTGTTCACTGGCTTTGATTCAGCAGATTCAGGTATTACAAATTGTGGCTTCTTGGTGTTATCTTCCTTTGACATAATAAATGCGGTTATTCCAAGAAAATAACTACTCTAATTCATTAAATACAAATAATTTATAACAATAGAATATAGACTGATTTATTTGAAATAATTATCCCATGAGTGAAGCAAATAACCTTCACCCAGCCCACCGATCTCATTTAACAGTCTATTCACTTCTTTATTCCACTTATCAAGATCAGGCGCATCAGGTTTAGCCGCTGTTCCAGGAAAAATTAAATACGACACTTTCAAATCACTCACAGGCCTACTGTAGGATGTTGCCTTACTATTTAACTGCTTAGCCAATCTTAGAGATGCCTCCCCGATTTTCCAGGTTGGTCCAGTATCTCCAATAATTGCAGGATAAACTTTACCATCATAGACCACGGCCACATAATCACCGACAGATGGAGCAAAATCGTTTTGACTTGCGTATGACCTCATCCAGGAGGGAATAACAATAAACGGGTCAGCTCTTGCGATGAGAAAACTTCTCGCCTTCATGTCTGCAATTTCTCTCTTTAGTTTTGAAATATTTTGTTCGATTGAGGCTTTTTGAGATGACCTTAGCCCTTTGTCAGCCAACTTTTTTTGATCATCAGTTAACTTTTTATTCCATCTTGCCAGTAAGGGATTGGGCCTATTGGTTTTTTTTCTCCAACCATAACTTGTAAAAGGCTGATAGTTAGTTGATTCGGCAATGTACTTATCATATTCAGGCATTCGATCACCATCAGAACCATCTGAAACAACATCCATCTCACTCTGTACAAAAAGAACTTTTCTCCCAGATTGAGCATAGGTCATTTCAAGTATCGTCTCACAATCATAATAATTATGTTTATCAGGAATAGCATTTAACCGAGTAAGGTATTGCTGAAATCGCTTCGACTTGATATCGTAAAGTTTGTAGTAAAACCCTGAAACACTTGAGCTCGAGAATAATTCACCTAACCCTGGAAGGATCTTACCTAATAAAGGATTATTTAATTCAAGCCCCTTCAAATTATCAACTGCCTTGGGACTGTTTATTTTTATCTTAAAATCAAAAAGGTAGCTGCCTTTTTGTTTTCTCTCATAGGAGGCCTCTCGCCCTTGTTTAATTTCTACTTTCGTATTGGATTCGACCCCACTCCACAATCGAGCAGTATCGATACTTTTATAATTAACATGCTTCGAGGGCAAAGGGTCTCGAACTTTAACTTCTTTAACGATCTGTTTAGTAATTACTGAACTCTGAGATGAACCTCTTGATAAGATTTCAGAAACAGGTTGTTTTTTGAATTTCAGATAATAAGCCAACAATAAAGCAGTCCCAAAAAAAATTGTGGTAACTACTACCCCTACAATGAAAGGGACTACCTTAGTGGAAAAATAACCAACCTTTTTTTTCATCAACTCCTATTGGAATTGTGTAAGTAAACAAACATCAGAATACTAAGGCGCCTCAGGCACTGGCAATAGGTCATCTTCATTTATGGGAGCTGGGATGATTGGTATCTCCTCTTTAATTTCTTTCTCTTCGGCCGCTGGATCAACCGGCTCTTCTAAAATTGGTTCTTCAGGTTCTGCCACAGGATCGTTTACACCTTTTTTAGGTGCATTGGCTGATGGAACAAGAATGACCTGACCTTCTCTAATCAATGAACCTGAGATTCCATTCAATTCACTGAGCGTTGCAACAGTTGTTTTGTAATCTCTAGAAATTTTCCAAAGACTATCGCCCTTAACTACCGTGTAATTCATGGTCGGTATGTTTTTGGTCATTGGTTGAACTTCTTCAACCACATCCACTGGATCCGCAAAATCAATACCTAGAGGATGAACTTCACCTGCACCTCTGTTAGGCATCAGCACATTAGTATTTTTACATCCAACGAGAATTGTTGATAAGAGAACTATTGCGATAGGTGTAACTTTTATCCCCTCAAATTTTTCAATTAAACTCTTCATGTTTTTATAATGCATATTTTAAACAACTAGGACAAACCAAAAATTAAATATGAACCTAATCAGAAAAAATCTCATCTATTGCCTCTTTCTCCCTCTTGAGATTTTCCTCGTATTCTGGTAAATAATATTCCTTCAAATTAACATTAAAACCCCAAGAAAAACTTTTATTGCTACCATCTAAAGGATCTTCAAAAGACAAAATTACTGTGGTCGATTTAACCCTTAGTTTCCTAGGGATTTTCCATTTTAAAATTGCACCACTATTATCAAATTCGAGGGGAACCACACCAAAACCCGTAACTTGCATTTTAATTTTTTCAGGATCAATTGATTTATAATCTGATAAATCCACTCTAATTTCAGGCAATCGATTAACAATCTCACCACCTGAAACAGGCCATGTCTTAATCTTAGGAGCCCCTCCATCAACTGAAGTTTTATTTGTATTCAGTTGATTAACAAGACCAACATTTCCACCAAAACTTGTACCCGCTTTCCAATTTATATCATTATTTCCATGTATAATATATCTAGGAAGTTCATAGCTTGGGCTTCCATAATTAGCCTTGGATCCGTTGACCGTTACTGCAGAGGAGTAACCAGCTTCCTTGATTTTATTAGCCAAGAAATCACTATATTCGCCGTAGGGGTATGCGAATGATTTAATTATTACCCCAAATTTTTTCTCCAAAGAGTCCTTTGACCCTTTAATCTCTTTTAATAACCACTCTTCATACTTTTTGTTATCCCCAAACTTTCTTTTAGCTCTAANTAAAAANTCATGTGAAACACTATGACTTCCTAACTCTCCNCCCGAAGACAACAGTTCCTTNACTTCTTTNTCATTCAGAGTTCTTCCACTCCCCCCCAAAAAATTAGTGTATANGTAAAANGTAAATGGATAATTGAATTCTTTTAAAATTGGCAANGCATAATCATAGAGGTCGTCATAACCGTCATCGATAGTGAGAATGACGCATGTTTCAGGAATGGGCCTTTTATTCTTTTTCCACATTAGATAATCATCTAGCGAAATAACGCTCACTCCTGCATCCTTCAGCGCTTGCATTTGGGATCGAAATTTACTCACTGGAATTCGCATTTCCGATGGATTCCCTCTGTCAGTAATTTGGTGATAACCAAGAATAGTGACTCTTGAAGATTTATCTATAATTACCTGAGGTGCAGTTTTTGGTAGCTCTATGGGCTTGGCGTCCAACTCAACTTTTTTGATTTTTTCCTCAGGAATTACCGAAACCTCCTTCTCCACTGCTTTAGGGCGATCACAGCCAATGATCGACAATGAAAACCAAAAGAAAAAAAGAACAAAATTTAATTTTCTTCTCCTAGTTTCGATCAATTCACACAAGCCCTTGGTATCCATAATACTACATCATTTACGTAAAACTAAGTTTTATCAATAATCTCACTTAACTATCTAAAAAAAGTTAATTTAACATAAAAGCAATGGACATTAGATACACTATATGTTGAGCTGTCACCCAATTTAAATGACAATATATTGTGGTTTCCTTAATTTAGATTGTTATCAAGTATAGCTTTGTCATAAAATCGATAAACTTTAATATTTAATTATTTCAAATAAAATAATGCATTTAAAATCACTTAAACTTCACGGTTTTAAATCTTTCGCTAATCGTACAGAATTTGAGTTTCACCCTGGAGTCACAGGTGTCGTAGGACCCAATGGATGCGGCAAATCTAATGTTGTTGATGCTATTCGTTGGGTTCTTGGAGAAACCTCGGCCAAGGCTTTAAGAGGTGGTGAAATGGCAGACGTCATTTTCAACGGTACTGACAAGCGTAAGCCTGTAGGAATGGCTGAAGTGACACTTACGCTGACTGATTGTGAGGAATCATTAGGCGTGGAATATAACGAGGTCGCTTTAACGAGACGTGTTTTCCGAGACGGCAAGTCCGAGTACAGATTAAATGGAACAGTATGCAGACTCAAAGATATCCATGAACTGTTGATGGATACTGGTATCGGTCGCACTGCATACTCAATTATGGAGCAAGGCAAAATTGACCTTCTCCTAAGTTCAAAACCTGAGGACAGGAGAACTGTTTTCGAGGAAGCTGCAGGTATTACAAAATTTAAATCACAGAAAAAAGAAGCTCTCCGAAAATTAGATTATACTGAGGCCAACCTATTGCGTGTTAATGACATCATTGAGGAGGTAAAAAGACAGATCAACTCCGTTAATAGACAAGCAAGCAAAGCTAGAAGATATAAAGAACTTCTGGTCGATGTAAGCACACTTGATACTCATTACAGCCACAGAAAATATGAGGAACTAGATGCTGAGAGAAGTGAACTTAAAACCTCTATTACATCACTCCTGAATGAAGTTTCAGAGCAGCAGAAATCAATAGGATCCAAGGAACAGGATATCATTGTTGCGAGAGAAGCTCTCACTTCATTGGATTCAGAAATAGGGAAAAGCAGAGAAGAACTAATAGGTAAACAAAATAAAATTAATTCTTCCAAGAGCCGAATTCAATTCAACGAGGAACGTCAATCAGAACTTAATGATTTAATTTCTCAAAACTCTACTGACATCCAAAAAACTCAAGAAACGCTTGGTAAAGAGCAAACCGAACTCAACAGCAATTCTCAATCAATTCTCCGAATAAAAGAGAATATCAATAGACAAAAACAGTTACTCGGGGATCACGAGAAGAAAACCAACGAGCTTCGAGAAAAGACTAATAATTTGGAACAGGAACTACGAGATTTAACTGATTCTAAAACGACAGATTCTGATCAACTCGCAAAAGTACGGGCTGAACTTGATTCCTTCTCAAGCATGTCAGATACGGACAATGAAAGAATAAACCATATCGTTGGTCAAATCAGTGGCATCAGTAGAGAACACAAAGAACGCCAAACTGAATTTTTTGATATTCAGGAGGAAATCACCCTAGCCTCTCAATCATTAAATGAATTTGAAGACAGATTGGCTATTGCCCAAAAAGACTCTCAAACACTAGTTAATCAGAGAGATATTCTTGCCCAAGATATTTCTGAAGATCACCGTCAGCTTGCAGAAAAAGATTCTCGACTTCAGGTGCTAAAAGCGCTCCTAGTCGACGGTCAAGGTTTAAGTAAAGGAACGCAATCTGTATTAGATAAACTCAAAACTGAAAACTCAGATTCAAATTCATTCGGTCTTTTAAGTTCTTTCATAGATGTCGAGACTAATTTCATTCCCGCCATTGAGGCAGCCCTTGGTCAACACCTACAATCAATTCTTGTTGCTGATGAGTCGATTGCTGAAAGCGCCATAGAAGTCCTAACAAATGAAAGACTAGGTCGTGCTTGTATTGTTCCTGAAAACTTCATTAATTCACCCAAAGATCGCCAATTGATGACTCTTCCAGATGGAGTTGAGGCATGGGCTGTAGACAAGGTGAGATCATCTGAATCAGTAAGATCGTTATTAGATCATTTGTTAGAAAATACTTTTATCGTAAGAGATTTTAAAACTGCCATCAGACTAAGAAAAGAGTTGCCACATTACAGTTTTACGACTCTTGATGGTAATTTTATAAGCGCGGCTGGCTTCATTAGCGGAGGTGCTGGCGAAGCAGGTGAGGCTAGCTCTCTATTGGCAAGGTTGAATGAAATCAAAGATCTCGAATCTCAAACCGTCACCCTTAAAGAGAACCTTGATAAAAAACAAACTCAAATAAATGAAATTAAACTTCAAGTTGAGATTGCTAATAAAAAATTAGAAGAGTGCAACACTCAAATGCAATCAGCAGCCATTGCACATTCTACTCTTGAAGGTAAAAAAACTCTTCTTAAGAGAGAGAGAGAGGGCCTTGAATCAAAGCTTGAAAACATGCAGTTAGAGCAGGAAGGCCTGCAGAAAAGGCAAACAAGTTCTGAAAACAGGTTAATCGAGTTAAGAAACTCTGAAGAGCACCTCAACAAGAGCATTGAAGAAAAAAAACTAAGCATTTCAAAAATNAANTCTTCNTTGTTTGAAGCTAAANGACAGGAGAATGATTCTGTGGAACTGCTTCTGGAATTTAAGACAGCTCTGGCCGTTGAAGAAAAAGCTTTTCAGGCACTAGAGGAACAAAAAGCTCCAATCACCGAAAGAATGGCTGAGCTTGAGTCAGCAATTAATCGCAGAGAGTCAGAGGTTTCATCATACTCTGAGCGTATAGAAATTGCTAAAACAGAAAATCAAAATTTGATCGTTGAAATTGAACAACTCAACAATCTTTGTGAGTCGTTAAAGAGTAATCTTGAGCAAATAATTAACCAAAGACAGGAAAGAATAAAGAGTGTTGAAAATGCTGAAGGGGCCTTAAGTGAGACGAGAGGTAAAATTGCAAAGCTCAACGAACAAAAGGGGCAAGAAGAAGTCAAAATGACTCAAATTGATCTCAGAGTCGAAAGCTTATGCTCAACAATAAGACAAAGGTACAATGTTAATCTTGAACACTTCAGTCCAGACAGTCATAAGCTTCTATGTGCTATCGAAGACCAAAAGAAAGCCAAACAGACAAGAGAAAAAAGAAAAGCATCAAGGGAAAATAGGGTTTGGGATCAAAATACTGATGATGAATCAAGCGAATCGAAAGAGGATAATATTGAGCAAGAAATAGAAGAGGTGATTTCTCAGGGAAATCAACCTGACTGGTCTTTCGTCGAACTTGTCATTGACGAGCTTAAGCAAAAACTCGATTCGATGGGACCCGTCAATATTGATGCCATTGAAGAATTTGAATCACTTCAGGAGAGATATGATTTTCTAAGTAAGGAACATACGGATCTCATTAATGCAAAAGAAGGATTACTGAAAGTAATTAGCAAAATCAACAGAGAAACACGGTCAAGATTTTCTGATACCTTTGAGGAAATAAGCAAAAATTTTAGCTCCGTATTTAAGGAGTTGTTTGGTGATCAGGGTAGAGCAAGTCTTGTTATGCTTGACGAATCAGATCCACTTGAAAGTGGCATTGATATTATTGCAAAGCCACCAGGCAAAAAACCTCAATCAATTACTCTACTTTCAGGTGGAGAGCGTGCAATGACTGCCGTCGCATTGTTGTTCTCTATATATATGGTCAAACCAAGCCCATTCTGCGTTCTTGATGAATTAGACGCACCCTTGGACGAGGCTAATATAGGAAGATTTTTGAAACTACTCGATCAATTTACTAAAGACAGCCAATTCGTTATAGTTACCCATAACAAACGAACAATGAGTCGCTGTGAGGTAATGTATGGTGTTACTCAAGAAGAATTCGGAATTAGCCAATTAATTGGCATGAAATTTAAAGAAAACGAAAAAATTACGAGTACTACAAATTCATGAAATCGCTATTGCCCTCGAAACTAAGATGGCTAATATGTATATTTTATGGCAAGTGGTGCCGATCATGAGGATAATTTGAAAAACGATTCATCAGAAATGGTTCTTGATGCCTTTCGGTGGATGGTTCTTGCTCGTACATTTGAAGATAAAATTTCTAGCATATACAAGGCAGGTAAAATTGTTGGTGGCGTATACGTTGGAAAAGGCCAGGAAGCATTCAGTTCCGCTTTGGCCGTCAATCTTGTTAAAGGTAAAGATATATATTCTCCATTGATAAGAGACATGGCGGGAAGATCAGCATTTGGTGAACCTCTTGTTGATGCTGCCAGAACCTATATGGGATCATCAAAAGGGCCCACTCAGGGAAGAGACGGTAACGTTCATCGAGGCAATCCTAGAGAGGGAATGCCCGCTATGATATCACATCTAGGTGCCATGATATCAGTTGTTAATGGAATACTCTTTGCAAGGAGAATGAAAGGGACTCTTGATGATGCTGTTGGAGCAACCACTATTGGAGATGGTGGCACCTCCACTGGGGCATTTCACGAGGCTCTCAATTTAGCGGCTGTGGAAAATCTCCCATTAATCGTTTCGGTAGCCAACAACCAATTCGCTTATTCTACACCAAACAGTAAGCAGTTTGCATGTGACAACATCACCGACAAGGCAGTCGGTTATGGAATAACTGGAGTTGAAGTTGATGGAACTGATTTGGTTGATTGTGTCAACACTTTTAAATTATGTGTCGAAAAAGCACGCGCCGGAGACGGTCCTCAACTTGTTGTGGGAAATTTACTTCGTTTGTCAGGACATGGAGAACATGATGATGCTCCTTACATTTCGGAAGATCTAAGAAAATCCAAGCTCGGCGAAGACTGTTTATCAAAAGCCCATAATCGTATTCTTGATGAAGGGTGGGCTAATCAAGGAGACATCGATGATATATTCAAAGAGTCTGATGATGAGGTTAAATCTGCCATCCATACCGCTGAGTCGGAAAAAGTCCCAGATCCCTATTCACACAACTGGAGTGCTTACTCCTCTTCTATCCTTAACGAGTAATAACATAACATGAGCATTACTTACCTTGAAGCAATTAGAGAGGCCCAGTCTGTAGCACTCCAAAAAAATGATGAAGTCTTTATTTATGGCCAAGATATTGGTTTTTTTGGGGGAGCATTTAAATCAACCAAAGGGTTGTACAATGAGTTCCCCGACAGAGTATTAGATTCTCCAATCAGTGAAGATGCCATGGTTGGTCTCGCGGTGGGCGCCGCAATCGAGGGAATGAGACCTATTGTTGAAATGCAATTTGCGGACTTTTCTTCAGTTGGCTTCAATCAAATTGTCAACCAGGCGGCAACTCTTTACTGGAGGACATCATTAGCTTGCCCCATCACCATTCGACTTCCATCAGGTGGAACTCCGGGAAGTGGTCCTTTCCATAGTCAATGTATGGAAACTATATATGCACATTATCCAGGAACTGTTGTCATGGCTCCTTCAACTGTTGAGGATGCATACTCCATGTTATTGGATGCAATATCAATTGATGATCCTGTAATATTTTGTGAACACAAATATTTATATTATCACCTAAAGGCTCAACAGCTTCCAAAAAAAGCTCTACCTGCGACTAAAGCCAGAATCGTCAGACCTGGTCGACATGCCACAATAGTGACGTATAGCGCAATGGTACATGAGGCCGTGAGTACTGCCGAGAAATTATCAGAGGATGGATTCGAAATAGAGATAGTTGATTTGAGATGCGTGAAACCCATTGATATAGAGACTGTTCTTGGGTCCATAGCTCGTACAGGAAGAGTCCTTGCTATTGGTGAGGCTTTTCCATGGGGAGGAGTGACAGCAGAAATAATATCTCAAATCACTTCGGAAGGATTTAACCTATTAGATGCCCCTCCCGCTAGGTTAAACTCATTAGATACACCAATACCTTATCATCCTGAGCTCTGGCGTTTCCATCGGCCTACGGCTCATTCGATAGAGGATAAAATTCGTAAATTAATTAAAGAGTAAATACTATGCGAGTTCCAATACTAATGCCTCAACTAGGAGAATCTATCGCGGAGGCGACAATCAGGGATGTTAAAATTGAAATTGGTCAATCTGTAGACGCCGATGAAGATATTTTAGAAGTTGAAACAGAAAAGGCTATGATGGAGGTCACGACTCCATGTCCTGGTCAAATTCTTGAAATCATTGCAAAGATCGATACAAGCTATCCAGTTGGCGCCATCCTTGGTTACATTGAAGCTAGCGAGGAATACGCGCAAAAAAGTACACCAATAGAAGAGCCGGATGATTTAAGTGAACAAAAATCTGAAAACTTAACCAATAAAAAGGCCGAGAATAATGATCTGGCAAATCCAAGTGTCACTCCGACAATTGAAGGTCTCCCTGTTCCAGCAAAAGCCACAGGGGCTCGATATATCTCTCCGCGATTAAGAGCCCGCATGGAAGATCTTGGGCTCAATGCGGCAGATCTAGCCGGCATAGCTGGAAGTGGAGCTGGTGGGCGAATAACAGTCGAGGACTTTGAGTCCTTTATGTATGACCTAGAAACTAAAAAAACAAGCCCAGCCTCATCAATGAGAATTGCAGTTGCAGATTCAATGAGAAGAAGCTGGAGCAGACCTCTCGCCACCGTCGGGTCACCAGTCAAACTAGACTCTTTACTAAACCATCGTAAACAATCAAACCCAAAACCAGGGCCAACCATCTATGCGATAAGAGCTCTCGCCATAGCATTAGGTGAAAGAACAGCCAGTGCCGGTCGACTAGTTGGAAATCAAATTGTTCACCCAGACTCTATAGACATTGGTTTCGCTGTCGAAGTGGACGACGGTGTATTGGTTCCTGTCATAAGAAAAGTTGATCAGATTCCACTGAAGGATCTGATAGCTGAATACTCTTCCTTGGTTGATGCAGCCAAGAAAAGACGTCTACCAAAAGAAGCGAGTAGTCCTCCTGGAATAGCAACTGTTACAAACTTTGGAACTTTTGGTATTGTCTGGGCAACCCCGATTCCTTTGCCTGAACAAAACCTTGTTCTTGGCCTTGGTTTTGGCTAACAAAAACCAAGTTGGGATCAGGAAAGAAAAACTTGGATGCCGGTCGTTGAAGCTGAGCTTACCCTAAGCTTTGACCACCGTGTGCTTGATGGAGGAGGCGCCGGCAGGCTACTTTCAAGAATCGCAGAACTCCTTCAGAACCCAGAGGAATTATAATAATTCCTAGAGATAATCAGGGCTTTAAGAATCAAGACTGTCTATTCTCGCAGCTACTTCAAAATCACTTTCAGTGAGCCCGCCAACATCATGAGTTGTAAGGGTTATCTTAACATTGGTATAACTGATAAATATATCAGGATGGTGAAAAGCCTCCTCAGCTATTTCGGCAACAGCATTAACAAAATCAATCGCCAAGGGGTATTCATCAAATTCAAAACTCCTAACTATTGATGCATTAGTTAGCTCCCACTCTGGGATTCTTTTCATTTTTTCTCGTGCTTGATCGTCATTAATTGCGTCGCTCATTTAAAAATTGGGGGTAATATTTTTATCTATTATATTTAGAATTAGAAATAAACTTAGGATAATTACTAAATAATTTAGTAAAGTTAAATATTTTTTTTAATTTGAATCTAGATCATTTCTCTTTGCAAACTCTTCGAGTTCAAATTAATAATTCATTACTCTTATACTTAAGTTTACATCCTAAAAATTATATACTGGTTACAAAATGGGCACTCTATACAACAACATCGTCGAAACCATTGGAAAGACACCTCTTGTAAAATTAAACAAGGTCACAGAAGGCATTGATGCAACGATCGCACTTAAGTGTGAATTTTTTAATCCTCTTGGGTCGGTAAAAGATAGAATCGGGATGGCAATGATTGCAGCCGCCGAGAAAGAGGGACTCATCAACTCGGAAACAACCATCATTGAGCCAACAAGTGGAAACACAGGAATTGCTCTTGCTTTTGTATGTGCTTCAAGGGGTTACAACCTAACTCTCACAATGCCTGAAACCATGAGCTTGGAAAGAAGAACTCTTTTAGCATTGCTCGGTGCAAATCTAGTTTTAACACCAGGACCTTTAGGTATGAAAGGGGCTATCGAAAAAGCAAAAGAGCTTTTAGAAGAGAATGACAACGCCTGGATGCCTCAACAATTTGAAAACGATGCCAACCCTGAGATCCACAGACAAACCACAGCTCAGGAAATTTGGGATGACAGTAATGGTGAAGTCGATATTCTTGTCTCCGCCGTTGGTACAGGAGGAACCATCTCAGGATGTTGTGAGGTAATTAAACCCAAGAAACCAAGCTTTCAGGCAATAGCCGTGGAACCCGAGGATTCACCAGTTATTTCTCAACAGCTTGCAGGAGAGGAGTTGACCCCTGGACCTCATAAGATCCAAGGAACTGGTGCGGGTTTTATTCCAGGCAACCTCCACCTAACCAACCCAGAATCCGGTGGCGATCAGATTAGTGAGTGTGTTAAAGTATCAAATGATGATGCATTCAACATGGCTAGACGAATTGCAGCTGAGGAGGGAATACTTGTTGGAATCAGTACAGGTGCCAACGTATGTGCAGCCTTAGAAATTGCAAAAAGGCCCGAAAATCAAGGTAAATTCATCGTCACCATAGGATGCTCAACTGGCGAGAGATACCTCAGTACGCCACTAGCTGATGAAGCCAGATCTAGCGTAGGAGCATAATAAAAAAGCTATAGTAATTAATTCTAAAATTTCAAACCTAATGGAAAAAGAAAACGAAGAAATCCCCTCACCTGTACAACCAGTTAATTCCCCAAATTTCATTGAAAGCTTTCTAGAAAAAAATTGGAAGCCTATATCGTTATTTGTCATCGTTGGTTTAATGGTATTTGCAGTTCTCTACTTTTATAAAGCGAATAGAGACGACAAAGCAATTGAGCGTGGTAAAGATTTTGTTTCCGCGACCATGAAAGACTCTTCAATTAGCTCGTTGCTTGAATTCGCTGAAAAAAATAAGGGGACCGTTAGTGGAGATAACGCGAAGCTAATCATTGCTGAAAAATATATAAGTGGGGATAGCCCAGATCTTGAAAAAGCAAAAAAATCTCTGGAAGAATTCATCAACAACACAAATGAATCCAATGAATTCTATTACGATGCTATGTTTTCATTGGCCACTTTGTTAGAAAAATCTGGGAAGAAAGAAGAAGCTAAAGCAATGTTTGAAAAAATTGCTGTTAACAATTCTAACTCTAGAGCTGCTGCTAAAATACGTTTAGGGGATCTTATGGTTCAAAATCAGCAATTCGACAATGCAATAGATAATTATAATGATGCGGGCAAGTCATCGTTGAATTACGTTAATCTAGTTGACACCAATAAAGTGCCTGACGCTAAAGAAGCCAAGGAGCGTTCCTTATCTCCTCCGCCTCCTTTAGAGCCTGACGATCCTGAGCCTACTCCTGAGCCTACTCCTGAGCCTACTCCTGAGCCTACTCCTGAGCCTAC
>NZSO01000030.1 GCA_002696885.1 Verrucomicrobiales bacterium | reverse complement strand
TGATGGAGAGAATGATGGAGAGAATGATGGAGAGAATGATGGAAACGGAATTGACTTAGGTGGAATTGATTTAGGTGGAATTGATTTAGGTGGAATTGATTTAGGTGGAATTGATTTAGGTGGTTTGTTAAATGGATTGAATTCTGACGAAGGCGATTCCTCTGAGGGTTCCAATGAAATAAATTTAGATGATCTAAATCTAGATGATGATGCGACTCAGGATTTGTTAGATGGTTTGAATAACCTTTTTGGCGGATTTCCTGACCTTCTTGGGAGGCAATAAAAAAATTGCCGCTTTGCTTTATCCGTTATTGTTACTTTTTAGGTTTAGGACATTGATTTAATGTAAATCATGTGAATCAAGAAAACTCTGGTGAGTCATAAAATTGTAAAATACTAACCATTCGATTTATGAAATGTTTGCGCTTGGCTATTCTGATTGGAGTATTTTTCAACAATGATTGTTTGTTTTCTGAGGAAAATATTTTATCGGGGCATCCCAGAGAATCTTACTCCGATGTTAAAAATATTGATGAGATGGAGGCTGCGCTTAGAGATTCGTTGGCCTCAATTGAGAGGCATTCTTTTTCGAGGGGTTGGTGGGTATGGGATAGGCTAAGATGTAGATATGTTGATGGAGGCAGAAAAGATAGTTCAGCTTTGAGAGTGCTTCGCGCAGTTTTTAGAGGGCTCTTATTGGACCGCCACAAAAAGTTGGAGGAAAAAGGTGAGGGTGATTTGCTTTACATATTTTATACTTCATTAACTGGTGATAGAAAAGAATCTACCCTGAACGTTAATGGAAGGAAAGTATTCAGAGATGTTCATGGAGGTGGTTATCATGGTGGTTGGGGAGGCGCTGCAAGAATGAGAATTTATGAAGAATTGTCTTCACAGAAAATGCTTAGTGCTGAGGAAGAAGTTAGATTTGAGGAAATTGTAAAACAGAGTCTTGAACCAAGGTTTATTGATTTTAAAAAGAAGGCTCAATCGGCAAACAATCACTCTTTTGGAAATGCAGGAGGTATTGCACTAGCTTTAGATCTTTTCCCTGATGCTCCGCAAGCCGATGAGGCAAGAGCATGGATTGATAGGATATGGAAAAATCTTTCAGAATTCGGAGATTGGACCGAATGGAATTATTATCCATATGGACCAATTTTCTTACATGGATTGATTGATATTGCCGAAATCACTGGTCGTATTGACACTGAGAAGGAGTTGATTAATGCGGTGGGTAATAGATGCTTAGGGTTTATCCATGGTGGTGGAGTTCGTGGAAATCCTAATTGTGGATCTGTGGTCAGAGATGACCTCGAGTTGGTGTATAAAGATCCATGGAATTATGGGTATTATGATGTTGAAACTTCAGCAAGGGATGGTCATTTCTGGTATCGATTAGCCAAGCACTATAAAAATCCATATTACCTGTGGGCCGCCGAGCAGGTTTCACTAGGTGGGCGACCTTTGAATGGAAAGGTTTCCAAGGAGTATGATTCGGCATACGAACGACGGTTTGCATGGTTTATTGAAAGAGATATTAAACCTAAGATCCCTGAGGGAGGAGCAAAGATAGGGCTGCTAAGTTCGCTTAAGAATAAAATTCCCGAACGCCTTTATCTAAATAGAGATAGAAAAGCAGGCTCAGCATTTGCAGCTTTTTTTCTGTATCCAGAAAAGGATGAGCATTTGGATAATGTTTCAGGTCACCTTTATGAATATTCGGTGTCTGGTTCCAAATATTTACATACATCAGGAAAATATAACAATGTTTATTCTGGCAAAGATTTAAGAGGGGGTGGAACTGGGGAAGAGAGTCTTGACCTTTTGTTAGTTATGCACAATCGCCACCAATTTCCGTTGCATCCGGACAGGAAAGGAGATGATAGGGATTTCATGAGGAGAGGAAGTATCAAGCATGATGATGCTTTTGTTATAGCAGAAAATAATAAGTTTGGGGACTCTTACGGACGTTTTGCTTTCGATAATTATTATGGAGAGGGAAGTCGATGGGAGCGGCGAGTCGTATTGACAAGAGAGGGTTTTTTTATTGTTTTGGATAGATATCGAGGAGGTGAAATTCTACGAGAAGATTATTTGGCTGGCCCTGTTTGGCATGTAGGTTTTGATGAGGCAGTTAAAGAAGGGGGGCAGAGCAAGAACTGGTTTGACTTTCCTCCTCTTGATAACGCTTGGTGGAAAAAAAAGAAATCTAGGGCTCTTCTTATTTCTCATCCACACTCCAAAGCAAAGTATGGATTGATCAAACAAAAGAATTCTCAGGATACGAGCCCTAACGTTACACTGTATTCCTATCGTCCCGTTTCCTCATTACAAGATGAATACTTCTTAAATCTTTTCATTCCTTACGATTTGCCAGTTGATAGTTCATCCATTTTAAAACAAACAAAAACCCATCTTGATTCAATGGGAAATGCTAAAATTGATCTTGGTCATGCTGGTATTGAAATATTGATTGATGAATCTTGGTCTGTTGTGCGCTAAAAAACAAACTGTTTCAAAATGATTAAGGTATTAATTTCACATTTTTTATTTTTATTCTTTGGAAATATTTATGCGGAGTCTAAGAACCCAAATATTATTATATTTCTAGTCGATGATCTCGGATGGATGGATATCGGATGTAATGGAAGTGATTATTATAGAACACCAAATATAGATAAATTAGCGGCAGAAGGGGTTCGTTTTACAAACGCGTATGCGGCATGTGCAGTTTGTTCACCCACCAGAGCTTCAATAATGACTGGAAAGTATCCTGCCAGATTACTCCTTACGAATTGGTTGCCAGCCGGTCGATGGGATCCTAATTCGAAGCTATCTGAGGGGCGGTTTTTACGTAGCCTTCCACCAGAGGAAATTACCCTTCCAGAAGCTTTGCGAGATATAGGTTACAGGACTGCACACATTGGCAAATGGCATCTCGGAGGCCCTCCTTTCTCGTTGCCTGAACATCATGGTTTTGATGTAAATGTTGGAGGAAATTCACATGGAGCGCCGGGTAATCATTTCTATCCATATGCAGGTGATTGGAAGATCCCCACTACGGGAAAACGTGCAAGATGGAATACACTCAAGGATGGTAAAAAGGGTGAATACTTAACTGATAGGTTAACTGACGAAGCTATCCAGTTTGTAAAGCAAAACAAGGAAGGTCCCTTTTTTCTTCATCTGTCTCATTATGCCGTTCATAGCCCTTTGCAATCTAAAGAAAAACTGATCGAAAAGTATAAAAAAATTCCAAAGTCAAAACGGCAAGGTAATCCTGTATATGCAGGAATGGTAGAAAGTGTTGACCAAAGCCTTGGTAGAATCACTGATCTGTTAAAAGAGGAGTCGATTGATAATGATACAATGATATTATTCACTTCTGATAACGGAGGCTTTGCAAAAGCCACTGACAATTCCCCTTTGCGAGCAAATAAGGGAGCTTATTACGAGGGTGGTATTCGAGTACCTTTATTAGTAAGATGGCCAAATAAGATAAAAGCGGGAAAAGTGATCAATACCCCTGTGATTAGTCCTGATCTATATCCAACGTGTATTTCTGTTGCGGGCTCTCAATTAAAGTCAGGGCAGATTTGTGATGGTGTTAATATGCTGCCTTTAATGATTGGGGATGAGCAGATTGATAGACATTCAATCTTTTGGCACTTTCCTCACTATAATGGACATCCTTCAAGTTTTCCTTCAAGCGTTATCAGGAAAGGTGATTGGAAATTAATACAATCTTTTGACCCAGCTAAGGTGGAGCTTTTTAATTTAACTGATGATATTTCTGAAAAATATGACCTTGCAAATATTCGAACTAATGTTCGTGATGAGCTTCTCGTGGAACTCAATGCATGGCGCGAAGAGGTAGGTGCCGAAATGATGAAAATTAATCAAAGAAAACAAGACTAGGTTTTTAAAGTAAAAGTTGCTAAAATTTCAAGTAATGAGTGATAAAAAATTAGTTGTTATAACAGGGGCGAGTTCAGGAATCGGAGCTGCAACTGCAAAAGCGTTTTCCGATGCCGGCTATCCTCTTTTGTTGCTGGCGCGAAGACTAGATAGGATGCAGTCTTTGAATTTACCTAATGCCATCATTAAAGCAGTTGATGTCTTAGATGTTGATTCTATGAGAAATGCAATTGCTGAAGCTCAAGACTTACACGGCGAGGTCGATTGTCTTATTAATAATGCTGGGATAATGATCAACGGAAAACCGCAATCGCAAACTCCTGATGATTGGCAAAAAATGCTTGATGTTAATATTAGAGGTGTTCTAAACGGCATACATTTAGTGCTCAAGGATATGGTTGATAGAAAAGGTGGAACCATAATTAATATGGGGTCCATTGCTGGAATTAAAACTTTTCCTGATCACACTGTTTACTGCGGAACAAAGTTTGCTGTTCATGCAATAACTGAAAACATAAGAGAAGAGGTCGCAGGTCATAATGTTAGACTAATTACCATTGCTCCAGGAATGGTTTATACGGAGTTGCTTGACCATGGATGTGAGGAAGAGGCGAGAAAAGGTTGGATGGATTATGCTGAACAAATTGGTGGAGCGCTCAAGCCAGAATCAATCGCCCAATCGATTCTTTTCTCATATAAGATGCCGCAGGAGGTTTGTGTTAGAGAGATGGTGATTTGTCCAACAGGGCAAGAGCCATAAAAAATGCTTATATCATTTAATCTAATGAAATTTTATATTATTTTTTTGTTATCTCTGATTGGGTTAAATCAATCTAAAGTGATATCAAGCGTTGATGAAGTCAAAGCTACTGTTACCGTCAATATTGAAATTGAGGGTTCAAAAAACGGTTATGTGTATGTTGCACTACATAACAAACTAGAGACTTTTCCGAAGAAAGGGAATGAAGCCCCTTATATGAAAAGGGTAAAGATTTCTGGGGAGAAAACAAAGGCTGTTTTTTCAAAAATCCCGTATGGGTCATATGCTATCAGTGCTTTTTATGACAAAAATGGAAATGGAAAGTTGGATTACAATATTCTAGGAATTCCAAAAGAGAGTGCTGGTATATCAAACAATTATTCGGGGTTCCCAAAGTGGAAAAAATCAAAATTTGAAGTGACGAGTCCTTCAGCTACTCAAGTAATTAAACTTAAGTAGTAAAAATAATGAAAGTGATCACGTAATGATGTCATGTATAATGTTTCCAAAAACATCGGTAAGTCTGACGTCACGACTATTATGTCTAAATGTTAATTGTTCATGATCTAGGCCAAGTAGGTATAGTATTGTTGCGTGAAAATCGTGGAATGATACAGGGTTTTTTACTGCATGCATTCCTAGTTCATCGGTTTCTCCAAAACTAGTTCCACCTTTTACTCCTCCTCCGGCCATCCATAATGTAAAGCCTTTGTGGTGATGACCTCTACCAAGCTCAGATTTTTTTTTGCGCTCCTCCTCAAAAGGAGTTCTCCCAAATTCTGTTGCCCATACGATAAGGGTTTCGTCTAAAAGTCCTCTAGATTTAAGATCGACAATCAATGCTGTGATTCCTTGATCAGTTCTTGCAGCGTTACTGCGATGATTGTCGATAAGTCCACCTCTATTGCCATGAGCGTCCCACTTCCTACCCTCTGCTCCATCTAATATTTCAACGAACCTAACTCCAGATTCAATGAGTCTTCTTGCTGTGAGGCAATGCCGAGAAAATAAATTATCACCATAAAGTTTACGAATACTTTTAGGCTCATTATTAAGGTCAAAGACATCAGGAGCTGACTCTTGAAGTTTGTATGCCATTTCCAAAGACTGCATTCGGTCAATTAGTGCAGGCTGTCCTCCATATTTTTTTTCGTGAATTTTGTTCAGTAACTGAAGTTTGTCGAGGTGATGTCTCTGGTCATTGTTCGAGAAATTACTTTCAGATTTGAGGTAAGGGAAAGGAGGGCTATTATGTTCAGCCTTGGCAACTGAAGCACGATGGCGTCCAGGTAGCATTCCTTGTTGAAATACAACGTCACCAGCTGTCGATAGACCATCCTTCATGACGACGTATGGTGGAAGGGTTCTGGATTGAGAGCCTAATCCATAAGTAACCCAAGAGCCAAGGCTTGGAAATCCTGGTCTACCGTGACCNGTATGCATCAAAGTCTCTCCTACTGAATGAATTGCAGAATCTGTCTGTACGGATTTAATGAANCAAATATCATCCACAACTGTTGAGAGTTTAGGATAGATCTCACTTACCCATGCGCCGCTCTCTCCATGTTGCTTAAAATTAAATACCGGTGGAAGAATTCTTGAGTTTTCAAATGACTTTTCGGGGTTGAACCCATCAAGTTCCTCTTTAGTGAATATTTGAGAAGCTAGTTTGCCGTTGTATTTTTGTAAGGCTGGCTTGTAATCAAATGTTTCTAGGTGGCTGGCCCCTCCACACATGAATAGGAAAATTACATTCTTAGCACGGGGAGAAGTATGAGGCTTCTGTATTAAACCGGAGTAGGAATTGCCTGCTAGTGCTCCTGCTGTGGCAGAGTTTACTCCGAGTGATTTTAGGAAAGACCTTCTATTCATACCCTTTTTAATGAATGTAAATGAATTCATTTATACCAAACAACACATGACAAAAGTTTACAAGATTTTCAAAGTCACCATTACCGATCAGCTCCAACCCAATTGTGACCTCTTCCTGTGAAGCGGGGCGGGAAAGTGCTAACATGTATGCTGTCTTAATTTTGCTGATAGAATCTGTTTGTTCGGTTTCCTCAATTCTTTTGGCAAAATGTTCGGCTAGTTGCCAGCTAAGTTTTGAATTTAACGTGAATAAAGTGCTTTCTTCTCCGGTAGATGTACTTCTAGCCCCAACGCTTACCTCTGTATTAGGTAAGTTAAAAAGTGATAGGGTGGGGTGTTCAACTGCGCGATGTGCTTGTAAATAAATTGAACGCCGCCATGATTGCGGTAGGTCTTCAAAAGTTTCCTTGTAATTGCCAATCGGTATACTTGGTCCAAACATTTGTTTGTTAAGAACACCTGCAACATCCAGCATTCGATCTCTTATAGCCTCGGCTTCGAGTCTGGAGGGTTTTCTATGCCACAAAAGAGTGTTTTCAGAATCAATTTTTGCATATTCTGTGGACGTTGAATTTCTCTGTCTGTAGGTTGCACTACTAACGATCAGCTTTTGTATTGGTTTTAATTTCCATTCATTCTTAATGAGCTCACTCGCCAACCAATCTAACAAATTTGGATGGCTAGGAGTTCCTCCAATTGTTCCAAAGTCATTTGGTGTTTTTACTATACCTTGGCCAAAATGATAATGCCATAATCTATTAACAATGACTCTTGCTAATAGATTGCCTGCGCCATTTTTAGAATCTGTTAGCCACCTCCCAAGTGAAATCATTTTATGATCCTCAGTATTCAGCCAATAATCGTTTGGTTTATTCATAAGGACATTCAAAAATCCAGGGCTAACTTTTTTTCCTATGGATTTCCAATCACCGTTCTTGAGAACTCTTGGAGTGGTGACTTTTAAGGGAATTGTTTTGCTGGATGCTTTTGGTTGAACCTTAAATTGTTCAAAGAATATTGCCGTAAACTGATAATATTCCTCAGTTGTCATTGGGTCGACTGGATGATCATGGCATCTTGCACATCCAAAACTTAACCCTAAGAAAGCATTTCCTGTGGTAGAGACTATGTCATTTAGTTGATGAAATTGTTTGTCATTAGGGTTTGCGTTATTCTGAAGTTTTGTTCCGAGCTGAACGAACTGTTTTAGTTCTCGGTAATTATCTGGAATTCCATTCTCATTTGGACTCAATTGATATCTGACAAATTGATCGAAAGGTAAGTCATCGTTGAAAGCTGAAATGACTGAGTCCCTATACTTCCAAGCATTAGCCCGAACTTTGTCTTCATTTACGGTTAGAATACCATCACTTTCACCGTATCGAGCGACGTCCAACCAGTGCCTAGCCCAACGTTCTCCATAATGAGGATTTTCTAATAATTCTTGTATAAGTATTTCATATTTCTCATCTGATGGGCTTTCATTGAATTTATTGATTTCATCAATTTCAGGTAATATTCCGGTTAACCCAGCATATAATCTCCTCATTATAGTGATGGCTGGGGCGCTTGGTTGAGGTGTCATGCCCCTATTTTTAAGTTTATGTAGGATGAATGCGTCTATTGGATTTTTTACCCAGGGATCACTAATGGTTTCTGGAATTTGAACTGTTTTGATGGGTAAAAGGCTCCAATGATCAGTTTTTTTAGCAGCCGTGTGATGAACAAGGCTAAANAATAGNCTCAAGGTTAATGTCAAAAATTTGAACATTTTTTGGAANTCNATTATCCAATGATGGCGATCCATTTTCAATATCTTAAAATCTCCCACCGNNNGCTGAAGAGATTGTTGTGATTATTTGAATAATAAAGTAATCTTTAANAATAAATCGTAATGATTAAAAAAACTCTTTTTCCAAGCTTATTCATCTTTATGGTGATTATATCTAGTTCGTACGGCTATTTCTATTTTCCGACAGTTTCTCCGCCAGAATCGGGTTCAGTCAAGAGCTCAATAGAATCAAGAACAGAGATTTTAGTAACAGAGCATTATCTTGCTGTGCCTGCACCAGGGTATGTGTTCGATTCTTGGTCTTTATATCCCAAAGGTGAGCATGATCAAAGTTTGTATATTCACAAGTATGATCCAAATCTCTTTTATACTCAGGAAGTTAAAGTCATTACAGCCAATTTTGTTAAAGCCAATCAGGTAACTTCTCCAAATACAGGAAATACAGAACTCAATGTGGAAAGTACTGGTTCAGAGGAATTTGAACTAAGTTTTTTGACCTCTGAAGGGTTTTCATATTCATTGCAACATTCTGCTGATTTGAATCAGTGGCATTACCTAGAAAATGATATTATAGGAACAGGCAAACTTTACTCTAAAAGATATCAAACTACTAAAAATTTAGGGTTTTTTAAATTAAATATTTCTGACAGCAAGTCTAGTGATTTGGATGAACCAGCTTTGAGCGGTAGCCTGATAATAGACTCAAAGGATAACTCATTTAAAGGTCACACAGCCTGGATAAGATTATGGGAATACCACCCGCTAATTGCAGACAAGGCAGCTGATTTGGTTTCTGAGAAAAAAATCGGACAAATTGTTCATAATCAAGGTAATTCAACATCTATTGACTTTTCTTTGGGGGATAAGAGTACAATAAAAAATGAAATGAATTATTATATTACTGTTGGTATTTATGAGGGGGCCAATGTTAATGATTTGGATAAAAGAACCCATTTTTTAGATGGTTTTAACAGAGTTTCCCCACAAGAAAGATTTGAAGGAACTCTAAAAAGACTTAAGTAGCACATAATCAACTTCTTATGTGATATAATTACTTCACTTCAAAGTGTGTTCTTGGGTTAATCTATTATAAAAAAATCACATAATTATAATAGCTCTTTAGGTAAAATTTCTTGATAATACGTAACAATGATTGCTAAGCGAATTCATTGATTTGTATCGATAAAAATGATGTTTAAAAAAATGTTATCAATTTCACAATCATCGTTATTTGAGAGATTATTAGATTAGGTCGATACGGCCCGGCCGTCCCTTCTTTCTAAAAAAGTGTGGGGCTTACTGAGAGTAAGGGGCGGCAACTAAAGTCTAAAATACCTATGAATTAATTAATTATTCGATTGTGAACTATACTAAAATCTCTCTTAACATAATTACATGATTCTTAATAATTTATTAAGATAAAGGAATAATTTAAAAAAATATCAATAAAACGCAGTTTTATCCTTGATAAATAGTATTTTGCCTCTAAATTCGCGATCCCTTTTTGGGACGGCTGCGCTCTGCAACAAATAATTTACATCTGTTACAGACGACGGGCCGATGCTCTCCACGTTAGTTTTTATTGGCTAATGCGCATGTGTGTCGTCTCGGTTTTCGTTCCATGAGACACAAACAATTTATCATGCCAACAATCAATCAATTAGTACGCCAAGGTAGGAAAACTCCTATCGAAAAATCCAAATCACCAGCGTTGTCCAACTGTCCTCAACGTAGAGGAGTTTGCTTGCAGGTGTATACAAGAACTCCCAAGAAACCAAACTCTGCTCTTCGTAAGGTTGCTAAAGTTAGACTCACAAATGGTCAAGAGGTAATTGCCTATATCGGCGGTGAAGGACACAACTTACAAGAGCATTCAATTGTTCTTGTTCGTGGAGGTCGAGTGAAAGATTTGCCAGGTGTAAGATATCATATTGTTCGTGGGGCCCTAGACACATTGGGTGTTGAAAACAGAAAACAATCAAGGTCCAAGTACGGAGCTAAGAGACCTAAGGCAGGTTAAGAAATTTAGAATATTAGAGAACATGTCTCGTCGAAGAAGAGTTAAAAAGAAAATAGCAGTAAGAGATCCTAGATATGATAGCGAACTAGTCGCTAAGCTAGTGAGTACAGTCATGGGAGATGGTAAGAAATCTCTTGCTGAACGTATTGTTTACGCCGCCATTGATAAATCTAATGAAGGTACTGATACCGTTGACCCACTGGAGAGCGTTACTCGCGCAGTTGAGAATGCTAAACCAAGAGTGGAGGTTAAATCCAGAAGAGTAGGTGGAGCAACATATCAAGTGCCTCTTGAGGTTGCTGCTAATAGGCAAGAATCATTAGCAATTCGTTGGATTGTGAGCTTTGCCAGAGCCCGTAAAGGCACACCAATGCATGTTGCATTGGCTAATGAAATTAGAGATGCCGCATCCAACAGTGGTAACGCAGTTCGTCGAAGAGATGAAATGCATAAAATGGCCCAAGCAAATAGAGCGTTTGCTCACTTCCGCTGGTAGAAAATTCAATTAAAGTGTCGGATAACCCAAACTCCCCAAAACGTGAATTCCTGTTGCAGCGCACTCGCAACATTGGAATTTGTGCGCACATTGATGCGGGGAAAACGACCTTAACTGAAAGGGTTCTTTTTTACACTGGAATGATTCACCGCATCGGTGAAGTTCATGACGGACAAGCGACAACCGATTGGATGGAGCAGGAGCAGGAAAGGGGCATTACTATTACCTCCGCTGCTGTGACTTGTTCCTGGCAACAAATAAAGTCTGACGAAGTTTATAAATCTTTTGAGGGAGTTGAACATCGAGTTAACATTATTGATACTCCTGGTCACGTTGACTTTACAGCAGAGGTCGAGCGTTCTTTGAGAGTTCTTGATGGTGCCGTTGTGGTTTTTTGTGGTGTTGCTGGAGTACAGCCACAATCGGAAACGGTTTGGAGGCAGGCTGACAAATATTCTGTACCTCGAATTGTTTTCGTTAACAAAATGGACAGGGTTGGTGCTGATTTTAATAATGTCGTAAGTGATATTGAAAACAAGTTAGGAGCAAACGCGGCCCCCGTCTTAATTCCGATAGGTGCTGAAGAATCTCTCTCTGGCCAAATTGATGTTATTAATAAGAAGGCAATTGTTTATTCAGACAGTGATGCTCTAGGCTCCACATACGAAGTTAGGGAGTTAAGCGAAGATGAGCAATTGATTGCTGATGAGGCCTANTCCAATCTTGTCGAAAAGTTGATAGATTCNGATGAGGAAATTGGAACTNTNTATTTAGAGGAAAAAGAAATTACAAAAGAAACTATAAAGTCAGCGCTGCGAAGAGCGACAATAAGTAACAAGATAATACCGGTTTGCGGTGGTTCTGCATTTAAAAATAAAGGAGTTCAAGCAACATTAGATGCCGTTATTGATTACCTTCCTAGTCCCGTTGATATACCATCGGCTGAAGCGGAGAGAAGTAGTGATTCCTCTCAGAAAGTAGAGATCAAGACGGATGATAATGCAAAGTTTTGTTCTTTGGCGTTTAAACTATGGAGTGATAAATTTGTGGGTAAGTTAGTCTTCTTCAGGGTTTATTCTGGAACCGTTTCAAAAGGTGATCAAGTCTACAACCCAAGAACTCGCAGAAAGGAGAGAGTTGGACGTCTTATTCAAATTCAAGCCGATGAGCACAAAGATATTGAGACCTGCTACGCTGGGGACATCGCAGCTATTGTTGGTATTAAAAATATCACAACTGGGGACACTCTCTGTGATTCATCCCAAGACATTTTCTTAGAACCTCCATCTTTTCCAGAGCCAGTTATAGCAATGTCTGTTGAGCCTAAAACTACGGCTGATCAGGAAAAAATGGCAATTGCACTACAGCGACTTGGTGAAGAGGACCCAACTTTTGTTGTTAAAACCGACGAAGAGACTGGGCAGACAATTATATCTGGAATGGGTGAGCTGCACTTGGAAGTAATTCAAGACAGAATGAAGAGGGAGTTCGGAGTTATCACTAATGCAGGTAAGCCTCAAATTGCCTACAGAGAAACAATTACCGTAGAAGCTGACGGAGAAGGGTTGCTTAAAAAGCAAACAGGTGGCAAAGGTCAGTACGGTCACGTGATACTTAAAGTTTATCCTAATGAAAGGGGTAAGGGTTTAACAACAGAGAACAAGGTTGTCGGTGGAGTAATACCTAGAGAATTTATTAATGCCTGTATGGCAGGAATTAACGAGGCCATGATTTCAGGTATTATTGCCGGATATCAAGTAGTGGACGTGCATGTTGATTTGCTTGACGGTTCCAGTCACGATGTTGATTCGAACGAACAATCATTCAAGATGGCCGCAATATTTGCCATGAAGGATGCATTCAAAAAAGCTGAGTGTAAGCTTCTAGAACCAATGATGGATGTTGAATGCACCACGCCTGACGAGTTTCAAGGTGACATCATGGGGGATTTGAATCGCCGACGTGGTAAAATTGGTGAAATAGGAACCAGGAATAATGTAAGTATCATCAAGTCAGAAGTGCCATTAGCTGAAATGTTCGGCTATTCTACTGACATAAGGACTTTGTCATCAGGAAGAGCCAGCTACTCAATGGAGCCATCACATTTTGAAACAGTTCCAAATGCTATTGTTGATGAACTAATAGAAAAGCGTGGAGGCGTAGCCCTTGCATACGCATAAGATTTAATTAACTGAAAATGGAAAAACAACAAACAATTCGAATCCGATTAAAGAGTTACGATTACCGTATGCTTGATAAGGCAACTATGGAAATTGTTGATACGGTCAAAAGAACTGGTTCTAGATTAGCTGGTCCAATTCCTTTGCCTACCAGGATTGAGAAATTTAGTGTCAACAGATCACCACATGTTAATAAAAAGTCTGCTGAACAATTTGAAATAAGAACTCACAAACGGCTTCTAGATATTCTTAATCCAAGTGGCCACACGATGGAGGAATTAAAGAAACTGAGCCTTCCTTCTGGTGTTGAAATCTTAATCAAACTTTGAACTTAAAAGTAAATAAAAATTTAAATTAGTTAAAACTTAAAAACCTTATAGGATATGAGTTTAGGAATATTAGGTAAGAAAATAGGAATGACCCGCGTTTATGACGAGGATGGTGCAATGATTCCAGTAACCGTCATTGATGTTAGTGGGAATGCTTTACTTCAAAAAAGAACTAAAGAGTCTGATGGTTATGTAGCTGTGCAGGTTGGTTATGACACTCAAAAAGAGAAAAGAGTGACTAAGGCTAGATCTGGACATTTCAAAAAGCACGACTCTGAGCCAAAGAGGTTTGTTCGTGAATTTAGATATACAGAGGGCGCTGATATTCCTGAAGATATAAATAACCCATCTGCAGAAATGTTCGAGGATGGACAATTTGTTGATATCATTGGAACAACTAAAGGTAAGGGGTTTCAAGGAGTTTACAGAAGATATAATTTTGGTGGATTACCACAGTCTCACGGATCAATGATGCATAGAAGACCAGGAGGTATCGGTGCAGGATCAACTCCAGGAAGGGTTTGGAAGAATACAAAGATGCCCGGTAGAATGGGAGGCAAGCGGGTGACTGTTCAAAACCTAAAAGTAGTGCAGTCTCGTCCAGAGGATAATGTTCTCCTCATAAGTGGTACAGTACCTGGAGCAAAAGGAGGCTATGTAATTATAAGACCAGCCATCAAAAAATAATTAGTAAATTAAGTCAATGTCCGCAAATATTTTAACAAAAGAAACCGCAGAGGCTGCTAACATAAGTCTGACCGAGCCAGGTGAGGGTACTCAGGCTGTTCATGATGTTGTTGTTGCAATGCGTGCCAACAGACGATCTGGAACAGCTAATACCAAAACTCGTGGCGAGGTCGCCCAGTCTGGTAAAAAACCTTTCCGTCAAAAAGGAACCGGTAATGCTAGGCAAGGTGGTAACGCTTCTCCGTTACATCGTGGTGGAGGTGTCGTGTTTGGACCAAGGCCAAGAGATTACTCTAAGCAGGTTAACCGAAAAACCAAGAAGATCGCTTTTACTGCGGCATTAACTAACCGCATTGACTCTGGTGAAGTTATCGTTGTTGATGAATTTAAGATCGATAGTGGAAAAACTAAATCATTTGTTGCAAGGGTTAATGAAATCGCTGCAACTCAAAATTGTTTGATTGTTTCAAATAATTTCACCTCAGAAACATATTTATCTGCAAGGAATGTCGCTGATTCACAATTGGTAACTGCTATGGATGTAAATACAGAGGAGATTTTGAATTACGACAAGATAATCATAACTGAAGGCGCAATGCCAACTCTCTCTAAGAGAACAAATCTCAACTAATTTAAATTTAAGGAACAAGTTAAAATGAAAGATATTCATAGAGTTCTTAAAACAATTCAGGTTAACAGCGAGAAGGCTCAAATTCTTACTGAAAATAACGTCTATGTTTTCAAAGTAGATAAGAGAGCGACTAAGATCGAAATCAAAGAAGCCGTTAAGAGAGTGCTCGGTAAAGACGTTGTTTCTGTGAAAACTGCGAACTATCAGGGCAAAAAGAAAAGAGGAAGGACGAGTCCAGTGTTGGGACGTAGAGCGAATTGGAAAAAGGCTTACGTCAAACTAAAGGACGGAGAAACAATCGATATTGTATAATTTAAAGAAAAAAAGGATATGGCATTAAAAAAGTTTAGACCCTATACCCCTTCAAATCGATACAAGGAACTACCAAGTTTTGAAGAGATTACAAAGGACACTCCTGAGAAATCACTTTGCTTTCCGTTGAAGAAGAGCGGTGGTCGCAACAATAGAGGAAGAATTACCTGCCGTCACCGAGGAGGTGGTCATAAGCGAAAGTATCGTTTGGTAGATTTCAAAAGAATGAAGAGGGATGTAAGCGCAAAAGTTGAGGGGATTGAATATGATCCAAACAGATCTGCAAGAATTGCGCTTATTACCTATGAGGATGGTGTTAAATCATACATCATTGCTCCAGTTGGTTTAGAAGTTGGGGCTAAAGTCGAGGCAGGCGAAAATGCGCCTCCAAAAGTTGGTAATGCATTGCCTTTATCCAAAGTGCCTCTTGGTTCTGACATTCACAATGTAGAATTAATTCCAGGTAGAGGGGGCAGCATTGCAAGAAGTGCAGGTGGTCAAGCGACTCTGTCGAACATGGAAGGTAAATACGCTCTGGTAAAGTTACCCTCCGGAGAAATTAGAAAAATTAATTCTGCTTGTTATTGCACAATTGGGCGAGTTGGAAATATCAATCATGGTGATGTTGTTGCCGGTAAAGCAGGTCGTACAAGATGGCTTGGTATCCGTCCTACCGTCAGAGGAATGTGCATGAACCCTGTGGATCATCCAAATGGGGGTGGTGAGGGTAAATCAAAATCAGGTGGAGGTAGACAGCACTTGAAGAGTCCTTGGGGCCACGTCAAAGGTCAAAAAACAAGGAAGAAATATAAAGCAAGTAGCAAGTTTATTGTTAAGAGACGCAAAACAAAAAATAACCGCACCAGATAAATTTTATAACAAATAATTGTTTAACTATTATGGGTAGATCACTAAAGAAAGGACCATTCATTGATCAAAAGCTTTTAGCAAAGATTGATGCGATGAACGATTCCGGACAGAAAAGACCAATCAAAACATGGTCAAGAAAATCTATAATCTCACCAGATTTTGTGGGCCACACCTTCTTGGTTCATAATGGAAAAGATTTTATTAGCGTTTATGTTTCAGAAAACATGGTCGGACATAAGTTGGGTGAGTTTTCTCCAACGCGTAAATTCATAGCCCATGGAGGTGTGGGTAAGAAGTAATACCTTTCATTAATAATAAATGTTTCATAAGTACACATACAATAAGCTTTTGATTTTGGTTGCAGCCAATTTCATCTGTCTTCCTTTTGCTTTGTGTGCTGACAAGGAAGTTGAAATTTTAGAATTNAAAACTGCGCTTGAAGCTGCGTTAAANAAGAACGAAATTTTAAATAAGAATTTGGCCGAATTCGAAGCNACTAACTCAAATTTGAAAAACAGTCTAATGGCTTCAAATGNAGAGGCGGTGGAATTTAGAAAATCTTATAACGATGTTCGTCTGCAACTTGAGGCATATGGTATTGAGTCGGTCACAGATGGCAAGTCAGGTGTTGAAACACGTTTGCTAAAGGCGATGAATGACATACGAATTCTTGAGGAAGAAAAACTGATGATTTCTGAGGCTCTCATTAACTTATCCGATGCCACCCTTCAGTTAGTTGATGCCGCTAAGAGTGAAGAAAATGAGGAATTAATTAAGGTCGTTAAACAGGCTGTTAATGATTCTGATGATGCGTTGGGTATTGGGACAGGAAGCACTCAAGATGGTTTTGTGAATGGTACTATTCATGAGGCAAGTATTATTGGAGTAAAGGATGATCACGGTGTGGTTATTTTAAACATAGGAACTGTGTCAGGAGCCAAAATTGGCATGCCGTTTAGGTTGTTCAGAAAAGATAGGCCAGTTGGAAATTCAATTATCATCGATGTAAGAGACAACGTTTCTGCAGCCCTTATTAAAAATTTAAAAATACAAAAAGATTATCCGAAAATAGGTGATTTAGCATCTGTGGATACAACACAAAATTAATACTTATGAAAAAAGAGAAAAAAGAATATTTGAAAGGGATATTCCGAGCTGAGCATAAAAATGCTAAGGTTTCTCCAAAGAAAGCTCGTGACGTTGCGCGTGCTATTCAAGGGATGAGAGTGGATGAGGCAGTTAATGTACTCACATTTACCCCAAGAAAATCTGCAAGATTAATTAAGAAGACACTAGACTCTGCATTAGCAAATGCAGTCAGTATCAATGATGAAATCGAAGAGGTTAATATTAATGTAGAATCATTAGTTGTTAAGGAGGCTGTAGTCAATGATGCCCGTACCTTGAGGAGGTTTAAACCAAGAGCAAGAGGGTCTGCCGGTCCTATTAGAAAAAGACAAAGTCATATAAGTATAGTGATCACTGAGGATTCTCCCACAGATGATAAATAAGATAAGAATTTCACGATAAAAAAATTATGGGACGTAAAGTAAATCCGATAGGCTACAGACTCGCAGTTCAAAAAGACTGGAGATCAAAGTGGTATGCTTCAGAGCAAGATTACACAAAGTTTTTGCACCAGGACATCAAAGTCAGAAACTGGTTAAAGAAAACATTGTACACAGCAGGTCTAGCCAAAATTGAAATCGAAAGAGCATATAACGCCGTAAGAGTTAAGTTGCATACATCAAGACCAGGAATCGTCATTGGGAGAAAAGGGGCTGAAATTGAAAACCTCAGCAATAAAATCTCATCATTATGTGATGGTCAGGATGTAAAGATTGACATTCATGAAATTAAACAACCAGAGCTAGTAGCCCAGTTAGTTGCTGAGAGTGTTGCGGTTCAATTAGAAAGAAGAATTGCATTTCGTAGAGCAATGAAAAGAGCAATACAAACTACAATGGACTTTGGTGCGGATGGAATAAGAATTCGTTGTAGTGGAAGATTAGGTGGAGCTGATATTGCTAGGGCTGAATGGTACAAGCTTGGAAAAGTCCCTCTTCAAACTTTAAGGGTGCCAATCGATTATGGATTCGCAGAGGCAAAAACAACATATGGAATTATTGGAATTAAATGTTGGATTAACAAAAAAGAGGAAATCGAGAAGCCCAAGCGTGAGACTGGTGGAGGACCTAGAAGAGACCCAAAAGGAAAAAGAGGTAAGAAACCACAGGCTAAATAATTAGAAGCTAACTCAAGAAATATTCACATTAAATATATTTAGAAAGGACCTATAAAGCATGCCATTAATGCCAAGAAAGGTGAAGTACCGTAAAAGCCAGCGCGGTAGTCGTGCAGGTAATGCGAATCGTGGAACTAAGCTTAGTTTCGGTGATTATGGACTCCAGACTCTAGAAAGAGGCTGGATCAAAAATAACCAGATTGAAGCTTGCCGTGTCACCATAAACAGATATTTAAAGCGTAAAGGAAAAGTCTGGATCAGAATATTTCCACATAAGCCAACGACATCAAGGCCTCCTGAAACAAGGATGGGTAAAGGTAAGGGAGCTCCTGAGCACTGGGTAGCTGTTGTCAGACCTGGATTAATGCTTTTTGAAGTTGCAGGTGTATCAGAGACTGTCGCTAGGGAGGCACTCCGCAGGGCGGCAAATAAGTTAGGCCAAAGTTGTAGATTTGTTAAACGAGATTCTCATTAATATCGATTCAAAATGAAATTTAAAGAGCTAAAAGAAAAAACAGCCACAGAATTAGTGGAAGAAAGAAGAGATCTCAAGGTTGAGATGATGAATCTTCGTGTTCAAAGAGCGAGTGGACAACTTGAAAATCCTGCGAGAATTAAAATAGTCAGAAAAACTATTGCTAGAATTGAAACACTATTGTCTGAGAAGCGAATCAATCAAAATTCAGTTGAATCAGAATAAACACAGACACATACAAAATTTAAAATATGAGTGAAAATCAATCAGTAGAAACAGAGTCATCAAGAGGCTTGCGCAAAGAGCGTGTTGGCGTTGTGTCGTCAGACTCTATGGAAAAAACAATTGTGGTGAGTGTAGTCACTCGTGTGCCTCATGAGAGATTTAGAAAAATAGTTAAAAAGACCACTAAACTTTATGCGCATGATGAAAAAGGGCTGGCGAAAAAAGGTGATAAGGTGCGCGTTGCAGAGACCAAACCAATAAGCAAAAACAAATGTTGGAGATTAGTAGAAGTACTATCTCANTAATTACTAATAGTTAAAATTTAGCCACGAAATATTATGATTCAGATGGAATCCAAGGTTCAAATTGCCGACAATACNGGTGCAAGAGTCGCCAAAATGATTGGTGTTCTCGGTAAAAGAACGCGTAGCGCTGGTATAGGCGATGTCATCACGGCTCACGTTCGTGAGGCAAGTCCAACAGCAAACATCAAAAAGGGGTCTGTTGTTCAGGCCGTTGTAGTTAGAACTGCAGCACCTATTAGAAGATCTGATGGGTCGGTGTTGAGATTTGATAAAAATGCAATCGTAATTATCGATAAGGATAAAAACCCTAGAGGAACTCGTATATTTGGACCCGTAGCTAGAGAANTACGAGAGAAAAATTTTATGAAAATAGTATCACTTGCCCCTGAAGTTCTATGAGCCGCATAAAGACACACGTAAAAGTAAACGATCAAGTTGAAGTCATTTCAGGCGTACACAAAAACGCCACAGGTAAAGTTCTTCAAGTACTGCCAAAAAAGCAGCAAGTNCTTGTAGAGGGNGTTAGAATGATAAAAAAGCATGCCAGAAAATCTCAAGACCGGCCTGATGGTGGTATCATTGAGTTGGAAGGACCGATACATATTTCCAATGTAAGAAAGATAGAATCTAAAACCACAAAAGTAGATTCNAGTAAACCGCAAAAAGAAGCTTCNCAGGAAAGTGAAGCAACTGATAATTCATAAGTTTGATAAAAATGAAACCTTTATTACTAACAAAGTATAATGATGAGGTCGTTCCTGCATTAAAGGAGCAGTTCGGCTATAAGAATATTCATCAAGTTCCAGTTATCGAGAAAATAGTAATCAATTGTGGTGTTGGTAAAGCTGAGTCTGACAGGAAACAGGCTGTCCAGGATGCTCTTGATGCAATCTCTCTTATCACAGGNCAGAGAGGTGTTCCAACAGTTGCCAAAAATAGTATCTCTAATTTCAAGCTTCGTGCTGGGGAATTAGTTGGAGCTAAAGTTACCTTAAGGGGAGCAAGAATGTACGAATTTTTGTTAAGACTTATTGGAACTGCGATCCCAAGTATCCGAGACTTTAGAGGTGTCTCAGCCAAAGCATTTGATGGNAGAGGTAATTATACCTTAGGAATTGTCGACTACACAATATTNCCAGAAGTGGAGCTAGATAAGGTTCAAAGACAACTCGGGTTTGATGTATGTGTTGTGACGAGTGCAAATACTGATGATGAAGCCAGAGAGCTTCTCCACTTGATCGGAATGCCCTTTAGAGGAAGAGAAAAAAAAGCAGCTTAAAAAATTAACTTAAATAAAATAAATTATGGCAGCACTTAGTGATCCCATTTCAGACTTTCTTACCAGATTTAAAAATGCTACTAGAGCTGGTAAAGAGGAATTCTCTGCACCGTTCTCAAAAATTAAGGCAGATATTGCAAGGATACTCAAAGAGGAAGGTTATATATGGTCTTATGAGGTTGAAAATGATGGAGCGTTTCCTTCATTGAAAATTAAGGTGAAGTATACTGATGGAGTTCCCGCACTGACTGATCTGAAAAAAGAAAGTAAACCAGGAAGACGACAGTATGTCGGTGTTGAAGATATACCTAAAGTTTTAGGGGGTCTTGGTATTACAATTTTATCAACTTCCAAAGGTTTGATGTCAGGTCATCAGGCAAAGAAAAAAAACATTGGAGGAGAGTTAATAGCATCGGTCTGGTAAAAAATAATAGAAAAGAGTTATGTCACGAGTAGGAAATAAACCCGTAGAATTACCTGAAAAGGTTACACTAAATGTTGCCGATGATGGGAGTTTAACCATTGAGGGCCCTTTAGGAAAGCTTGAATGGCAACTGCCTGATGGTATTAAGCTTGATCAGACTGATATGACTCTAGTTGTGACTAGAGAAAATGAGTCTAGAAAGATAAAGGCAATGCATGGTACAGCCAGGAGTTTAGTTGCCAATATGGTTGAAGGTGTAAGCAAAGGATTTCAAAGAAAGCTAGAAATTCACGGAGTAGGATTTAGAGCCGCAGTAAAAGGGAACGTTCTCGACTTGTCATTAGGCTTTTCACATCCTGTTGAGCATCCGATTCCTGAGGGGGTTTCTGTAAAGGTTGAGGAAAACACCAAAATTTTGGTAGAGGGCTTTGATAAACAAAAAGTGGGGCAATTTGCAGCTGACGTTCGTTCGTACTACCCGCCTGAACCATATAAAGGAAAAGGTGTCAGGTATGCTGACGAATATGTAAGAAGAAAAGCAGGTAAGAGCGTTCAGTAAATAATTTAATAAACAAAAAAAATGGCACATCTAAATAGGAAGCAGAATAGAAGAAAAGTTCATTTTCGTATTAGAAAAAAAGTCGAAGGAACAACACAGAGACCTCGATTAGCGATTCATTTTTCAAATAAAAATGTTTACGCACAAATAATTGATGACGAAAAAGGAGTTACAATAGCTTCTGCGTCAACAAAGGATAAAAAAGCTGGG
>NZSO01000029.1 GCA_002696885.1 Verrucomicrobiales bacterium | reverse complement strand
TTCTAACGGATTTCGAGATAGTACTTTCATCATCATGAATTGAATTCTCTCATTATCATTAGTGAGTTTTTTGGTGGTTAATACTTTTTGTACTAACGCTCTAGCTGATTCCACTTGAGAAGGATCATTGAGCATTACCAAAGCAGCCAAAGGCGTATTTGACCGAGGTCGATTAGCGGTGCATTCTTCACGAGAAGGGGCATCAAAGGCAATAAGTGCTGGATGAAGGAATTGTCTTTGCCAGTGAGTATAAACTCCCCTGCGATATTGGTTTGGACCTGAATCCGCTTTATAAGTTCTTTTCGGAAAATTGAGATTTTCCCAATACCCTGAAGGTTGATAAGGTTTCACGCTAGGGCCTCCAATTTGATTAACCAATAGACCACTTACCGAAAGGGCATTGTCTCTGATGAATTCTGCATCTAGTCTGAAACTTGATTGTCGGGCGACAAGCCGATTTTCAGGATCAATGTTTCTGAGTTGATCGGTTTCTATGGAAGATTGTCTATAAGCCTTGGAATTAACTATCAATCTTACCATATGTTTAATATTCCAGCCTGACTCCATGAATTCAACGGCTAACCAATCTAGTAGTTCTGGGTGCGATGGCCATTCTCCTTGTGAACCGATGTCATCAAGTACGTTAGAGATACCGGTTCCAAAAAACATTTTCCATAATCTATTTACAAAGACCCTCGCAGTTAGAGGGTTATTGTCGGACACAATCCATTCGGCTAGATCTTTTCGAGATGAAACTTTTTGATGGCTTAAAAATTTTGGTAGAGCGGGTCCGACGACCTCTCCAGATTGATCCATCCAGTCTCCTCGAGGAAAAATTCTTGTCATTCTTGGTTTAACAGAAACCGTGGCAAGCATTTCCTGAGACTGTTTCTTTAGGTTTTCTATTTTATTTTTTATTACCTTTAAACTTTCATCTGATTGTTCAATCTTAGCTTTTTCTTCAAGTTCTTTGATTTCAATTCTTGTTTGTTTTTTTAGAACCTTAATAGTCTCCCCCCAACCGACTTTTTGTGCGCTTGGATAATAACCAACCCCCTTAATATCGGCAAAGAATGCTGCAAAACTGTAAAAATCTTTAATCGTAAAAGGATCAAATTTATGGTCATGGCATTCAGCGCAGCCTAAGGTTACGCCTAGCCATGTTGTAGCAGTTGTTCGTACTCGGTCAGCGGCATATTTTGCAAGATATTCGGCATCTTGGATACCGAACTCCGTACTCTTCATGTTAAGCCGATTATAACCAGCGGCTACTTTTTGCTCTTCAGATGATTCAGGCAAAAGATCCCCTGCAATTTGCTCAATGGTAAATTGATCAAATGGTTTATTATCGTTGAATGAGTTTATTACGTAATCTCTGTAGGGTGATACTTTCCATTGAATATCAGCATGGTAACCATTCGTATCAGCATACCTTACCAAATCTAACCAATTAACCGCCATCCTCTCACCAAATGCCTTGGAGGATAAAAATTTTTCCGTCATCTTTTTGATGGCTTCGTCCAGATTTCCTTGTTTAAAATCATTAACCTCCTGAATACTTGGAGGTAGTCCACGGAGGTCGAAGCTTAACCGCCTAATAAGAACGTGTCTTGGAGCATTGTCTGAGAATTTTAATTTTCTTTTTGAAAGTGTTTTTTTTATGAATCCATCAATCGCATTTTTAGGGCTCTGATTATTATTTCTAGTTGGGGAAATCCATGCCCAATGATTTTCCCATTTTGCCCCTTCCTTTACCCATTGAGTGAGAATATTTTTCTCTTCTTGGGATAGTTTTTTTCTGTGATTTTTTGGAGGCATAACTTCATCCGGATCACTGGATAAAATTCTTTCAATCATCACGCTTTCGGAAACCTTTCCCGGAACGATAACACCTGCCTTAGAATGATCACTGATATCGAGTCTTAATTTTGCTTTGCGATTTCCTTTATCTGGCCCATGGCATGACCAGCAATTATCTGCAAGGATGGGCCTAATATCACGATTAAATTTTACCGGCTCTGCATTGGCTGTTTCTGTAAATGGATTTATGTTCGATGAAAAAAACAAAAAGGTTAGAATAAGAGGGTTTCTAATCAGTTCAAACAGGCAGTATCTCATCGTTAATTTTAGAATGAATTAAATATATTATTGATTTTTCATTTTTATCCAAGCTCCAAGAGCTTTTATGTTTGCTGAATGTCGTTATTTTTATCAATCTTCATGATAATTTACGTATACAATTTGTTATTTAAAAAACGATCAGTCTATGCATTTAACTAATTTCAACTCTTCGCTTAAAATTGGCTCAGCATTTTTATTGGCACCCATAATTTCTTTATTCATATCAGGCCAAATTTTTGGACAAGAGACTAAAAAATCGACAGAACCAAAAATAGAAAAAAAAGACGCTGCGCTTGATCAATACTATGTTGCGAATGCTGCGTTTAATCGCAAACTTTATCCGGTTGCTGCAGGTCAGTTTGAATCCTTTTTAGAGAAGTATCCAAAGCACCCTAAAGTGGATCTTGCTCTCCAAGGCCTTGCTCTTAGTCTTTATGCTTTAAAGCAATATGATAAGACGATGCCGCATCTAGAGGTGTTGTTAGCAAAAGAAAAAATCGACGCAACAATTAGCCGAGAAAGATTAGTGATGCTTCTTGGTCAATGTTTAATGATCTCTGAAAAGAGATCAGAGGCCAAAGATCTTTTTTTGAAAGAAATTAAGATTATAAAAGATCCAGCTTATAGAGTTGCTGCACTGGCAGCGATTTGTGATGTCAGTTTTAATGAAAAGAAATGGGAGGAAGTAGAATTATGGGCCGATCAGCTAGTCATGTCCAAACCGAGCCCTGAGGCCTTAGCCCGAGGGCTTTACCAACAAGGTTATGCCAAGTATCAGCTGAAAAAGATTGAAGAATCAATTGATTCTTTATCTGCCATTTCAGAGCTGGAAGTGAATAAGCTTTGGTCAACTAGAGCTAATTATATTTTGGGTGAATGNTATAATAATCTTAAAAACTACACAAAAGCAGANCTTTCATTTCTTGCAGCANTNCCAGGGCTAGGAAAGCCNGAATCTACCGAATGTCATTACCGCCTNGGAATTACNCGATTTTTACTNAAGAAATATACCGATTCGGTNCANGATTTGACTATTTACCTAAAAGAAGAACCNAANGGNAAGTATGCNAAAGAGGCCACTTTTTATATAGCCAGANGTAATCTTGAAACTGCAGAGTATGATGCATCTGGANNGTCGTTTGCTACACTTGCTGANGGAGAAGGACCGATAGCTGCGCGATCTAGTCTTTGGCANGCTAGAGTGTTTACTAGGAGCNAAAAAGATTATGACAAAGCCTCGAGCATTCTTTCCCANGCACTTGAACGCTTTGCTGATTCTGAAATCGTTACTGATATAAGATACGATCTTGCCAACTCATTAATGGGAAAAAAAAATCCTGAATGGCAAAGTGCTCTTGCCCTTCTCAACGAGGTTGAAAAAGATGAAAACTTCAATCAGTCGGCAGAGCTATTAAATCAAAAATCAGTCTGCCAGCACCGGTTGGCTGATTATGAAAATAGTTTAGCATCATGCGTAAAGTTCATAACTAATTTTCCGGACAGTAAATTATTATTGAGCGCACTCTTTCTTAAGGCTGAGAACCTATTTCTTTTAAAGAAAATTGATGAGGCGCTAGTCTCCTATGATGAGTTTCTGAAGGGGGGGCAGGAGCATCCAAATTTCTTAATTGCTCATTATCGAACTGCGCAAATTTACCATGAACAAGAGAAATGGGAGGAGTGCCTGACTGTTACTGAGTCGTTATTAGAAAAAAGTCCTAAGGAAAAACTTTTTGCACAGCTAAGTTTCATTACTGGTGACAGTTTCTTTCGCTTAGAAGAATGGAACGATTCTGCAACATCCTTGAAACAATTTTTGGATTCTAATTCCTCGGATGAAGGTATTAATAAGGTCGCTAACTTGGATACTGCCTTAATGCAATTATCTGTCGCTTATGAGAAGCTTGGTGAAATTGATAAATCGATCGCCATGCTATCAACACTGCTAGCTAATTATGATACTGCTTCAACTCATCTTCCGCTTGCATTAGCAGAGAAAGGAAGAATAGCCTATCAGTCAGGAGATTTAGAAACCGCTAGATCGGCACTTGAACGTTTTATCGAAGAGGACAAAAAAGAAATAGAAACCTTTCAAAACAAGGCATTAACTCAAAGACCAAGAGTAATGTATTATTTGGGCTGGGTTAATGTATCAGAGGGCAAATATGAGTCTGCATCATCTAATTTTGCAAAAGTCGTTGAGTTAAATCCAACACACTTGTTGGCTCCAGACTCAGCATTACAACAGGGTGTCGCATTACTCAATTTGACCAAATTTAAAGAGTCTGCAGAACACCTATTATCCGTTATTAAAAATTATCCAGAGCATCCAAAATTGGAAAGGGTCATTTACTATGCCGGTATTTCATTAGCTCGACAAAATTTATGGAATGAAGCTGCTATTCAATTCACGTCACTTGTTGAAAAGTATCCAAAATCAACCTTTGTCGATCGCGCACTATATGAACTTGCTTGGTGCAACAGAGGAATTGAAAAGATAGAGGCTGCAGTGACCTTTTATGAGCAGATTATCGAAGCCTACCCGAAAAGCCCTTTGGTGGCTAAAGTTCAGAGTGAATTAGCTGAACTAAACCTAGAAGGTGGTAATACCAAGGAGGTGATAGAACAATTAACAGCGGCATTGGAAGGCGTAAAAGAGGGCCCACTTCGTTCAGATATCCGATATCAGTTAGCAAGTGCTCACCTCAAGGGAGGAGATTATGAAACAGCGGCCGTTCAATTCGAATCTATGTTAGAAGAAATTCCTGATTCCAAAATTATAGATAGGATTCTTTTTAATGCTGGGGAATGTCAATTCAAACTTGGTGAAATGGAAAAAGCGATGGCGCATTTCTTGGCTGCTTCTAAAATTGAAAACAGTTCTGATGATCTGACTGAATCTGTATTACTAAGGCTTGGTGAATCACAATCAGTGACCGGTAATTTTAAATCAGCGCAATCCACATATAAAGTGTTTCTCGATAAATTTACTCAGAGTCGTTGGCGAAGAAATGCATCCTTTGGTTTGGCTATGGCGATTGAAAAAGGCGGTGACCCTGAATCCGCAATTCCTATTTATAATGAATTGTTGAACTCAGCAAAATTAGATCTTTGGTCAGTCCGCTCTAGATATCAGCTCGGGGATTCATATCTTAAACTAGAAAAATTTGAAGAAGCAGTTGTTGAATTTGTTAATCTAGAAATTAATTACCCTCAGTATCCGGACTGGCAGGCAAAGTCGGTTATAGGTGTTGGAAGGGTACTGATGGCACAAGATAAAAATGGACAAGCTGCTGAACGCTTTAAAGAAGTACTCGTAAAATACGATAATAAAGAAGCGCTTGCTGAAGCCCAAAAATACCTAGATCAACTAGACTCTAACTAAGGTTTTAATAAGCTCAATATGAGCTCTGATCCCAGCCAAGATAAAAAATTTGATGCGAAGCGCTATGCCCTTCGTATGTGGCACCTATTAGTTTCTTCTCTGAAAAATATAAAATCTGGAAATTTCAAAAAATGGATTGCACCGGGAATTGCACTTATTTTATCAATTATTCTGTTATGGAATCTTGGCGGAAAAGTTCGAGAAGAAGTTTGGGCTTATTACACCGATGGTGAAGATATTAATATTAGCGCTGAGGAAAATAAAGCCAGGTACGTTTTGTGGGAACCTCCTTCTCCCACAATTTTACCGCAGGGAGAAAATACAAAAAATATAAAAAAAGGACCTTCGGGAAACTTCGAGGCAGCATTTTCTAGTGACGGTAGGAAAATGGCCATAGTTCTGGAACAGGAAAATGGGGCTGATATATTTGTATCTAATTGGGATGGATTGGCTTGGTCTTCGCCAGAACCACTTTCAAAAATTAATACTAAATTTAATGAGCGTGGCCCATCTTTTTCGTTGTCTGGTAATAGGCTGTTTTTTAGTTCTGACCGTGATGGAGGATTGGGCGGATATGATATTTATGTGACAACCTTTGACGGTGGAAAATGGGGGTCTCCACAATCATTAGGCTCTACCCTAAATTCATCAGCTAATGAAACCGGCCCAGCACCCTCAATGGATGAATCAGGGTTATATTTTTCTTCCGATCGTGAAGGCAAAAGTGATCAGGATATTTTTTATGCGAAGCTTGATAATGAGGATACAAAAGAGGCATTGAGTTTTCTTCAGCCAATAGCGGTTGATGATTTAAATTCACGTGCTGATGATATACAAGCTGCACTGACTAGGAGAGGCTCTTTAGTGTTCATGTCATCGGATAGGCAGTCTGACTCGCGATATGGAGTCTATATGAGTCGAATCATTGATGGGCAAATCCGTGATCCAGAACGGGTCGATCTTTATTTAAAGAATGACAATGTCACTGATCCGGCAGTGAGGATGGATGGTTTTGATCTATTATTCAGCACAGACTATGGTGACTCCGATAGCGAGCCCTCGGATTATCGCTTATATCGATCAACCACAAGAGAGGTTTTTGGTTATTATGATTCTAGTCGCTGGGAAGAATTTAAACTTGCTCTTGGTAAACTTAAGTGGTGGTTGATAGCAGCGCTTGCAGCGCTATTGGCTCTTATTTATTTGCTCGAAACTTGGCAGGATATTACAAGCCTTCTACACAAATGTATTGCTGCTTCAATTGCTGCTCATTTATTATTATTGTTATTGGCTACAGCATGGTTCATTACCCAGGAATTTGAGCCTGATCCCGAAAGTGAGTTGAGTGAAATTGAAATAAGCCTTGATGCTCTCGCACAGGAGGAACTTGCAATGGAAAGTGCTCCAGAAGAGGCCCAAATTAGTGATCCTACAGAGCAAATTACAATCGAAAAAACAGAGACTTCTTTTGATATTCCCGAACTACAGGCACAGGACCTTGTAGAAAATGTTGTGGATACCAATACTGATTTTCAGGACTCTATGGAAATAGAGGTTGAGGCCTCTCAAACTCAGATTGAAGAGAATACAGAAACTCCAAAACTTGAACAATCCAGTCTAATTGCTGAGCTATCTGAGCCGACTCTTCCAGAAATTGACGATTTTGCATTGGAGGAGGACCCGAATCCAAACACGAACGAACCAGAAGAAACCGAACAGGAGGTCTTTGAACCTAGTTTTGAATCAACTGAGATCACAAAAGCCGAGATTTCCGAAGTCTCAGACAGTGCGGTGGAGAGTGAGAGTGAAAGTGAGGCGGTAGAGTCTGGGAGTTTAGTGGCGGAAGCGACAGAAGCGGAGAGCCAGTTAACCGAATCTGGTTCATCGAATAACGAATTATCGCCGACGAGTGAGTTAGTGACT
>NZSO01000028.1 GCA_002696885.1 Verrucomicrobiales bacterium | reverse complement strand
CTCGAACAGCTTGAAGAGGCAAAGAAGCGTGATCATAGAAGGGTTGGAAGAGAACTGGGTTTATTTCATTTCGATGAATCAGTTGGACAGGGGCTTGTCTTATGGAAGCCCAAAGGCGCTATTATCAGAAATGAATTGCAAAATTTTATATCCACTGAATTAGATAAAAAAGGCTACAGCCAAGTCTTTACTCCTCACATCGGGAAGCTTGATCTATATCGAACAAGTGGTCATTTTCCATATTATGAGGAAAGTCAATTTTCTCCAATTGTTGATAGAGAATCAATGCTAGAGCTTGCTGAAGAGGGCTGCACTTGTGGTGAGTTGTCTAATAGACTTAAAGAGGGTGAAACTGACGGGTTTCTATTGAAGCCAATGAATTGCCCCCATCATATAAAAATATACGCGAGTGAGCATCGTAGCTATCGTGACCTTCCTGTTAGGTTAGCGGAATTTGGAACCGTTTACAGGTGGGAAAAGTCAGGTGAACTTGGAGGGTTGACTAGGGTCAGATCCTTTACCCAAGACGATGCTCATTTATTCTGTACCGATGATCAAGTTCAGGATGAAATTATGGGATGTCTAGATTTAGTGAAGGTTGTTTTAAACACTCTTGGCATCAAAGACTATCGAGTGAGGGTTGGTTTACGCGATGTTGATTCAACTAAATATGTTGGCGATCCAGAGAATTGGGATCGTGCTGAAAATGCACTCAGGCAGGCCGCAAGTTCTTTGGATGTTCCATTCACGGAAGAATCTGGCGAGGCGGCTTTTTATGGACCAAAAATAGATTTTGTCGTTAAAGATGTCATTGGAAGAGAATGGCAATTGGGTACTGTACAGGTTGATTACAATTTACCTGAAAGGTTTGATCTTAGTTATATCGGTCCCGATAATAAGCCNCACAGACCTGTTATGATTCANAGAGCTCCTTTTGGTTCTCTTGANAGATTCGTAGCTGTTTTGATTGAGCACTTTGAGGGTTCATTTCCAACCTGGCTTGCCCCAGANCAAGTAAGGGTATTACCTATATCNGAAAAATTTACNNANCANGCNNAGGANNNNCTNAATNANCTNCTTGAAATTGGCGCTAGGGCATCAATGGANANTANTGCAGANAAAATTGGTGCAAAAATTCGACTTGCTCAANTGGANAAGGTTCCATATATGTTAATNATAGGAGCTAATGAAATTGAAACTAATACGATCTCNGTTCGTCACCGCANNCGCGGGGACATNGGTTCCNTGTGTCCCAAAGAATTTATNTCTAAATTCGAAGAAGAAGTAAAAACCCGTTCNCTTTGATTTTCACTTTATTTTCAATTTCCAAATTTGTATGCTAATGCTTTCACTCGCATTTCAGCATTTTATATGTTAATTTAATCCAAACCATAGAGAGGTAACAGTTATCGCCAGACCAAAAAAGAAAAACTTCAGGAAATGGACTCCAAAAGATAGGATCAATGATCGTATCAGAGCTCCCAAGGTAAGAGTCATCTACGGAGAAAAACAACTAGGAGTCATGGATACTCAGGAAGCCGTTCGAAAGGCTAAGAGTGTAGGTCTTGATCTTGTAGAGGTTTCNTCAAACGCAAAGCCCCCAGTTTGTAAAATTGTTGATTACGGCAAGTACAAATATGATCAGAAAAAATTGCGTAAAGAGCAGCCAAAGAAAACAAGCCGACTCAAGGAAGTTAAATTCAGGGTTGGAATCGATTCCAATGATTACAATATCAAAGTAACTCGTGCGGAATCATTTCTTATGCAAGAAGATAAGGTTCGAGTTCAATTAATGTTTCGTGGAAGGCAGATGGCTCACAAAGAAATTGGTTTTGAGTTAATGAACGAAGTCAAAGAGGATTTGAGCGGAGTATCTCACGTTGATCTTGAGCCTAAACTGACAGGTAGAAACATCACNATGATGTTGTCNCCTCTGGCCAAGCATCTTCAAAAACCAAAGTTTAAAAACCACGATGACTTACCTGATGAAGAGGATGAGGATGTAGANGGTGAAGAAATAGAAGAGTACGAAAAGCCTAACGNGGATCATCATCATTTAGACGTCATTGATGAAATTGCGATGCTTGAAGGGGATGATGGTAGACCTAAGCTAAAAAGAGGTTAGCATCTATTTTAAACCGTTCCAAAAGTGAAGTGTAATCGNCTATTACTCTTTGATATAGATTGTACTTTATTGAANACAGGTGGTGCAGGGATGGCGGCCTTTCATTCAGCTGCTGAGGAACTTTACTCGGAGCAAATTGCACAAAAAAATGGGCTTCAACTTGATATGGCTGGAAGTACTGATTTTGGATTAATAATGGAAATCTTTAAATCTTTGGGAGTCCAAGATTCAATCGGTGAAAGAGATAAATTCTTCCAACTGTATCTATCAAAATTGAAAGTAAACTTATCTGATCCAAAGTTCGATGGACAGTTGCTTCCAGGAGTGGTTAAAACGCTCAATAAACTTAGTGAGCCCAATGAACGATATGATATTTTTATTGGTCTATTAACTGGAAACCTTAAAGAAGGTGCAAAAATCAAGGTAGAGCATTATGGCATTGAAAAGTTTTTTACTTTTGGTGCTTATGGGTGCGATCATTTTGACCGAAATGAACTAGGACCTATCGCTCTAGATAGAGCTCATAATGAATATGGGATATTATTTGACCCTCAGGAAACAATAGTGATCGGTGATACTCCTAAGGATATTAATTGTGCGAAAGCTTTTGGTGCCAGGTCCTTTGCAGTGGCTACAGGCTCTTTTTCAATTGATCAGCTAATGAACCATAGTCCAGACTACGTGCTTAATGATTTAGATGATTGGGAACAAGCATCGCGCATACTTTTTTCTAAATAGTATTAACTTTTGAGGGTGTTTTTTGCTTTGGTTGAACTTTCCCAAANCGGGTAAAAAGCTAGGTAACATGTAATCATCGTTAAACTAAATAGACCTANATTAATTCCTAATATTGCAATACCTACGTGAAATCCAATCCCTAGGACAACGCCTATGAATCTTGTCTTTGAAAGACACAAAAGCACAGGTAAGGATAATTCGATCAGTAAAGTTAAATAGTTCATCTTATCCAAAAAGTCATGAAATTGCACTGGCCATTTACCCTGATATCTTCCGTGATGAGAGAGGAGGAAATAGGTTATTGATTCTCCATTTTGCCAATAATAATCGCCCATCTTTTGAAATACTGATTGCCAATAAATAACGCATGTNTGTATCTGAATCAGTACTAATCCATACCTTGGATTAGTACTATTTGAGTCTTTAAGGTTTTGATTTTTTATCAGGCTTATNGGGTTCCAATTCGTTCCCAATGGACTGANAATAAGGATAATACATAAGTTAGTTATAATTGAATCCCATCCGGTTGTTGAAATTGGTGCTCGGTGAATAATNGAAAGTTGTATTAAGAAGCAATATACAAAAGCAATCCTCGAGTATTTTCCAAAGATCGACAAGACGCATAATACGATTGCCGATAATAATAACAAACTTACCGAGGCGGGGGTTTGGAAAACTTTAAAAATTGAAATTGATTTTCCACCAGTAAGCTCGTTAAAGCCAATTGCAGACATCTCTGATGTAGAGATTCCTTCATTTGTTAGTAGTGAATCAGAATATGGTAATAACCATAGAAAATGAAACAGAAGTAATATTGAAAAACCAATCCTTATGAGGGCGTATCTCTTGGAATCAACTTCCTCCAACCAAATAGAATAAAATCCTTTCATGATTATTCCTTTAGGGTAAAAGGACCAAATTTTTGAACGATGGGTTTTGAAATCTCAGATCCTTTTTGGATATCTTGAATTTTATTAATAAAATTCTGATGCAAGTGTATCGAGAAATTCACCATTTCCGGTTTTTTTTGGCTAATACTATTTTTTAAAGCGTCGATGTAAGATTTTCTGAATGTCTCATTTTGAGGATTTTGAAACATTCTTAAAAAAGTATAGTGATACCTAATTTTTTCTTTTGGATTAATGACATCAAGTTCTGGTAGTTCTGGGCCTAGTATATGGTCTTTGCCTTCATTATCTGTAGCCACCAGTTCAATTTTTAATCCTGATAAAGTGGGGATGCTGTGAAACATATCCCATTTTTGAGCTGTACCTAGAGTCCATCTGATTGGATCTATTTTTGATGAGGTAAATTCTCCTAACTTGCTAGTTAGCGGAGCGATTCCTAGCAACATATTCAAACTAAGCAGGCATGAAAAAATGATGATCAAAAGTTTTTTTACCCTATGCATGCCTCACAATAAAACCTAATTTGAATGCCCTAAGGGCAATCCACAACATAAAAAAGACCAGGATTTCTCCTGGTCTTTCGTAACTATTTCCTCGGTACTTAGGAGTATGAGGCTTGAGCACCTTTGGTGGATCTTTTCTTGATCCATGGCATCAGGCCGCGCAGTCTTTTTCCGACTTTTTCGATCCCGTGCTCGGCACCTTGTTTTCTAAGCTTATTGAATTGCTTTTGCCCTTTTTTATTTTCTTTGATCCACTCTTCAGCGAACTGACCATTCTGAATTCTTTTTAGAGCACGCTTCATTTTATTTTTTGTAGCATTGTCTATGATCGTTGGGCCGACTGATACGTCTCCCCATTCGGCAGTCTCAGATATTGAGAATCTCATTCCTGCAATACCTGATTCATTCATTAGATCAACAATTAATTTTAGTTCGTGTAGACACTCGAAGTAAGCCATTTCAGGTTGATAGCCGGCTTCAACAAGAACCTCATATCCTGCGGTAACCAGTGCACTGACTCCTCCACACAAAACGGTCTGTTCACCAAATAAGTCAGTTTCAGTTTCCTCTTCAAATGTGGTTTGAATGACGCCTCCGCGAGTTCCACCAACACCATGAGCCCAGGCTAATGCAATTTTCTTAGCGTCTTTTCCAGGATTCTGATGAACAGCGATAAGGGCTGGAACACCTTTACCTTCTGTGAACTGGCGTCTAACGATGTGTCCGGGGCCTTTAGGAGCAACCATGATGACATTGACATTTTCAGGCGGTACAACCGTGCCGTAATGAACAGCAAAGCCATGACTAAAGCCTATGGTTTTTCCTTTAGTAAGATGCTTTTCAATGTCTTTTTTGTAAATATCTCCAATTTTAGTGTCTGGAGCCGCTATGAAAATCACATCTGCCTTTTTAACTGCCTCAGATGTGTCGTAGACCTTGAAGCCTAATTTTTTGGCAACTGCTCTGGATTTTGACCCTTTGTAAAGGCCAATGATCACATTGACTTTGCTTTCTTTGAGATTAAGTGCATGGGCATGTCCTTGTGAGCCAAAGCCAATTACGGCAAAGGTCTTCCCTTTAAGGACTTTCATGTCTGCGTCTTTTTCACGGTAGATGCGTGCGCTCATATAAGTATATTTTTTAGATTATTATATCAATTTGGGGGCGTGAATGGTGCCTTGGATTCAGGCCGGGGTCAAATTCAAAAAAGTTTATCTCTGATTATGCTTTGGTATGCGAAAACACCCGATAAATATAAAAACTGTAAATATGGAGCAGATGATGATGGAAGTTTGATGTCTGAGAGCATCATTTTCTAATGTNATTTGCNCAATTATTTCTGTTTTTTTAGGGTTTTTTGCTAATTCCCAATAAAGATCGAAATTATCGCCCTCATACACCTGTTCCAATGTCTGAAGATCCTTCATTTCCTCGAATGGTACAATTTGAAGGTTTCGCACGCTTCCAATTTCATAATCGGCACTGGGTAAAAGTTTCCTGTTTTTAAATGCCCAGTTAACTATTGCNACGACTTTTGAGTTGCCCTGAAATTTTCCTGAGAGGGTTTCAATAATTTCATAATCTGCCCCGTAAAGTAAGTCTTTGTATGTAGTCTGATTGGGGTTAGGTAGTTTTGGNTTTGNAATAAGTTTGGCTCTAACTGTTATCTTATTATTTNAGGTTTTANTATCTGGTTGNCTTTGATCAAAGGTCACATCTTCCCATGAAATATTTCTATCAATACCTTGTTGTTTTGAAAGATAAAGATCCCTAGATGTAAGCGCCCATACAATGACTTTTTTATTTTCCATGTCCTTCGAGCTTCCCCTTCTTTGGGCTAATTTTTTTCTGACTTCAGTAGCGCCTCCACCATTAATTGAAATGACATCTATGGGGGAGCCAATATTTAGAGCTATGTGTTCGGGAAGCCCNGCATTGACTCCCCAATCGAGTCCCTGATTACTTGAGTAAATATTAGTGAAGCTATCCCCTAATAAAATAACTTCAGAATTTCTATCTCGGGTATTTCCTTGAATTTGATTAGCTAGGACAACTTCTTCACTGAAGCCANCATTCNAAATATTAATTTTTTCTGCTAAATCTCCATAAGCTTTCCTTTCCTCTTTGTTTCTAGCATTGAGATTGGAGTTATTAATGGTTATACCCAAAGATTTGATATGATCTGCAATAATTTTTGCAGCTAATTCCATTGCNTCAGGTGTCCAATGTGTGTCCTGTTTGAGAAAGACCTNGTTTTGGCTTTTTAGATTAAATAATGNTTNGGTGAGNTCCAAAACATCAAGATTAGGTGAAGAATTAAGCGCTTTGATTATTCGTTTTGTGTCATGATGAAAGATTGGACCTCTTAAATTTCGATTAATTTTCTCTGGATAAATCATTGCCTTCGAAGGAATGCTCACGAGAATCAGACGGACACCAAAATCATTTAACTGACTGGCAAAATTTTTAATGGCATCAACAGAATTATTGATAATCTTATCATTNCTAAAACGATGACTTTGAAAAGGACCCTGACCGGTNAAAGATTCAATAGCATCATCAAGAAACAACCATCCATCTTTTCCAATTCTAACGCTTGGGTTGCCCTCCTTAAGAGGACCTAAACTCAGAGCGCTTTGGATAATTTTTCTAGGTGCTTCTGCGTATATAGCATCTTCAATTTTTTCTTCGAAATTTTTNAAATGATCACCTAACGATTGCTCTTTTTCTTTTTTGAATATTTCAATTATGGGTGCATGGGATAAATTGTGACCTTTTTCGCCTGCTTTTAATTTAGCCGATACCTCAAAGACGTTTCGATAAAGTGGGGGAATAATAATCAGGATCAGGAAAATGCTTATAAATATGCGACAAGCCTTTTCTCCAATGCACAATTCAAATTGAGCGTTCACATTATCTTTTGAAACTCCCATAGATGTTAAAATTGAAAATAAAGAAAAGGGTTAAAATCTTGGGCGAACATNACTGAGACTGAAAAGACCAATAACAGAAGACCTACNATCACTTTTAAACTTGTTAGTTTCCTCAAGCACTGCCCGGTATTTGGCATTACGAATATCGCCAAAANAGAAATNATTATCATAAAACACGCCATTGGCCGAGTGACTTGTCCCAGTAAGATTCCTGCAGCTTGCCCAGATTCACCGAAACCAAACATTTTAGATAAATAATTCCATGCTGTAANGATATTTTCCGCTCTAAAAAATACCCATGCGATGAGAATAATGTTGAAAGTCAAAAATACCTTTATTCCCCGTGGTAATTTTTTACTGAAATTATTTGTTCTAGATATTCGTTCTATAACCAGAATGCTTCCATGAATCAAACCCCATAAAACAAATGTCCATTGAGCGCCATGCCATAGGCCGCCTAAAAACATAACGATTATCAGATTAATGTAGGTTCTCGAAATTCCTTTTCTGTTACCTCCTAATGGTATGTAAAGGTAATCCCTTAGAAAACTTGATAGGGAAATATGCCACCTTCTCCAAAACTCAGTGATAGATGCAGATTTGTAGGGGGAATCAAAATTTTCCCTGAAACTAAAGCCAAACATTCTACCAAGACCTATGGCCATATCGGAATATGCTGAAAAATCAAAGTAAATCTGAAANGCATAACAGATCACTCCGATCCATGCNGCCGGTGTACTTAATGAAGATTCTCCCGCACTAAAACATAGATCTGCTATTTCACCGACCGGATTTGCTAGAAGTATTTTTTTTGCAAAGCCATAATTGAATCTCGTAAANCCATAAACAAATGATCCAGCTGAATGAACTCGATGNCTTAANTGCTTAGCGATGTCGCTGTATCGAACAATGGGNCCGGCAACGAGCTGGGGAAACATTGAGACATANCATGCAAANGNNAGAAAATTTTCNGCNGGNNNNGCTTTTTTTCTATAAATGTCAATTGTGTATGACATTGATTGGAAGGTGTAGAAGGAGATTCCAATAGGTAGAACAATCTTATTGAAAAAATCAGGTAAGACAATTTCACCGAGACCAATTGAGCGTGCCATTATCGAAACGTTGTCAGCAAAAAAGTTTCCGTACTTGAAGAACCCTAATATTGATAAATTTGCTGCAATTGATATCAGCAGACCAATTTTCCGATGAGGTTTTTCATGATCCGAATTGAAAATGATTTTTCCACAGAGAAAATCAATGATTGTGGAACCTATCATCAGCAACACGAACCATGGATTCCACCATGCGTAGAATAGATAACTTCCAAGAGTGAGAACTAAATGCCTAAACCTAGATGGAGAAAAATAATAGGCTCCAAGTATTAGGGATAGAAAATAAAAAATGAAAATGTGAGAACTAAATACCAAGTCTGTTTGCCTTGTTACTGTATGACATTTTATAATGCTGAGTCGTTTTCTAAAATAGAAAAATCAATTAGATCCTTCTTCTGGGCCAGTCTTACCAATTTTCTTAGGCTTTGTAATGAACGGACTGCGTAAATAGAGTGGAATGGG
>NZSO01000027.1 GCA_002696885.1 Verrucomicrobiales bacterium | reverse complement strand
CTCGGTCTCTGGCTCGGTCTCTGGCTCGGTCTCTGGCGTAGTTTCCATTTTGTAATTGTTTTGTAGTTCTAAATCTGGAATTTCCTTAATACCTAAAATTTTGATTTCACCTAAAATTTTCCCCATACGCTAGTACCAAGCAAATTCTGAGCCATTCTGTTTTTAATAATTATAGCTTTTTTTATCTTCTCTTTCTTTAATTATCGAACGGTAGTTAGAGAAGATGACAACCTGACTTGTTCTCCTGAAAGTTGTCGCCAACCTCGCTACTCTGATTCAGATTACGACAATATATTTACCCGTAAGGTAAAGTGGTTCTTTAAGGTCAAATTTTACGGGTATTTTACCTACTCAACGACAATCGAGAACCAGAGAGCCCCGCTCGCATTAACTCCAGAGGCGCTCTGGAGTATGCCAGCCTCAATATCATCACCGAAGACGTTAATAGTAAGTTCGTCCGTTAGGCCAGGTGTCCCAGCGACGTAGAATGGTATGGATTCATTGGGTCGAAAAAGTAAGGGAAATTTACCGGTTGCCATGTAGTAAGTGCCCGGTGGGAAAAAGCCCCTGATGACGCTCAAACGGAGGGTGTCAGAAATATCATCATTGAAACTAAGAAAGTTTCCATTCGAATCGTATAGAACCATTACGGTGTCAATGAAAGCTGAGCCCCAAGTGTAAAGGAAGAGGTCGCCAGCTGGGACGCTTCCGAGACTAATCGCATGTAACGGACTCTTTCCATCAAGGTAAGGGGCGGGAACACTTTTCAGTCTGAAAAACTCGCGTCCGCCGGAGTACGGCTGGCTGTAAGTAAAAATATCGCTGGTTGCAATTGCTGGGGTTCCTAAATTCTCCCACTCCTTAAGATTCCTTGATTTCTGAAGTTGATAGTCCACCGACGCAGTTGTTTCCCAAGTCATCGAAATAAGTCCCTGCGACTTATATTCTATGTCGATGAGCTTGGCCTGTTGGTCACTTGCGCGTATTCCGTCGAGAGGATCTGTTTGTCTGGCAATCTCGACCCCATCAGCAGAGCCATCTCCATCCGTATCAGGATTAAAGGGGTCAGTGCCGATCTGCAATTCCTTCAAATCCCCAACCGCATCGCCATCTGTATCGGCAAGCAGGGGATCTGTTCCGGAATCTGTCATCCCATTTACAATTCTTGTTCCCGTTTCAAATCCATCTGATAGGCCATCGCCGTCTGTGTCGTCATCAAGAGGGTTTGTCGGTGCGGGTTGCCCTGATACGATTCGTTTGACTTCCTCGCCATCAGTGAGTCCGTCAAAGTCGCTATCAGGTTTACAGGGATCGGTTCCTAAATTCAATTCCGCAATGTTGGACAGACCATCTCTATCAGGGTCCTTATCAGCATCCGCGACATTTTTGTCAAGGCAGTCATATTGATCCTCAACAGAGTTAAAAATACCGTCACCATCGAGATCGTTGAGGCGATCAGTAATTGTAAATTTATAAAATACGACTCCATTGGCAGGAACTTTACCAGGCATAATTGGGTTAAATGTTGGATTGCCAGGAGGAGTATTCTCGCGGCTGGTCGTCAACAAGTAACGGCCCGAGCTGGTTGATGTNGTGGTTACCAAAAATTGCTCTTTAAATTCGGTGTTNTTTAGTCCGACGGCTAGATAGTATTGGCCAGCAACTGGATTTTTCCANNTAATCCTACTATTGAAGTTNCCAAGAAAGAAGTTGATGTTGTCATTTTNNAGAAGAACTTTTCCCCNNGANTCATAAAGTGCTATCTCAGTATCGGGCAGTATCGGAAANAACTCCCCAATGTTTGGTTGCCCCNNTACCTCAAATTCCAGATATCCCCAACTAACATCACCGAGTGATCCNANGTCCCTGGGTGTCACAATATTATTAGCTTGGGAAAAGGCATNATGCGANCNGAGAACCAGAGCTAGTAGAGCGATGNAGCTGACTGNCAGTNCCGAATAAAAAATCTTTCGNAGAAAATTGAAGATCATGGTGTTTGGTGGCTACTTGGAATTTGCTTTNAGCGGAAAGGTCGCGGAAACCNGAGATTGNAGTTTGTTCATGGNNGAGAAAGAGGGNNATGTATCAATNTTCATCTTTTTNAACCTTGGTCGTTGNTTTGCTTTTAAAATNGCATTAAATAAAAGGTATAGACCTTATTACCCGGCCGAGACTTCAATAGTCTTAACAGCAGCTTTCGTACCATAGCAACGATGTGTTGGGAGAGATAAAAAGTGATCCCTGATATCTGACTTTTTATATAATGATCAAGTATGATCATAAGATAATTAACTCTGGGTTTTGGAGTTAATATTCGTTTTCACAAGGTAAGGTCTCATGTTTGAGGATTCATCATAGCCCCCTTTGGAGTATAAAATGCCTTCCAATATATTTTGATTCTTTGGGCCGAATTCAGAAATAGACATCACCATTTGAATTGATCCATTTTTGAGTTTTTTTACTGTTTGTTTGACGTCCGAGTGAATAAGGCCATCACTGCTGAAGAACTGCAGGGATTTTGGGAAATTGATTTGCTTCTTGCTGGCAGGTATTAGATGAAGTGTCAACTCCTTGCCTGATCGAATTGCTTCAGTTTTGTATTCTTTTAGCGGGACAGGAAATGAAGCCTTCGATTTCTTGATGAGAGTTGACCAACTTGTGGCCACTTTCTTTTGATTTGATATTTTAATCGGTAAAATGAGATCGGCAAAACCAGGCTGACAGGTTTTTGAGCAACACATCCAGCTTGCTCTTGCTTTTAGTAATTGTGAAGATTCAGGTTTAGCTTTTGCTGATACCTTTAACTGCATGATTAGAAAAATCTCTCCATTATATCCGTAGGCATTATACGGTCCCATTTTAACATTTTGAGGTTGAGGCCACATTATATTGCTGACCTCAATATCATTTGGCAGTTTCCAATCAATACCAGTCGGAACGCCAACTATTCCAGGGCTTTTCCAATAGGTGTGCCATCCCTTGTCGTGTTTAATTCTAAGAGCAATGTCTATCGTTTCGCCTGGAGATACACAATTGACTGAACTTACGAGTTCGACTTCAACCGAACCCTCTCGAACAGACGCGGCATAAGTATTGCTCAAACAAATAAGTAATAATATCGTGAATAATTTCATATGATTAAAAATCAGCATTTCCAGGAGTTCTTGGAAAAGGAATGACGTCTCTTATGTTTCCCACTCCAGTCACAAACATAAGCATTCTTTCAAATCCAAGTCCAAACCCTGAATGAGGAACTGTACCGTATTTTCTTAGGTCTGAGTACCAATAGTAATCTTCTTTGGATATTTTGTGATTTTCCATATTTTGAAGGAGTACATCAAGACGTTCTTCTCGTTGACTTCCACCAATGATTTCTCCAATTCCAGGAACTAAAAGATCCATTGCTGCACTGGTTTTTCCGTCATCATTAGCTCGCATATAGAACGGTTTAATGGATTTTGGATAATCAAAAACGGTGACTGGTCCTTTTACGTGTTGCTCGGTTAGGAATCTTTCGTGTTCAGTTTGTAGATTAACACCCCATTCTATTGGATGTTCGAAAGATTCTTTGGAGTCTTTTAGAATTTTGATTGCATCAGTGTAGCTGATGCGTTCGAAATTATTCTCAGAAACCGAGTTTAGTCTGTTTAATAATTCTTTATCAACAAACTTGGAGAAGAGACCTAAATCCTCAGAGCAATTTTTTATTATATCTTTAATGAGATATTGAATCATTTCCTCGGCAAGGTCCATGTCACCGATAAGGTCACAGTATGCCATTTCAGGCTCAATCATCCAAAATTCAGATGCGTGTCGAGTCGTGTTTGAATTCTCTGCTCTGAACGTGGGGCCAAAAGTGTATACGTTCGATAAAGAGCAAGCAAATGCCTCAACTTCGAGTTGGCCGCTTACGGTAAGAAAAGTTGGCTTTCCGAAGAAATCATTTTCAGCTGCCTTTTCATCACCATCAAGTGTGGTGACTTTGAACATTTCACCAGCACCCTCACAATCGCTTGCTGTTATGATTGGTGTATGAATATAAACAAAACCCTTTTCCTGAAAAAAATTATGAATGGCATAAGCTAATCTGGAGCGGGTTCTGAAAACACACCCGAATAGATTCGACCTTGGCCGCAAGTGAGCAATCTGTCTCAAAAATTCTGGGGTGTGTCCCTTCTTTTGTAGTGGATAGCTCTCATCTGAAAGCCCCGTGACAACAATCTTGTTTGCCTTTATTTCCCATGATTGTCCCTTGCCCGGAGATTCAATGAGTTCGCCTGTAACAATTATAGAGGCTCCAGTGGTTGCGTCTTGGATGTTTTCATAGCCGGGTATTCCTTCATCCACAACCGCTTGAATATTAGCAAGGCAACTTCCATCATTAATTGAGATGAATGAGAATCCTTTTGAGTCTCTTCTTGTTCTGACCCATCCTTTTACACTTAATTCTTGAATGGAATTTTTACTGTTGAGAGCGTCCTTAATTTTCACTGTTATCAATTCATCTAAAAATTAACTAATTGAAAGGTTTTTTTCATCACTTAGGCAGAAAAATAAATCTTTAAATTGTATTTAAATTATTACTCGATCCAAGGCCTGGCCTGTTTAATGATGAATTTTCGACCTTCTATTATTTTAAATTCTACTTCCATAGCGAATGATGAATTTCCCCTGTAAAGTCCCTTGAAGTGACTGTGGATGATATCCATATAATCTTTTAATCTAAGTGCTTCATCTCTACTGAGGATTCTCTCGCCGTCTTTTATAAGGTTGGAATTTCTGATGTATTGTATTTCATAATTTGATCCAAAACCCAAATTGGCGATGATGTATTCTTCTGGGATGGATCCTTTGGAGGGGTTAGTGACAAGGTCATCACCTTTTTGTACATTGATGTAATGTCCGTCCCATCCTGGTCCCGGGATATATATGTTTTTTGTCACCCCAACCCCATTAGCGAGTTCACCTTTGTAATTAGGATGAACTAAAATGCCCATTGATGCAGTTAAATGGTCAATTTTCCAAAAATCTCTTTCCTCAAATGCGCGATATGTCCAAAGACCTGCCCAAACTTGTTTAGCGGTTTTTGAAAAGTGTCCTTCATTAGCATAATGACTATAGGATTCATACAATCCTGCACCGTTAAAACCCTGTAGATCTTCATTGTTCGTGCTTGATCTGGCTCTGAGTGTTGTTCCAACCGGAAATGAATCTTGCATTGTCTTGAGTTTATCAAGCATCCATCCTGGCAATATCCCTGTCTCTTTGATTTTATTTCTAAATTCTCTGAGACGCTTGTCTCTAACCGATGGAAAAGTTTGAAATAGTGAATTGTTGATCATTTTTTGAGCCTCTGAATAAAAGCCATTATGAAGCATGAATTCATGGTAAAAATGAAATGGCACGGCATAACCGTTGGGGGCAACAGATGGTACTATTCTCTTTAGTTCTGCCAAGTTGCAAGCTTTAGAACCATAGGCATCTGACATCGGATAACTAAGGTTTGAAAGGCTTCTGATATTAACATATTCCAAATCCCTTGGTGGGTATGAAATTTTTGAGGGGCGAATTTTTTCAAAATAATTGTCTAACTCATTTTGCGAGGCTAGACGAATTTCAAGATTATCTGGGCCTATCTTAAGGTGAACATTTTTACCTATGAATGGAACTATCTTTGGGTCTTGAGATGCATTATTAAGAAAAGCATTGGGGGTCCCATTTTGCTTTGCTTTCAGATTGATATGTGAGAGGGGAGTTTGGTTCTGCTCTGATATAATTCCTGAAACGTGAGTGATGTCGTTTGGGATGTTCTCAAGAATGACGATATCTCTAAATGAAATGCTTTGAGCTCCTGATATAAATTTAAGTTTGCCGAATGCTTCTCCAGTATTTAAAGCGTTGTAGGTTATATTACCTAACAGTTTATTGGTGTTGATGACCCGGACACGTGAATCGTTGTACTCATTAATTTCTCTAAGATATAACGAACGCTGAGTTTCACTCGAAGGATGATAAGCCACCTTACCTCTTAAAAAAGGCATTGCAGAGGTGATCATTGAATAAGTTGTTTCTACGAATTTAAATGCGACTGGGTCCGCTGGCCAAAATTCAATGGTGTAGATACCTTCAGTTCCATGATCAGAAATATAATTGGGGTGATAAACGATGCTTCCAGCCACATTTTTTCTTCTATCGTTAGTGAAATAGGTCTGATTATTGAAATTAGTGTTATCAGAGTATCTCCCCACCGCGTCTCTACTGAAAGTGAAATGGTATTGGTACCTTTTACTGTTAATCAAATATAGTTTTTTGGAATTGGTATGAACATCAAAAATCAAAAATTTCACTTCCCTGATGTCTTTTGAGCCAGGAAAGTTGTCGCGATGTGATAATGAATCAAATGTTTCTTGATCCGGTAAAAACTGCCTCCCACTAGTAATACTTATCGGAGCGGCTGGATTGAGAGGGTTGAATTTACCAAGAGAATCTAATTCAATGGAATCAGAAATACCGTCATTATCAATATCTGATAAATCGGATTTATCGTAGGTTCTAATCCTAAAGAAACCATTCGAGTTAGTTCCTATTTCATCATGGAGCTGGACAATGTTATTGTTTCCATTAACCATTGAAACAGGTCGACCAATTTCGGACAATGAATTGCTATGATGTAACACTCCATAACGGTCATCTGGGAGGAAGAATCTTAGACTGATTACTCCATCTTGAGACTTTATAACATTCTTTATTGATGGTTGTGTTTTAGCTGATGATAGGAGTAATGGAAAGATAGCAAAGATAGCCAAAAATCTTTCTATTTTTTTACAGCTCATAAAACTACTTATTCAGATTATACGGAATTATCTCTGAAAGTAGATATAAATTATTTAAGATTATTGTTAAAATTTGGACTCTTTTTGACTGTCTTTTTTTCGTCCTTAAAATCAATAATTGCCGCTTCGGAGTCTGGAAATTGCTTTAATAGTTCTAACCCATCAAAACCTAATATACTGATTGATGTTGCCAATACGTCTGAAATAACGCCCTTTGGAGAAATGACAGTTACAGCATGCGAGCCTTTTATGCCAAGGCCAGTCTTTGGGTCAATTATATGAGAGTATTTATCATCCCCGATGGTTACGGATTGTTCAATATTACCAGAGGTTGATACGGCTTGATTGCAGAGCTTTAGTGACATGAATTCAGAACTTAAATCACCGTAGGGCTTGATTTTTACAACCCAATGAGATTTTCCCGCAGGAGCATTACCAACAACAATGTCGCCTCCTGCTGAGACGCTGCACGCGTGAAGGCCTTCATTTTTCATGTAGCTTAACATTTTATCGGCTGTATAGCCCTTTGCAATTCCACCAAAATCAAGGCGTGTCATATAATTTTTCTTTGTCGCAGCCCTTGTTGTTTTGTCGATTATAACATTATCAAAACGGCTAGCTTGAATTGCAAGGTCTAGAGTTTTTTGATCAGGTAAGCGTTTTATTCTTTTCGACAGTCTCCATAAACGGGTCAACGCACCGGATGCGGGTTCAAATGTGCCTCTTGTCTGTTTGTGATATTCTTTTGAAATATTTAGAAGTTCAAAAAAATCATGGCTTAATTTGAATGGTGAGTTTTGCGGGAGCTCATTAAATTTTGAGATCTCACTTTCTGCCGAATAGTCAGAGAACTTTTGATCCATAGCGTCAGCAATACTAAAGGCGCCTTTTGCTATTTTGTTTAATTTATCCTGAGGTAATTCAGAATCCACGGAAATTTTAAAAAGGGTACCCATGCATGGGTGCGTGAATGTTTTAAGGCGATTCCCATTGTCGTTACCATTCAAAATTGAGCAAAGACTTAAAAAGGAAAATAGAAAGCATCTATTCAAGTGTGTCATGGTCAATGCCTGTTTCCCATATCAAATCCATGTCCTCTACTGATGGAATTTTCAGCGGGCGTACGATTCGAAAGCCCAACCACTGAGTGTCTGTGTGGTACCAAATGCTTTTAGGCAGTTGAGGGTCCTGAACTTTCCAAGATTTCGAAGAACCTAATCTTGAGGCACTTCTTAGTGCGTCGGGAAAATCGTTCCAAGATCCACCCCTGACTGCCCTAGGATATAAATCGTTTCCTCTGGCCCAAGGATCAAGAGTTTGTTTTGGGTCGTAGCCCTTTTGAGAAAGTATATCCATTGTCCACTCTGCAACGTTTCCGTGCATGTCATGAATGCCCCATGGATTGGGAAGTTTCTTGCCTACTTTCTGATACTTGAAATTTGAATTGTCGATAAACCATCCATATTTGTGGAGGTCATTTTCTTTATTGCCAAATGAATACATTGTTTCCGTACCGGCCCGGCAAGCATATTCCCATTCTGCCTCGGTTGGTAACCTATAAAAATGTCCGGTCTGGGCACTTAGCCATTTACAATATTGTAATGCCGCGTGCTGTGTCATGCTAATCGCGGGATAATCATCTTTCCCCATACCAAAAGTCATTTCTACATAGGGTTTTGTTGGTCTGGAAATTAAATCAACATCTGAATCATCTGGGCTGGGAAATTGTTTTGTGCCATCTTTGTTTCTTCGACCTCCATCAATCATGAATTTTTCATATTCGTTCCAAGTTACTTCATGTTTCCCAATCCAGAATGGAGAAATTTTGACTTCTCTTAGGGGGCCTTCACTTTTTTGGCGGCCTCTTTCCTTTTCGTTAGATCCCATTTTAAATTCCCCACCTGGAACGGCTATCATGTGATACTCAGCGCCGGACTCAGGAATCTTGGTAGAGTAGTCTTTCATCTCTGACTCAAGTTTTACTTGAGTAGATGATGTTATTTTGGAATGCAGTTTTTTGGTAAGCTCGCTATTTTCTTTGGGCCATACCGCTCCAGACTTGATCCATTTTTTTAATTTCTCTATTTCATCTTTTCCTAATTTCTTGAGTATCGGGTCAATGTCTCTTTTGAAGTCGATGGTTGTGGGCATTTTGAGGACGATTTTTTCGTCCCATTTTGCGCCCTCATTGACCCAATCTTTGAGGATTTTTTTTTCCTCGATTGTCATTCGGACCTCTTTCGCAGGAGGCATTACCTCAGGATCATCGTCATCTAATTCAATTAACTCTATGAATATACTCTCATCAGCATTTCCTGGAATGATGATGTCGTCGGCTAGTGCTGCAGATCTCGTTTCGATCTTGTAATCAGACTTCTTGTAGTCTTCTCGGTGACATTTTAGGCAATGCTTTTCAAGCAAGGGTTGAACGTCTCTCTCGAAATCGACAGCCCCATGACTAACAGTCAATGCAGTTATTAATATAATAAGAATCCTCAGCATCGAGGTTTTCAAAATATTGAGTTTAGTTTCTTCTGATATTAAACCAATTTATTCTTTCCAGGCATTGGGACGCCACCTGGGTCAAATTTGTCGTTCCATTTTAGATTGTCTGGCGCCAGATCCTCTTTGGAATTAAGCGCATCTTCCCAAGTGACTTTCTGCCCAGTGTAGGCTGCCATTCTACCAAGAATCGCAAGCATTGTGCTGTGAGCCATCCACTCCCCATCATTTTTGGCATCACCTTTACGAATGGATTCAAAGAGTTCATTGTGTTCAGTTTGATACATGTCATTATTCAGATCCGGGCCAGCACGCCAGTTTTCATCTCCCCTAATGACACAATTACCTCTAACAATGAGAGCTGTTCCCTTGGTTCCATTGATGTAGTCATGGTTTTCTCCATAGCAATCTCTTTGTTGGCGTGAACCCAAGTGACATATAACATTGTTTGGGTATTCATAAACGACATGGAAATGATCATAGATGTTTCCTCCCTCGGCAGCTATTTGACGCCCTCCAGTGGCTACTGCACTTATTGGGTCAATATCATTTGTCGCCCATCCTATTTTATCAACACTATGTACTGCCTGTTCAACCAAGCTGTCACCTGATAGCCATCCAAAGTTGTACCAATTTTGAACTTGCCATGCGACGTCGCTTGTTCCTTCGGGTCTTCTATCAGCAGGTGGCATTGGTTTAACCGGGCCTGTGTAATAAGTTGCAAACATATTAGTCACATCCCCAATAGCTCCATCATGAATTTTTTCAAAGAGGGCTCTTCTAGCATAGTGATATCTCCAGCAAAAGCCACAAACTAAACTAAGCTGTTTTTCTTTTGCTATTTTTGCTGACTCAATAACAGAGCGGACACCAGTTGCATCAACGGCAACAGGTTTTTCACAAAAAACATGTTTTCCTGCTTCAACAGCTTCACGAAGCATCATGGGTCGGAACCCAGGAGGAGTTGTTAAAATTACAACATCTGATTCAGCGATGACTTTTTTGTATGCATCAATTCCAACAAATACTTTTGGAGTGACAACTTTTTCCTCATGTCTTTTTTTAAGATTGTTTATGGATCCGTTAGCATTAGCTTCGGAAACGTCAGCAACGCTGGTAAGTGTAATGTCTTGATCCGCTGTAAGAGCTTGGTTGGCAGCTCCAGTTCCTCTGCCTCCACATCCAATTAGCCCCAGCTTTAATGGGCTCTTGTTTGGCTTTGCTGAGACAATGTTTGGCAAAGAGATTGAAGCGGAACCAGCCAGTGCAGCGGTTCCAGAGATAATGTTTCTTCTACTTAGGTTGTTTGATTCAGGTTTGTGAGAATTTTTAGGCATTTATCAAAATAATTACATTATATATATACGTTACCAACATCTGATGCCACTCGATTTTCACGGGATTTGGCCTAGATTTAGTTGAGTGATGATTTTTTTCATTGTTTAGCCTAATAATTTCTACTTTTGAGCGTTTTGAAAGATGTAAAAGCCATCAAATCAATGTCAGAAAGTCCTAGGGTCATAGATCCAGCAGCCCTTCTCCTGAGAAGAGCCATGTCAGACTATGAAGTCCCTCTCACAAAGTATGCTTTAAGCATCTTACACAATTTGGAGCAGGCTCAGGATGTGGTGCAGGAAACTTTTCTTAAACTTTACAAACAAGATCCCGAAAAAGTGGATCAAAAAGTCAAATCATGGCTGTTTACTGTCTGCAGGAATCATTGTTTTGATTTAATAAAAAAAAATAAAAGGGTCACAAATCTCGATGAGGAACAAATTTCTTCGATTGCTTCGAGTGATGATAACCCTTTTCAAGTGATTAGTATTATAGAGGGAAGAGAGGAAATTGATGAAAAAATAAAAATTCTCTATTCACTTATTCAGGAACTACCCGCTAGGCAGAAAGAGGTCATGCGTTTGAAGTTTCAATCTAATCTTAGTTATAAAGAAATTGCCGAGGCTGTTGGTATTTCAATTAGCAATGTTGGTTTTGTTGTTCACAGTGCTCTCAAAAAATTGAGAGAAGGTATGAAAGAAAAATTTAAGAAAGTAAAAAATTAAATATATGATAGATCAAGATGATCCTAAATTAACCACCTACGCGCTCAATGAAGATGTTGGTGATAAAATGTCTCCAAAAGAAAAAGAGTTGTCTGATAATTCTGATTTCAATGAATTTGTCAGGCAGGTGACTGATGAGACGGTTCTTATTCGTAAATCGTTTAATTTGGAGCCTGACATTGGGTTAACTGATGAACAAAAAAATAATATTTATAAGAAGACAGGTTTGCTTGCGGTGACACAGAGAGAAGATGATTTGCCAACGAAGTTGTTGTCTTTTGATCCCAAAGGAACGTCGCAAAATGTTAAAAATGGGAAAAGACATATCAAAAAGACTATCATTACAAGTTTAGTAACAGCCGCCGCTGCAATCATATTAGTTATGGTTTTGCTTCATCAAAAAGACCTCAAGCCCCATGAAATGAGTAAGAGATCTCTTGAGAATGATGGGTTGTTTTCTATTACGATGGTTGAAAATGATAAAAAGGTTAACAAAAAGAAAGGTCAATGGTTTAGCCGGCAGATTCGGTCTAATCCCGTCGAGTTCAGTCGATCTCTCAGATACCAAGAGGTTAATCTTGGTCTATCAGTAACAGAAAACACCATCACATTTGACGGGTACGAGTTTAAGAATCCGGCAATATTAACCAATAGGTTATCAGTCTTTCCTGCCAACATTGGATCAAAATCCTATGATGAACTTAGGTTAGGAATTCTTGCAGGGAGTTTGCCAAGCAGTGACAAAATTAACGTTGGTGAATTAATCAATGCCTTTGACTACAATTATAGTGAACCGAGTGAAGATGATTTATTCGCAGTTGACTCTGAAATAATTATCTCTCCGTGGTCTAAAGCAAACTACTTGCTTCGAGTTGGATTGAGTGTTGCTGATCAGAGTAATCCTAGATCTAAGGAGAAATTGCTTTTGACTGACGTAAAAATGTCAGTGGAGTTTAATCCTAAAAAAGTTTCAGGATACCGATTAATAGGAGAGTCAAATTCCTCTACAGGTGATAATCCTGAACCGCTTGATCAAGATGTTCTTCTTTCAGGGCAAACGATTACTGTTCTTTATGAACTCATTCCAGCAAGTGGAAATATTAAAACAATTAATGAAGAGAGCGTTAAGGATTCAGAAATTGGTTCCGTAAGTATCGATTATTTTAACCCCTACACCGGAACGAATAAATTAATTTCATCTAGTGTGTTTTATAATTCCATTAAATCGATTGAGAGATCCAGTGTGGATACACAATTCGCGACCTCTGTCCTTGGATATGGAAAAATACTTGATAATCCAAGCAATATTACTGAGGCCACCTATGACCTTGTACTAGAATTAGCTAACAAATCCCTCGATGATGACAAAAAAGGGAAAAAAGCAGAATTCATTGAATGGGTTAATTCTACAAAAGCTATTATTGAAAAAGAGAAGAATTAGGACGCTCTATTTCATTAACATCTTTTGCTGGTAAATAGATGGTGTAGAGGATAAGTATTTACTTTATCCAAACCCGCTTAAATCAATCCATTGATAAATCCTTTTCATAATTCCTTGGCAGACACTTTTATTTCAGATGGAACCTCAGCTCAAGAAGCCTTGGCGAGAACGACCCACCTAGCGATTGGTGCTCACTCAGACGATCTTGAGATTATGGCTTACCATGGGATCGTGGGCTGCTATGGTTACAGAAAGACGGACAAGTGGTTTTCAGGGATTACAGTAACTGATGGCAGGGGGAGTTCTCGCTCTGGTCCATACTCAGATTGTACCGACGAAGAGATGGCCGATATAAGAAAAAATGAACAACGCCAGGCTGCCATGGTCGGAAAGTATGGAGCCATGATTCAATTGGCATATGAGAGTGATCAAATAATGCAAGATGATGGGCAGAATCATTTGCGGGACGATCTTTCTTCTGTTTTTGATTTCTGCCAACCTGAAATTGTCTACACACATAACCCTGCCGACAAACATGACACACACATTGCAGTTTTGTCTGCGGCTATACATGTGATGAGGGAGCTGCCAAGTGAAAAAAGACCCAAGCGTATTTTGGGTTGTGAGGTCTGGCGTGATTTGGACTGGATGCCGGATGAAGATAAAGTGGCTTTGGATGTAAGCAAAAGAGAGAATCTAGCCAATGCTCTTGTCGGTATTTTCGATAGTCAAATAACTGGTGGTAAAAGATATGATCGTGCCGCAGTAGGTCGAAGATATGCAAATGCTACCTTCTTCCATGCAGGTGGACAGGACCGTATAGAACAGCTAACTTTTGCAATGGATTTGACGCCTTTAGTTGAGTACTCGGAAATGGATGTTAAGGACTATGTATTAAGTTATATCGAAAAATTCAGATGTGAAGTTGAATCCAATCTCGATCGTTTTTTTTAATGAATTAGTATGGAAGTCATTATTTTGCCAACAAAAGAAGAATGTGCATATCTGGGAGCGGGCATCATTGCTAACCTTATACGTGACAATCCAAAATGTGTTTTAGGTTTAGCAACTGGAAGTACTCCAGTTCCAGTTTACAATGAACTAATAAGACTTCATAAAGAAAATAATCTAAGTTTTGCAGAGGTTACAACATTTAATCTCGATGAATATATTGGGTTGTCTGCTGACCACCCTTGTTCTTATCGATACTTTATGCAGGAACAACTTTTTAATGAAGTTGATGTAGACCTGAATGCAACTCATGTTCCAAACGGTTTGGCTGATGATGTTCAATCAGAATGTGAGAGTTATGAGGAATTGATTACGAAAAGTGGAGGGATTGATTTGCAGATTCTTGGGATTGGATCTGATGGTCATATTGGGTTTAATGAACCTTGCTCGTCATTAAGCTCAAGGACTAGGATGAAAACTTTAACCGGTGAAACTATAGAGGATAATTCTCGCTTTTTTGACAGTGTCGATGATGTGCCGAGGCATTGCATAACGATGGGTGTTGGGACGATCCTTGATACGAGATCCGTTTTGCTTTTTGCGTTTGGAGAGGGGAAAGCAGATGTTATATCTCAGTCTGTGGAGGGTCCTATAACCTCTATGGTTCCAGCTAGTGCTTTGCAACTGCATCAGAGAGTTAAAGTCATCATAGATGATGCAGCAGCTTCCAAGCTTTCTAATATTGATTATTATAAGGAAGTCTATGCGAATCGCCCCTAGGTTGGTGTTATTTGATTACCTCGTGGGTTAGATTATTTTACCAGAAATAGATATTAGAATTTATTTGGGTTTGTTTAAAAACAATCAAATTTAATTTTGTTAAATGCGTTTAATTGAATGTAAATGCCTGAAATTTAGTAGGTAAAATCATATTTATTTATTCAATTTAATTAGCGAACACTAAAGTGATATGATTTTTGTGGATTAGTGTACACTAATGTGTTATGATTTAAGGGATATAAATTATGAATTTGAATAAGCTGACATCAAAAATGCAAGAAGCCTTGGCCGAATCCCAAGAAAAGGCCTCATTTAACAAAGCTTCAGAAATACACCCTTTACACCTCTTTCATGCGATTATCACCCAAAAAGAGGGTATAGCGCGACCTATTCTTCAAAGTCTTTCTGTACCATTTGAGGATATTGATAATGAAGTGTCTAGGAGTATTGAATCTTTGCCAAAAGTTACTGGTTCAGTGTCTACTCCATCATTGGGTAATGATTTGTTAACCGTTTTAGAAGATTCTGAAAATGAAAAAAACAAAATGGCTGATGATTATTTGAGCGTCGAGCACTTACTCCTTTCATTTTGCAAACTAAGCGGTCCTGTCCAAGACCTGTTAGATCAATTCAATGTTGATTATGAAAAGCTAATTACAGAAATTATGAAGTTAAGAGGATCACAGAAAGTTGATAGTCCTGATCCTGAATCTCGTTATCAGGCTTTAGAGAAGTATGGGCAAGATTTAACCCAATTGGCAAGTAACGGAAAAATTGATCCAGTTATCGGTAGAAACGATGAAATCAGAAGGATCATGCAAGTTTTATCACGTAGAACCAAAAACAACCCAGTTCTTATTGGTGAGCCAGGCACTGGTAAGACAGCCATAGTAGAGGGTCTTGCAAAAAGAATTGTTTCTGGAGATGTTCCAG